>JABMPJ010000222.1 GCA_013203785.1 Lentisphaerota bacterium | reverse complement strand
GGCATCAATGGATGCTTTCATAGACTGTCCTCCTTCTGAGGACAGATCATGACACACTGAAGATCTCTCTGTAAAGAGGCTTTTTTGAACTTTCCACAGATTCAGGGCCTGCTATGTCCCACCAAACTCAACCGCACCCCCAGCGGGCGTTCGTCCTCTCTGGTGCTTTCAATCTCCTGATGGCGCTGATACACTTCGATGTTCACGAACTGAACACTACAGAACCACAGCGACGGGACATCACTATGACAGAGCGCAAGAAGCTAACGGTGAGCGAGATTCTCGCCAATAAGGGCAAACGCCAATATACAGAAGTGAAGACACAGACGGTCGACGAGGCGCGCATCTGCGCCGATGCGGGCATTGATATCATCTGTGCCCGCGGGGGAGACTTGGGGCGAGGTGTCCGAAGCGTAGCCCCGGACACATTCATCATCATGGCGATTCCGTATGGTGATTGCGTGAACGCCGACGAGGCCGTTCGGAAGGGATTTGAGCTGCTCAACACAGGTGCGGACGCCGTATACGCCTGTATCAGCCCCGACTGGGTGGCAGCCATGTCGAAACAGGGCATCCCCGTCATCGGCCATGTTGGGTTCGTTCCACAGAAGCTAACGTGGTTCGGCGGGTATCGGGCCGTCGGAAAGACTGCGGCCGAGGCCTTGGAGGTCTATCACGACACCATGGCCTTTCAGGATGCAGGAGCCTTCGGCGTGGAGCTGGAAGTGGTGCCGCATCAAGTCGCCACCGAAATAACCAAACGGGCCAAGAATATGGCCGTCATCTCCATGGGCGCCGGCAGTGGCTGCGACATCCAATACCTCTTCGCTTGCGACATTCTCGGGTCTCATCGCGGGCACTATCCCCGGCACGCCAAGACCTACTGTGATCTTGCCTCCGAACAGGACCGACTCCACACGCTATCGGTCGCAGCCATGCATACATTCCATGCAGAGGTCCAGAGCAACGAGTTTCCTGCGGCCAATAACATTATCGAGGCCGATCCCGAACAACTGGAGGCGTTCCTGCGTGGGCTGGACTAGAGCCGGACATGCCCACCCCGGTTTCCCTCGAAGAGGCGGGACCGGAGTCGTTGGAACGGCTCCGGGTCATCGTGCGTGGACAGGATGGCCTGTCGATGCGTGCGTCCCGCTCATCATCCTTCACCGTTCTTAAATAGCCAAGCATCCACGGACCATCGGCCCGGGCCGATGAGGATAAAAAGCAGGGCAACGCACAGGTAAACCAGGGCTGGTTCAAAAGACCCTTCGCGCCCCACGAACGGGTCGCCCCGGACCACGGCGTGCATATGGGTAGCCACAACCATGGTACAGAAGATACCCAGGGAGAACAGCGGCGTCAGCGCACCGAGCATCCAGGCCAATCCGCCGCCGAACTCCGAAATCGCGGCGAGGGCCTGTAAGAGCGCGGGCATCCCAGCCTCCGGCCCCATCCAGGAAAATGGGTGTTGGATTTTGCCCCATCCGTGAAGCATGAACGCAAGGCCGACGACCAGCCGTAGCACCAATAGGCCCACAGCCCCCCGCCCCCGCACAAAGTCACCATAAGCCAGCTTAGATAGATTCATATCCGTATTACTCCTTCCCGCCCGCCCCGGGCGCTACTTTTTGAGACCCCCTTCAAGCTGAAGCGTAATCGCCACTGCTTCACGCACAAGAAGCCTGCCCGCCTCCGCCTTGGATGCCGTGATGCCTGCATACTGTAGCTGAACGCCGTTGACGTCCTTCATTTCAGCAGCAACCCGATCACTACACCCACGCCCATGAAAGCCATGTAGACCAGAGCCTTCATGATCCTGACTGTGTCGAAGACAAGGTTGATCTCACCCTTGCCTGTGTTGAAAAGCAGAACAAGCACTGACAGTGCCAGCAATACTAGAGCATAAGACATTTTCTTATTCATTCGTCTCCCAGCTTCGCAACCATACCACAACAGTTTTGACGATGACGACCGCTTCCACGAAGCGTCCCGCCCCTCTTGCCCCCGAGGCCGCCCCGGCTACTCAGACTACGACGCTTTTAGATGGCCTGCGCGCACCGCCGATGCGGGCCCGAATCCACGCCTCGTCAGTGAACAGCGTAGAGAACGCGAACCAGTGCGTCAAGGTCGGGCAAGGAGGCGCGACGCAGCGATAGACCGGTGTGGATGAGCCGCTCTAAGAAGGCACGCTGGCCGCAACAGCGTCACGAGAGGAGGACGCCCTCGCCAAGTGCGTGCCCTCCCTGCTACAGTCCCCCCGTTTCATGCTGCGCTCTCTCCTCTGCCATCCTTCAGTACGACCACTGAGGATAGCTGATGAGAAAGACTCCTCTATATTGTCACGTCTCCAAATTTGACCCGAATGGCACTGAACCGCCCACTGCGTAACGCCTCGCCAACCGATGTTTCGATGAGTAGCTTCTGGAATACATACGACGACCCTATTATTGCTTTGGCACCGATGGAGGACGTGACCGACACCGTCCTCCGCGAGTTGATTCTCGGTGTGGCCGATCCCACAGCATTGCATGTTGTAATGACCGAATTTGTCTCTACGGACGAGCTCGTACACCCGAAACGCAGGCAACGCGCTATTCATCGCCTGCGCGTAACCGAGGGGGAACGTCGGCTTCTAAAGGCGAAGAACGTTAAAATTGTTGCCCAAATCTGGGGCAACACGCCGGAACACTATCAGACCGTCATTAAACAGATTGCTGAAGAGATGGAGTTTGATGGTATTGACATCAATATGGGCTGCCCCGTTCCCAAAGTCGTGGCACGAGGGTGTTGCTCCGGTTTGATTGGCAATCCCTTACTCGCCCAAGAAATCATCCAAGCCTGCAAGGAAGCCTCCGATCTCCCCGTCTCCGTTAAGACACGTATCGGTCTCAAAACCATTGCCACAGAAGCATGGATCGGCCACCTCCTTGAAGCCAAGCCGGCGGCGATCACAATTCACGGTCGGACCCAACTACAGATGACAGAGGGTCCCGCTATCTGGGAAGAGATCGCCAGAGCCGCTCGCCTACGCGACCAACTCGGTCTTGATATTCCCATCCTTGGAAACGGCGACGTCCGCTCTTTAGAGGACGCACGGGGGAAGTGCGCGGCGTTTGGAGTGGAAGGAGTTATGATCGGCCGAGGCATTTTTGATGACCCATGGCTCTTTATGGAAGCGCCGCGCGAGCGTACTAAAGAGGAGAAGCTTAGGATGCTGTGGACGCACACGGAGCTATTCGACCGCGTCTGGGGCACCACCAAGAACTTCCGCATTCTGAGACGTTACTACTCGATCTATACGGAGGGATTCCTCGGTGCATCCGCCCTCCGAGCCCAGCTTATGCATACTGAATGCATGGCCGATGTAAGTGCAATTTTGGAAGCCGAAACGGCCAACAGTGGCATTCCGCGGGGACGCTTGACGTCACTGCAATAGACATTGCTGGGGTGGGTCGGCCTCATCTGTGGAGAAGACATACTCTGTTCGGGGGAGTCCATGTCGCCACACCGTGGCCGTGGCCACCTCGCAGACAATCTTCTCTTGCTTCATCTTGGCGATGACGTCCTCGACGAGTTCATTGCCGTATGCCCTATAGATCACTGTGTAGATGGTGCGTGCTCTCATGCTTACGTGGCGAACGTCAGCGCTCTCCGGCAGCTGAAAGCCGTACGAGAGCAGCGCTTTGTTCGCCCGTCCGTCAGGATGCTTTTTTGAGTTCCTCCCGGACAACCTTGCGAAGCAGTTTCTCAAGAGGCTGATCCTGTTGTTCGGTGAACAGCCGGTATGAAACACTCCAGCCGCTTGTAGCCGACATCCGCAAGGCTATCGATGATGCACGCCCCGGTGTGCGTGTTCATCTTGGTAACTAACGTCGCGCCTCACCGGACGCTGGGGGCCGCGCATCGCGCGGCTTTCAGCGGTACGGGTGCAGGCGGCTTGTTCGGCAATTATGCCAGTTGTACTTTCAACTTCCTGCCGAGTGCCAGGGCCGCGCTTTCCATGGTGAGAAGGGTAACTGACGCATTCTCCGGGTCGAGAAGTCTGTCCAGCGATGAGCGGCTGGTTTGCATCATGCGTGCCAACGCACTCTTTGAGATGTGGCGTTCCTCCATCTCTTTCTCGATCTGATACGCGATGACGCGCTTCACGGCAGTCGCCTCGGCTGTGGCAAGGAGACCTTCCTCTTGGAGGAAGTCGTCGAAACTGGTGCCAATATGTCTATTCTTCATGATTCAGCCTCCTGATACTGCTTCAGTCGAGATCGGGCTGTGCCGATCTCCTTCTGAGGAATCTTTCGAGTCTTCTTGATGAATCCATGGAGAAGGATCATCACATGGCCATCGACCGTGAACAGTACTCGAGCAATCCCGTCTCGAACCTTGGTTCTCACTTCCCACAGGTACGGCTCAAGCTTCTCTACCAGCGGCATACCGAGCGGCCAACCGAACTGTACGGTCTTAATGTCCTCACCAATTACCTTCTTGTGCGCCGTGGGCAAGGCCTTCAACCACCTCCGGACGGGCTCTGTTCCTGAGCCTGTCTGAAAGAATACCACGTTGAGTTTTATGTCGCCGATACTCATACACCCCTGACTGTACCATAATCGGTACGCTGGTCAAGTAGGATGCTATCTTCTCCTGCCGAACGAAGAGCTCAGGGGCGCGGTACTCCGCGTACCTCTGCAGCGCCATGTTCGGCTCTCTCAATGTGTGTGT
>JABMPJ010000221.1 GCA_013203785.1 Lentisphaerota bacterium | reverse complement strand
CTCGGATTACGATTACGAGCAGGATTACGATTACGATTGGGACCTATGCAACGAATCACAGATACGCCCCCCCAGTCTTTCCCCCTAACATTCCTCCCCTCTCAAACGTTCATCCTATATATGTCCCTTCAAACCCGCTCAACTCAATGGCGTTCCTGGCTGCAGCTTATTCGATTGCCCAACCTCCTGACCGTTCCAGGTGATCCACTCGCCGGTGCCTGTCTCGTCCTGGCGCTGCGGGGGTCCGATCAACTGTGGCCCGCTCTCTGGGCTGCGCTGATTGCGCTGGCGCTCTATGCCGCCGGACTGATCCTCAACGACTGCATGGATCTTGAAGAAGACCGCCTTCACCGCCCCAAACGGCCGCTCCCCTCCGGTGAGATTCCGCTCGTCCAGGCCGCAACCGCCGCCGTCTTGCTCCTCCTGCTGGGGCTGGGTGGGGCCATCGCAATCGGTCCGGCTACGGCCACGATCGCCGCTCTGCTGACGGGAACAATCCTGCTCTACAACCGCTACCTGAAAAACATACCCTTGCTCGGCTCACTCTCTATGGGCCTCTGCCGAGGGCTCAGCCTCATGCTCGGAGCCACGGCCGTCGGCGCACCCCCCATCCCTTCAGGACTGCTGCTCGCGGCCGCCCTGCTCCTTGTGCTCTACATTGCCGCCGTAACCACGCTGGCCGCCCGCGAGCACCAGGCCATAGGGCTGGGACTGAAGCGTTGGCTCCCCTATAAGGTTCTGCTTCTGCTGATGCTCTTGCTTCTGATCACCGCCCGCGACAAAGCGCTCTTTTCGCTACTGCCCGCCCTGATCGCCATCACAGAGTGCCTCAAAATCACACGGGCCCTGCGCGGTGTTCCGGAGCCCCAAGTGGTGCAGGCCTCGATCGGCAGCTATATCCGCCTTTTGATTCTGGTGCAGGCCTCGCTCTGTTTCGTACAGTTCCCGATCGGCACGACCGTTGGTGTGCTGCTCATTCTGCTCTGGCCACTCAGTTGTCGTCTGGGCCGCTGGTTTTACGCAAGCTGATACCCTCATGCCCAAACCAAAACTACTCGTCGTTCAGGTCGCTGCACTCGGCTGGGAGATGGTGCAGCGCTACGGTCTGGACCTGCCGGGGCTCTTTTTTCAGCCCACGGGATCCCTCTTTCCTGCCCTGACCTGTCCGGTCCAAGGCACCATGCGCACCGCCCTGGGACCTGTGGCGCACGGGATGCAAGCCAACGGGGTCTTCGACGAACGGCTGCGCAAGGCGCTCTTCTGGGAGCAGTCGGCCCGGCAGGTTCGCGGACCCCGTATCTGGGACCCCTTCCGCGAAAACGGCGGACAAGTTGGTATGTTCTTCTGGCAGCAGAGTCTGGGTGAGAGCGTCGACTGGGTCCTTTCACCCGCCCCGATCCACCGCCATAGCGGCGGCATGATCCAGGATTGTGCCGCGCGCCCAGCCGACCTCTATGCCCGCCTGAAGACGTCACTCAAGCGCCCCTTCAATCTGATGCGCTACTGGGGGCCACTGGCCTCCCCGGCCTCCTCACAATGGATTGCTGAGGCTGTTTGCAGCTTGATGGAAGATCCCGAAGCCCCGGAGCTACTCCTGACCTACCTGCCCGCACTGGATTACGACCTGCAACGCTTTGGCCCCTCCGATCCACGCTGCGCCAGAGCCTGGCACCAGACCGCCGCACAACTCAGGCTCTTGACCGAGGCCGCCACGCAGCACGGCTACTCGCTTTTGATCTACGGCGACTACGCCATCGCCGACGCGCCTCTGGGGCCGGTCTACCCCAACCGACTGCTGCGTGAGGCGGGGCTGCTGGCCCTGAGATCGATCAATCGCATGGCCTATCTCGACCTCCACCACTCCAGAGCCTTCGCCATGGTGGATCACGAGATCGCCATCATCCACACCACCTCCACCGCGCACCGCGAGGCCGCCCGCCAGGCCCTACTCGCTGCTCCCGCCATCGCCGAAGTGCGCGATTCGACCGATAGCAACCTGATAGCTGTTGCGGCCGAAGGCCATTGGCTCTCCTACCGCTGGTGGCACGACCGCCGCGAAGCGCCCGACTACGCTTCACACGTCGATATCCACAACAAACCGGGCTTTGACCCCTGTGAGCTCTTTTTCGGCTGGCCCCCCGGGTCGGTCTCGCAGAATGATCACCGCGTGGGCGGCACGCATGGCCGCTCTGGCCCCGGCCGTGAGGTCGCCTGGGCCTCCAACGCCCTGACAGGACGCCCTGATTCACTGCTGGAACTGGCTCGTGACCTGAAAGACTATCTGGAGAGTGGACTGTGAGCAGCGCGACCGAAACCTACCACCAACACCTGAGCGTAAGCTACGACTACCCTGTGCACTTTACGCGTGATGTCTTTAATCCATCCAACCCACTACTATCTAACACCTTAGACAGACTAAAGGAGGGCCGACGCCACCGTGTACAGGTCTTCATTGACTCGGGCGTGGTGGAAAGCTGGCCCGATATTGGCGAGCGTGTGCGTGCCTATGCCGACGCCTATGCCGCAACGATCGAGTTGGTCTGCGATCCCGAGACAGTTCCCGGCGGAGAGCGAGCCAAAAACAGTCGCGTCGCCGCCGAGCGGGTCATGGAGAGCATTGCCGACCACCACCTCTGTCGCCAGAGCTTCGTGCTCGCCATCGGCGGCGGGAGCGCACTCGACATCATTGGCCTGGCCGCTACGCTGGTCCATCGCGGGCTGCGTCAGATCCGGATTCCCACCACCGTCTTGGCTCAGGATGACAGCGGCGTGGGCGTCAAAAACGGGATCGATGCCTACGGGGTTAAGAATTTTGCCGGCACGTTTGCCCCGCCCTTTGGGGTTTTGATTGATCCCTCCTTCCTCAAGACGCTTGATGACCGCTACTGGTTTGGGGGGCTGGGTGAGGCCTTTAAGGTCGCCCTGATTAAGGATGCCGATTTCTTCACTTACCTCTGCGCCCGCGCCGACCTCCTGCGGCAGCGCGACGAGGCCACCATCGAGGAGGTGGTCCGCCGCTCGGCCATTCTACACCTCGACCATATCCGCAATGGCGGTGACCCCTTCGAGTTCGGAGCGGCCCGACCGCTGGACTTTGGACACTGGAGCGCGCATCGGTTGGAGGTGATGTCCGGCTACGAGCTCGGCCATGGCTGCGCCGTCGCGATTGGTGTCGCCCTCGACAGCTTTTATGCGCAGGCCACAGGTTTGATCTCAACGACCGATTTCGACGCCATTGTCCGAGCCCTGAAGCAGGTGGGCTTAGCCGTATGGAGTACGCTCCTCGAGCGCACCGATCCGGATGGTATCCTCTCAGTGCTGCGCGGCCTTGAGGAGTTTCGCGAGCACCTCGGTGGAGAGCTTCACATCACACTGCCTGGCCCCATCGGTCAGGCCGTGGAAATCAATCACATGGATCCGGCGATCGTGGTCCAAGGCATTCAGGCCCTGAAAGCGCACGCATGAGACTCTCAGAGATTTCGCCCCATCACCTGACCTACTGTCTGAATGTCCATCCGGGTGAATCCTGGGAGGAATGCCTGAAAGCAATCAAGCGCCATGTCCTGCCTCTGCGTGACCGGATCGCCCCGGGCCAGCCCTTCGGTCTCGGCCTACGGCTCTCGCATGACGCATCCCTCGCTCTCACAGGCGAGACGCTCTCCGGTTTCAAGCGTTTTCTGGCCGAGAACAATCTCTATGTGATCACCATTAACGCCTTTCCCTATGGTGCCTTCCACGGCGAACGGGTTAAAGAGGATGTCTATAAGCCCGACTGGCGTAGCGATGAGCGTCGCGACTACACCTTGCGCGTGGCCGATATTGCCGCCGCCTTGGCTACCTCCGGTCAGACCATAAGCATCAGCACCGTCCCTGGCTCCTATGGCCGCTGGATCAATAGCAGCGAAGATATCTCGCGCATGATCGAGCAGCTCATGCAGGTCGTCGCCCACCTTGCTCGGATTGAAGCAGAGACGGGCTGTCGCATCACGCTCGGACTTGAACCCGAGCCCGACTGTTTTCTGCAGACCACCGCCGACACGATCAAGTTCTTTACAGGCCCCCTCAAACAGGACGGAACCCATATTCTGTGTAACCTGTTTGGATCAAACATATTGGAGTCTTATGAGCTTATACAACGTCATCTTGGCGTCTGCTTTGATACCTGTCACCTCGCCCTGCAGTTTGAGCCCCTCGACCAGAGCCTGAAACAGATGGCCGAGGCAGGAATCCTGATCTCAAAGATCCAGATCAGTTCAGCACTCAGCACACCTCACACCCCCGCAGCGCGCAGCGCCCTCGCGGCCTTTGTGGATCCCGTCTATCTCCATCAGGTGAAGATCAGGAAGGAGCATCAGTCCGACCTGACCAGCTATCCTGACCTCCCCGCAGCACTGAGCATCACTATTGCCGCCGCCGATGAGACGTGGCGAATTCATTTCCATGTGCCGCTCTATTTCGAGCACGACCTCGCCCTCGGCTCCACCGCCACCGAGCTCAGCCCCGCCTTCTTTGGAGCCATCAAGGAGCTTGAGGTCGCCCACCTCGAGATCGAGACCTACACCTTCGACGTGCTCCCTCCCGAGCTACGCGCCATTGGCATCGACGAAAGCCTCCGCCGTGAATATAAATGGGTTATAGAGAGGTTGTGAGTGCTGAGTGTGCCTTTCTCGATCGACTGACGCACGTACAAGGTTGCGGGATTCGGGACGAATGGAAGCAGAACTGGCCCGACACATTCGCCTGCTCAACTGCGGGGTTAGAACAGTGACGGCGGAAACGGTAATGTATTCTCGCTTCGCATGATTTCGTCCAGCATTTCGCGAACCAATCGTTGCTGGATCTCGCCGCAGCCGGGATCACCGTAACGATTCACACATTCGCCGGGGTCCTCGCGCAGGTTGTAAAGCTCGTGCTGGTCCTGTCCGCCCCAAAGCACCAGCTTCCATTCGTCGGTTATCCAGGCCTTGACGGGCACGTCGGTCATGGTCTGGTGAAGGAACTCCACCAGTACACCATCGCGGTGACGGTCGGCCTTGCCGACCAGCACGTCGCGGTAGCTTCGGCCCTCGACGCCACGCGGGATGTCGATTCCCAGTAGGTCGAGCAGGGTCGGCATGAAATCCATGTGACAGGCGAGCGCATCGCTGCGCGTATTAGGTGTGGTCACGCCCGGGACGCGGATCACCATGGGAATATGTACGCTGCCCTCGAGCAGGAACGGGCCCTTTTTGATCAGGCGGTGATCCCCCATCAGGTCGCCATGGTCGGTGGTGAAGACGATGATGGTGTCGTCCGTCAATCCCGCTTCTTCGATGGCCTGCATGACGCGGCCGAACTGGGCGTCGACGAACGTCACCATACCCATGCTTGTAGCAGCCATCTGTCGATACATGGCGTCAGTGTAGGTGTCGAGGTCATTCGAGCAGAAGTCGCCCGCTCCGAGCTTCTCCCTATTCAGAATACCTTGGTAGAATTCCGTGTAGATGGGCGGCTTGGTCTTGAGCGTCTCCTTGTTCAGGTTGTGCTGGACGACGGTGTCAGCACTGTACATCGACCCGTAGGGCTCCGGGGCACGAAAAGGGTGGTGCGGATCGGGGAATCCAAGATGCAGGAAGAATGGTTCGCCGGTTTCTCGGTAGCGGGCGGCACCTTCATGAATCGCGGCAATACTGCGGTCAGCAATCCAGGCGTTGGCGTGCGCCTCCGGTGGAATGGTCCAATTGAAACAGTCGTTGAGGCCGCAAGGGTGCGGCGTCAGATAGGCATCCCAGTTGTGGAAGATATCGGGATAGTTCCGCTTCAACCAGCGGCCGTAGTGCCCCACATCGTGATCGACGTGCCCGATGCTGAGTTCAGCATTGGCGAACCCCGCATAGGGTTCAGGGCTGTCGTCGGATTTCTTCTCGCGCCAGTAGGCTTTGGACTCGAAATACCGGCCATCGGGATCGCCGTAGGGCGTCAGGTGAATTTTTCCGATGGCCCGTGTGTCGTAGCCGTGCTCGGCAAGCACCTGGGGCAGCGTCACCTCGCTTTCCGGCAGTGCACAGCCGTTATCGTAGACGCGGTTGGAGCGCGCCGTGCGCCCCGTGGCGATGGTGGCCCGGCTGGGCATGCAGATAGGGTTGTTGCAGTAGAAGCGGTCCAACACCATGCCTGCGCTCGCCAAGCGATTGAGGTGGGGTGTCTGCACGGGGACGCCGGGATTGCATCCGGCGTAATCGTAGCGTTGCTGGTCGGTGATGGCGTAAACGACGTTGTAGCGTTTCTGCGTCATGGAGAAGCCCTTTGTAGCTTGTTCAAATGAGCACCATTGCGCCCTGCTGCCGGGCACCCACGTTAAAACGTTCCCAAAACCCGCTGAGAAAGCCTGCCATGTCGCGATGGACGAGTCCATCGCGCTCACTATCTGCTGCGTATGTTTGAACGGCGGCACAGAACGCGTAGAACTCGTCACGCGGGTACGCCCGGCGCTTCCCGCAGAGCGTGTCTTGAAGCGCCCACCATGCGGCACGAACGCGCTCGGCCATTGGGTCTCTTTCGTTCATATCTTCTGATACAAGGATCACGCTCTCCGGCGGCTGAAAGCCCTGCGAAAGTAGCGCTCTGTTCGTCTCCCCCGTCTCTGTTTTATGCTTCCGCAAAGGCATGGACTTCGGCGTCGAGACGCGTCCCGAGCTTGTCTTCCTGAACCTCAAGCTCGAAATGAGTCTGTAAGTTCAGCCAGAACTGCGCCGAAGTCCCAAAGTAGCGCCCGAGCCGCAGAGCGGTGTCTGCGGTGATGGCGCGTGCGCCGTGTACGATCTCGTTAATCCTGCGCGCAGGGACGCTGGTATCCTTCGCCAGACGATACTGGGAGATTCCCAGAGGAGTGAGGAACTCCTCGATAAGCACTTCACCTGGGTGTATTGGTTTCATCTTCTTCATTCTCGTCATCTCCTAATGATAATCCACAATCTCAATATCGTGGGCGTCGCCGGACCGCCAACGAAAACAGATGCGCCACTGCTGGTTGACACGGATACTGTGCTGTCCCTTCCTGTCACCGCGCAGGACTTCAAGACGGTTGCTTGGCGGCACGCGTAGTTCGTTAAGATCGGTCGCTGCATCAAGCATCCACAGCTTCCGCATCGCTACCCGCTGGATTCCTTGGGGCAGTTTGCGCGAATGCGTGCGCCGATAGATCTTCTCTGTCTCGCAACACTTGAATGATCTAATCATGAGACAATAGTAACGCGACGCGATAATACCGGCAAGTGTTATTATTCTTCAGGGCGAACGCGTGTCTCAGCGTCTTTCTGACAGCGCAGTTGTCTGAAAATATGTTGCAGGCAAATATTCGAATCTATACCCCACGACGGCGATCCCCAGCACGGCGGCTCCCACTATTTTCAACACCTTAGCTCTGCGTTCTGCGGCCACACAAAGAGTCGTTGAATTTCCATTCATCGTGTTGCTTCCTCATTCGAACAAGCTCTTCCCATGCGCTATCAGTTTCACTGCGATGCCGGGGGAAGGAGGGTGGATTGACGACAGGATGGCCGCAATAACACGGCTTCGAAAACCCGCTGAAATGGCTGCGCGGCCAGCTCGAGTCTCACTCCTTTCACAATTCAGCACTTGCCCCACAGGGAACATGCCGACTACTTTGTGCGGCGTGAATAGCACCTTCAATGATACGATTGCGGCGATGGCTACGGCCCCAGGCCCCGCAGGCATCGCGATCGTCCGCCTCTCCGGTCCGCAAAGTCTCGCCATCGCTGATCGGCTGGTGCACTGCAGCGGTGCCCCCCCCTCCGCCCGCCCTGGAGGCACCTTTCTGTACGGAATGCTGAGCGATGGCGGGCGGGAGCTTGATGAGGCCGTTGTCCTTATCTTCCGAGCCCCGCACAGCTATACCCGCGACGATGTCGTCGAAATTCAGGGCCATGGCGGACAGGCCGCCGCCGGTCGCATTCTGCAGGCCGTTCTCGCCGCGGGTGCACGGCTGGCCGAGCCGGGCGAATTCACACGCCGCGCCTTCCTGAACGGTCGAATCGATCTCGTGCAGGCCGAAGCAGTCGCCGATCTCATTCGAGCCCGCTCCGATCGCGCCGCCGCCGCCGCCCTGGAGCAGCTTGAGGGCCATCTCAGCGAAGCGCTGAACGGACTATATGACCATCTCATGGCCGCCGTGGCCGATCTTGAGGCCTCACTCGACTTCGAAGAGGGCGAGCTTCCCGCCACCGTGATCGACGCCATCGCTGATCGGCTCGGCGCCGTTGAACAGGAAATCGAGACCCTCATTGCTGGCTGGGAGGAAGGCCATCTCCTGCGTGAAGGTGCCCGTGTGGTGATCGCCGGTCAGCCCAACGTCGGGAAATCCACGCTCATGAATCGTCTCCTCGGCAAAGAGCGCTCCATCGTAACCCACCTTCCCGGCACCACCCGTGACACGATCGAAGAAAGCCTCATCATCGGCGGGATACCAATCCGCCTCACCGATACTGCTGGCCTTCGTGATTCGTCATGTATCGTTGAACAAGAAGGAGTTACACGAGCCACAGACAGCATACTCCAAGCCGATTTGGTGCTATATCTCTTCGATGCCTCGCTACCGGTTACCGCCATTGACCGCAGCAACCTGGGCGCCCTGAATCCGCAGAAGACGCTGCTCATTCAGAACAAGAGCGACCTCTTGGACAGTCCCCCTACGTCTCCCGACCCCGCTTTTGAGACCCTTCTCTGTAGCGCCATAGAAGCGACGGGGATCGACCACATCCGCCAGTCACTCCTAGCGCGACTGGGCCATGTCGATACCGCTCCGCACGCCGTCATCTCGGAGCGCCACCGGGCCCTCCTCGTCCAAGCGCACCGCCTCATCGCCGAAGCCCGTCAGATCGCCGCCCAGGATGAATCCTTCCTTGTTCCCGCCGCTGATGCCCTCCGTAGCGCACTAGAACAACTAGGCACTATCACCGGCCGCACCTACACAGATGAGCTATTAGATGCTATCTTTAGTCGGTTCTGCATTGGAAAATGAGTGGTTTGGGAGAATGTATCTACCACGGAAAGCACGGAAGACACGGAAAGGGAGAGTAGATAATGGTGAAGCTTCTTTTCGAGGACGAATGTTATAGAGTCCGTGGTGCTGTATCTGAGGTCTATAGAGAGATAGGCTCCGGTTTTCTCGAGGCCGTCTATCAGGAGTGTATGCAAAAGGAGATGAAGAAGAGGGCTCTTCGCTACTTTGAATGGGTAGAGGACAGAAGCCAATGAAGT
>JABMPJ010000220.1 GCA_013203785.1 Lentisphaerota bacterium | reverse complement strand
GTCAAAGATGTGCTCTTGCTCGACGTCACACCGCTCTCACTGGGCATCGAAACCCTCGGCGGCGTCTCAACCTGTCTAATCGAGCGCAACACGACGATCCCCACCAAGAAGAGTGAAATTTTCAGCACGGCGGCCGACAACCAGCCGACCGTAGAGATCCATGTGCTACAGGGCGAACGCAAGATGGCCGGCGACAACAAGTCGATCGGTAAATTCCATCTGGATGGCATTCCGCCCGCCGCGCGCGGCGTACCGCAGGTCGAGGTCACCTTCGATATCGATGCCAACGGCATCCTGCATGTATCGGCCAAGGATCTCGGCACCGGAAAAGAGCAGAAGATCACGATCACAGCCTCCAGCGGCCTGGAAGACAGCGACATTGACAAGATGGTCAAGGATGCCGAGGCGCATGCCGAAGAGGACCAGAAGAAGCGTGAATCGGTTGAAACCCGCAACACGGCCGAGAATATTGTCTATCAGACCGAGAAACTTCTCAAGGAGCAGGGCGACAAGGTCCCCGACGAGAAGAAGAGCGGTGTGAACGTAGCGATTGAGGAACTGAAGGCGGCGATCAAGGCAGAAAACACCGACGAGATCAAAGCCAAGATGGAGGCGCTCAACACGCAGATGCAGGCTATTTCGGCCGATCTCTATGCCCAGGCAACCCCTCCAGAGGGCGGGGCAGAAGCGGACGAAGGAGCGCCCACTGCAGAGAAAAAGGACGAAGACGGCGACGTGATCGACGCGGACTTCGAGATGGTTGACGACGATAAGAAGTAGAGTTCCCGCAGGTGCGGGGCGGGGAATAGTTAGTATTCACAACAAACAGAGGAGTGAGAGTAGATGAAGATCAGACCGTTGGGAGATCGCGTTCTCGTGGAGCCCGTCGAGGAGAAGGAAGTGGCTAAGGGCGGGATCATTATCCCTGACTCAGCCAAGGAAAAGCCCCAAGAGGGCAAAATTATCGCTGTCGGTACCGGCAAGCTGGACGATGACGGCAAAGTCATTCCGTTCAACGTGAAGAAGGGTGATATTGTGCTCATGCCGAAGTACGGCGGCACAGAGGTGAAACTGGACGACAAGACCTACCAGATCGTACGCGAGGATGACATCCTCGCCGTGATTGGCTAAGGGTAAAGCGTCAATAAACTTAAGGAGTTTAGATCATGGCTAATGGCAAACAGTTGAAGTATGACAGCGACGCACGGTTGGCGATTCTGACCGGTGTCGAGAAGCTCAGCAGGGCAGTAAAGACCACACTCGGTCCGTGCGGTCGCAACGTGATCCTGGACAAGAGCTTCGGCTCTCCCACCATCACGAAGGACGGCGTCACGGTCGCCAAGGAGATTTCTCTCCCTGACAAGTTCGAGAATATGGGCGCCCAGATGGTCCGTGAAGTCGCGAGCAAGACCAGTGACATCGCCGGTGACGGCACCACGACCGCGACCCTCCTGGCTGAAGCGATTTATCGCGAAGGCCTGAAGAACGTCGTGGCCGGCGCCAACCCGATGAGCCTCAAGCGCGGTATCGACAAGGCCACGGAAGTGGTCGTCGCTGCTATCGCGAAGCAGGCCAAGAAGGTCAAAGAGCACACCGAAATCGCCCAGGTGGCAACCATTTCGGCCAATGGCGACACCATGATTGGTGACATCATTGCTGACGCAATGGATAAGGTTGGCAAGGACGGAACGATCACGGTTGAAGAAGCCAAGACGATCGAGACGACCTTGGATGTTGTCGAAGGCATGCAGTTCGATAAGGGCTACCTCTCGCCTTACTTCGTCACCAACGCTGACAGCATGGAAGTTGTGCTGGAAGACGCGCTGATCCTGATCTTCGAGAAGAAGATCTCGAATCTGCAGGACCTGCTCCCGTTGCTCCAGACCGTGGCCAAGAGTGGCAAGCCGCTCATGATCATTGCGGAAGATGTCGAGGGCGAAGCCCTGGCCACTCTCGTGGTCAACCGCCTGCGCGGTACGCTACAGTGCTGTGCGGTCAAGGCCCCCGGCTTTGGTGATCGTCGCAAGGCGATGCTCGAAGATATTGCGGTCCTGACGGGTGGCACCTGCCTCTCCGAGGATCTCGGCATCAAGCTCGAGAACGTGAAGCTCGAAGACCTGGGCCGTGCCAAGCGCATCTCGATCGACAAAGAAAACACGACGATCGTTGAAGGCGGCGGCAAGACCTCGGACATCCAGGGCCGCGTCTCGCAGATCAAGCGTCAGATCGAGGACACCACCTCCGACTACGACCGCGAGAAGCTCCAGGAGCGTCTGGCGAAGTTGGCTGGCGGTGTGGCCGTGATCAACGTCGGTGCCGCAACCGAGACCGAGATGAAAGAGAAGAAGGCTCGCGTCGAGGATGCCCTGCACGCCACGCGTGCGGCGGTTGAAGAAGGCGTTGTGGCCGGTGGTGGCGTAGCCCTGCTGCGTGCCCAGGCGGCACTCGACAAGTTCGAGGCAACGGGTGATGAGGCCGTGGGTGTACAGATCGTACGCGCCGCCCTCGAAGCTCCGCTGCGTCAGCTCGTCGCTAATGCGGGCATGGAAGGCGCCCTGGTGGTTCAGGAAGTCAAGAAGAGCAAGGGCACTCGTGGCTTCAACGTGGCCACTGGTGAGTACACCGATATGATCGAAGCCGGTGTGCTTGATCCGGCCAAGGTGACCCGTTCAGCGCTGCAGCATGCGGCCAGCATCGCGGGCCTGCTCCTGACAACCGAGTGCATGATCGCTGACCTGCCGGAAGAGAAATCTTCGGGTGGCGGTGGCGCTCCTGACATGGGCGGCATGGGCGGTATGGGTGGCATGGGCGGTATGATGTAACCCGTTTTTGCCGTTTGACCTACAGGAACGGGGCGCATACAATGCGCCCCGTTCATTTTTCTATTACCGGAGGGTGCAGTTTGAACTTAGATCTCCTTGAACAGGCGAAAGACCGGATCACGAGTGTACCGGTGTTAATCAACATGGTATCGAAGCGCGTTCGACAGCTGAACGCGGGCTTCCGACCATATGTCAAGCCTGAGGATCCCAACGAGGATAGGGTAGACACCGCTCTCCGTGAGATTGCACAGGGCAAGATCATCGCCGAACTCGATTTCTCGCAGTCCGAGGGATAGAGCGTGGGCACCGGCTCCATCACCGTCAATCGGCGGGCCTTGCGGGATTACCATGTCCTGGAAACCATCGAGGCGGGCATTGAGCTGCGTGGCACCGAGGTTAAGTCGCTGCGACTCGGCCACGTTAGCCTGATCGGAGCGCATGCCCGTATTGAGAAAGGGGAGGCCATTCTGCATGGCCTCAATATCTCCCCCTACGACCACGGCAACCAATTTAATCACGACCCCGTCCGGCCGCGCCGCCTCCTGCTGCACAAGCATGAGATTATCCGGCTACAGGCCCAAGCCGAGCAGAAGGGACTGGCCCTTGTGCCTCTCGGTCTCGACTTCAAACGCGGGCGCGTCAAAGTAAGCCTGGGCGTCTGTCGCGGCAAACAGATTCAGGATAAGCGCGAAACCCTGAAACGGCGCACAGCTGACCGCGAATCCGCACGCGCCATACGTGACGCGTGAGGCGGATAGGGGCCAACAATAGCGATTGCACCGGCTCCACATTGGTGGCAGCATGACGACGTTGTACATGCGCCGACGGCAAACGACCAAGGAGATGAGAACGTGATAGGTCCAGCTTTCATATCAGGCACACCAGGTCCCCTGGAAATCCTGCTCATTCTGATCGTGATTCTTCTGCTCTTTGGCGCCAAGCGTCTGCCCGATCTGGCACGATCCCTAGGCCGCAGTCTCTCTGAATTCAAGAAGGGCAAGGAAGACGGCCAACGGGAGCTCAGCAAGGCCGATCCGGATGAGGACAGCTCGAAGTCAGAGTAGAACAGATCAGTGACGACTTGCTGATCACTCCCCCGTCGCGGGAATGATGATGGGCTCGACGGAACCGACGACCGGTGCCGTAATGGCCCCGGGGATGTCCAGCACCGGCATCATGGGAGCCGCAACGGGCGGCGGATTATTGTAAAGTTCCTCGCGATCGGCCAACCCCTCCAATGATTCGGCCGCGCGACCGCTCCATAGACTCTCATCTTCTGAAGCCACCATATTCTCGTAGGCCACGCGTGCATCCTCAAATCGCCCGAGTTGCTCCAGACAGCGCGCCTGGCCCAGGGAGGCCTGACCGGCCAGGAAGTGCTTGGGATTGTCGGCCAGAAAGGCGCTGAACCCCTCTTCGGCGGCCTGTAGCTCGCCGCGGGCTTCGCGACAGTGAATCAGACCCAGGCGCGCCACATCGGCCAGCTCGTGGCGCGCATAGTGACTGCCGAACGCCTCGTAGTGTTCCTGCGCGCGAGCATAGTCGCCGCCGTCATAGGCCGTCTTGGCCAGCTGCAACAGGGCAAGGGGCGCCGACGGCGTCGAACCATAGCTCTCTACCAGCGCCTCCAGATCCTCCGCATTGCGGGCCGCTGCCAGCTGGGCCGATGCATCCGCGATGCGCCCCTGCTGCCGCCGCTTGTAGAGATTGCTGCCACCGATGGCCACGGCGATGATCGCAACCACAATCGTGATCTTGGTGCCGTGATCGTTCCAGAAGTGCTGCAACTTCTCGATATCTTCGAGACCGCTGTCGGTTTGGACGTGGGTTGGTTCCGTGTTCATACTACGTTCCTGTCTCTTGATGCAAATGGCCCACCATTGGACCCCTTAACCGGTTCTGAATCAAGTCTCAAATCGTGAATCAATCGGCTGTCACGCACAAAAGCGTCGCGCACGGCATGACAGGTTGGACGGAACGGGACGCAGATGGTAGGGTGCGGGCGCTATGGAGACATTGGAATTTTATGCGGCCGCCATACCGGGCACGGAAAAAGCGCTTTGCGAAGAGCTGTGCGAGCTGGGTTTTGGCAGCGTACGACTCAACCGGGGCGGAATACCGTTCCGGGGCGAGGCGCGCGAGGGGTGGCGGGCGTGTCTCGAAAGCCGGATTGCGCAGCGCATCCAACTGCTACTCCATCGCTTCCCCTGCCCGTCCGAGGACGCTCTCTTTGATGGCGTAAAGGCGATCGATTGGTCTCCCTACATCCGCTCCGACCAGACGCTCTCCGTCAGCGCGGTCTGCATCGCCAGCGCCATCACGCACAGCGGGTTTGCCGCCCTCAAGGTCAAGGACGCCATCGTCGACCAGATCCGTGCCCGCACCGGCCAGCGCCCCTCAGTCGATCGCCACGACCCTGACCTGCGCATCTTCCTCTATTTGGCCAACAACAAGGCGGCCCTCTACCTGGACCTTTCCGGGGAGCCCCTCCATCGCCGCGGTTACCGCAAAGAGGCTGGCGAGGCCCCCCTGCGGGAGACACTCGCTGCCGCCATCCTGCGTATGTCGCACTGGGATCGCACTTCCACGCTGGTGGACCCCATGTGCGGATCCGGCACAATTCCGATCGAGGCCGCGCTCTGGGCCCGCAACATCGCCCCCGGCCTATCGCGCGCACAGTTTGGATTTGAGCGCTGGGCCCAGTTTGGAGAGCGCGAGGCCACCGAGCTTAAGGAGCTACGAGGGCAGCTGCGCTCCGTCGTGACCGGGCAATCGCCCCGCATCGTCTGCTCAGATATCGACCCGACTGTCCTTGATATTGCGAGCGATAACGCACGTACCGCGGGTGTGAAGCTCTCCTTCAAGGAACGTGATGTGCGGGACCTGCAAGGCGATCAGGCCGCTCACACGCTGGTGACCAATCCACCCTACGGTGTCCGCCTCGAGAAGTCCCCCGGGTTCTGCAGAGAGGTCGCCGCCACCTTCAGCCGCCTGCACGGCTGGCGGGTCTGCCTGCTGGCCGGCACCCCCGATTACGAGCGCGAGCTATCGGCCACCCCACAGTATAGGAAACCCCTTTCCAACGGTGATATTGACTGTGCTTTTCTTTCGTATGACATTAAATAGGAATAGGAACTGAGGTATGCAGGATCGTCTTCTCAAGTTGGGTGTGAATGTGGACCACGTGGCCACGCTGCGACAGGCGCGCGGCACCGACTATCCGGATGTCGTCGCAGCGGCGCTGGCCTGTGAGGCCGCGGGTGCTCACGGCATTACGGTCCATCTGCGCGAGGACCGTCGTCACATCCAGGACCGCGATGTCCACGCCCTGCGCCAGGCGCTTCGCACACGGCTCAACCTCGAGATGGCCAACAGCCCCGAGATCATTGAAATTGCCCTAGCCATTCACCCCGATGAGGTCTGTCTCGTACCCGAAAAACGGGCGGAGCTCACGACCGAGGGTGGACTGGACGTGGCCGGGACCATTGAGGCCCTGCGCGGACCGGTCGACCGGCTGAACGCTGCCGGTATCCTGGTGAGCATGTTTATCGATCCCGATCCCGATCAGATCGCCGCCTGCGCCGCTATTGAGGCGCCCTGCATTGAGCTGCACACCGGCACCTTCTGTGACCTTCCTGCCGATGCACGCGCGTCCGAGCTGGAACGACTCATGCGCGGAGCGCGTCAGGCTCACGTATTGGGTATTCAGGTCAACGCAGGCCACGGGCTGAACCTGGAGAACCTGTCGGGCATCTTCGATGTGCCCTTCATGGACACCCTCAATATCGGGCACAGTATTGTCTCCCACGCCGTCATGGTAGGCATGCAGAGCGCCGTGCAGGCCATGCTTGAGGCCATGACCGCCTACCAGGGAGGAACGCCGTGACGACTTGCGTGCTGGGAACGGGCATCGACCTGGTGGAAAGTGATCGCATGCGCGAAACGCTCACCCGCTGGAACGCCCGCTTCAAAGACCGCGTTTTTCTGGCCGATGAGCAGGCCTACTGCGATAGCAAGGCCGATCCCACCAGCCACTATGCCGCCCGCTTTGCCGTCAAAGAAGCCGTCACAAAAGCCCTTGGAACAGGGATCGGACCCCATGTCGGCTGGCTCGATCTGGAGGTCACGCGCAATGCTGAAACGGGAGCCCCCTCCGTCCGTTTCGGCCCGAATATCCAGAAGATGGTGGCCGAGCGACGCATCTCCGGGGTGCTGGTGAGCCTCTCCCACACCCGCAACTACGCCGTAGCCCACGCCCTCCTAATCGGGGAGACCGAGGCATGAAGCTGGTAACCGCCGCCCAGATGCGTGAGCTGGATCGCCGGACCATTGAGGAGTTCGGTACCCCTGGAGAGCTGCTCATGGAGCGGGCCGGCCGCGGCGTCGCGGTCAGTGTCATGCGCATCGCCGAATTGAGCAACCGATTGGGCTGTATCCGCTGCATTGCCGGCAAGGGCAATAACGGTGGAGACGCCTTTGTTGCGGCACGCTGCCTGCACGAGGCCGGGTTGTCAGTAGAACTGGTCTTGGCGGCCAGTGTTGATGAACTACAGGGCGATGCGAAGCTCCACTTCACCCGCATGTGCGAGGCCGGTGTACTCCCCGTCTCGCTGTCGCAGGCGGGGGGTCTGCCGCCCGATAATCTGGACGCGGACCGTGAACTCGTCGTGGAGGGCATACTGGGCACCGGTATCACCGGCGCACCACGCGGCCCGGCCGCTGAGGCCATTGCGCTGGTCAACCGATTGGGGCTGCGCCGGCCCGTCATCGCGATCGACATCCCTTCGGGACTCGATAGCGACAGCGGCGCGGCTGGGGGCGCCGTGGTGCAGGCCGACCTGACCGTCACGATGGGGCGGCCCAAGCGTGGACTCGCGGCTCCCGCCGCCGCCGACTATGTAGGCACCATTGAAGTGGTCGACATCGGGATTCCGAGCCACTACACCGAGGCGCTACAGAGCGATAGCGAGCTGATCACGGCTGTGGATCTGCGGCCATTTTTTCCGCGCCGTCGGCGCACCAGCCACAAGGGTTCATTCGGGCATGTCCTACTGATCGGTGGCAGTCGGCAGTTCTCCGGGGCCATCGCCATGGCCGCCATGAGCGCGGTGCGTTCAGGCGCCGGACTCGTCTCCGTCCTGACCCCACCAGACGCCGTGGGTACCGTCGCGGCGCTGGCACCCGAGGCGATGGTGCACGCGGGGAGAGGTAGTGTCGATGGCACCCTCACCCTGGCCGCGCTGGACGGCGGCCCGCTCAGCCTGGACGACGTTGACGCGGTCCTGATCGGGCCCGGCCTGACCCGCTCAGCCGAGGCGCTGCTGTTGACCGAACAGGTGATCGGCACCTGCCACGTCCCGCTTGTTCTGGATGCGGATGCGCTGCCCGACGTCGCGCACGCCGCGCGGCTCAGCACGGCACCCGGTGCGCTTGTCCTGACCCCTCACCCGGGCGAGCTGGCGCGCCTGCTCGGGATAGATATCCCCGCCGTTCAGGCCGCCCGACAGACCCGGGCGATGGAGGCCGCAGCCCTGACCGGGGCTACGGTCGTATTGAAGGGCCACGGAACCTTAGTCGTCCGAACGGGGGAGACGCCTGCCATCAATACCACAGGGAATCCCGGCATGGCATCCGGCGGCATGGGCGATGTGTTGGCCGGACTCTTGGCCGGACTCCTGGCCCAGGGGCTGGCGCCGTTTAATGCGGCACGGGCGGCGGTCTATCTGCATGGGTACGCCGCCGACGTGGCGACCTGGCGCGAAGCCCGCACCAGCCTGACCGCACAAGATGTGATCCGGGCACTGCCGTTTGCCTTCCGTGACGTGGCCGTGCTGTAAGCACCGGGGCCTATGCTCCGGAGGGCTCAAAAAGGGGCAAGATCACCAGGACGACGGTACCACGCGCGGGGCCCTCAACATCGTCAACCGACTGCACTTCGAGCGTACCCCCATAGGCCGTCACGAATTTCTTCACCATGGGCATCCCAAAGCCAGTGCCGGTCTCACCCTCTGTTCCGACGCGACTAATGTTCTTACCAATGTCAAACAGGCTCCGCCGTATACTTTCCGACATACCAATACCATGATCACTACAGCGGATATAGACCCGCCCACCCCGCGTGGTGGCCTGCAACTGCACCTTCTCGCCAGCGGGACTAAACTTAATGGCGTTCGTTAGAATGTTGGAGAGGACCGAAGAGACTAGCGATGTGGGCTCGGCGATCACCTGGAGTGACCCATCAATCTCGATATCGAGCGAGACCCTCTTCCTCGCCAGCTGACCACGCAACATGGTCGCGGCACTCTCTGCCGCGGTGCTCAGGTTGACCGGGAGAAGATCCATAGGCCGATCCTCAATCACCTGAATCTCGCGGACCAACTCAATGACATCCACGGCGTTCTGGCTGGATAGCGACAGAATGGGAAAGAGCAGCTCCCAGCGCCCTTTGTCGATCTGTAGCTGCCGGACCACCTCCTGGATGCTGGTGAGGGGGTTGGCGAGGTCATGACAGAGCACGTGCAGCAATTCGCGGCGACTGCGGCTCTGCTCCTCGGTGATCAGCTTGCTGCGGCCGAGGTCCGCATTGACTGCGGCCAGCTCGCGGGTCCGCTCTGCCACGCGATCCTCCAGGGATTCGTTGAGCTCGGCCAGCTGGCGACTGGTGGTGCGCGCCGCGCGCCACAGCGTCCCGATACGACGGACAAGTAGCGAAGCAACGCCTAGGGTCAGCAGCAGCAAGCCCGCAACCTGCAGGCGCCGCACTCTCAAATCACTGCCATCCTCGTACAGCAAGCCGACACCGAGAAAAACCAGCAACGCGATGATCAGGTTCAGTATGAGCACCCAGCTCGGAAGCGAAATGATGGGCTTGAGTTCATCACGTCCGAGGGGCTCAGTGCTCGCTGCTACAGACGTTGTATTGGATGCCGACATAGGGGAGAGGTTCTAGCCTAAGGCGTACCTCTCGGCAAGCATAAGCGTGACATATGTGGGCTCGGATTGCCACGGTGGAGCGAAGAGGGCGATGGCACGCTGTATAGGACCAAAGAGCGGCAGCCTTAATCATGATTAATGCTTGTATGGCCCAACCGGTGACATATAGTGAGCACCAAGAAGGAGGTAGTCATGGAAACCGTGATCGCAAAAGTACAGGAACTCATAGCCATGTACGGCATGAAGCTGGTGGGTGCGCTTCTGGTGGTAGTCATCGGCCGTCTGGTGGCGCAACTCATTAAGAAGGCCATCCGAGCAATGATGGAGAAAAGCAAAGTCGAGCATGCCCTGATCACCTTTGCATGCAGCCTGAGCTATGTCTCCATGATGGCCTTCATCATCATTGCCGCGCTCGGCATCCTGAATATTCCCGTGGCCTCCATTGCTGTCGTCCTCGGTGCGGCTGGTCTCGCCATCGGCTTAGCCCTGCAAGGCTCGCTGGCCAACTTCGCGGCGGGTGTCCTGATGATCATCTTCAAGCCCTTCAAGGTGGGTGACTTCATAGAGGGTGCGGGTACCGCAGGTGTGGTCGAAGAGATCGAGATTTTTACAACGCAGCTCAAGACACCGGACAACAAGAAAATCATCGTGCCCAACGCCCAAATGACCGGCGGCAATATTGTCAACTACTCGGCCAAAGATATCCGCCGCGTCGATTTGACCTTTGGAGTCGGCTACGGCGATAACCTGGACCGGGTCAGAACCGCCATCAACGAGGTTTTGGCTGCTGATGCACGCATTCTGGCCGATCCGGCACCAACCGTCGGCGTCTCCGAGCTCGGGGATAGTAGTGTCAACTTTGCCGTTCGACCCTGGGTGAAAAGCGCCGACTACTGGGCCGTCTTCTTTGCCACCAACGAAGCCATGAAGAAACGCTTCGATATAGACGGCATCAGCATTCCGTTCCCACAGCGGGATGTGCATATTTTCAATGAAGGTGCCTGATAGACGGGCGCTGCACAACCAGACACAACGGGGGGATTCATCATGACCGGAGTCATAAAGCTAACCGCATCCTGCGCGGTTCTCGCACTCGCCTTGACGAGCGCGGGGGTCGCTGCCGAAGCCGAGGAGGCCGAGGGCTGGGATACGTCGCTGGCTGTCGGAGGTAATCTGACCCAAGGCAACAGCGACACCTTGGGGCTCAATGCGGCCCTGACGACGCAGCGTGACTATGAGAATATGGAGTACCGTTTTGGTCTAGAGGGCAACTACGGCGAAAACACCACCACCGCTGCAGATGGCAGCGATGACACGCTGAAGACAACCGAAAACGCCAAGCTCTACGCCAATATCAAGCGCAAGCTGGGGGTTCCCTATCTCTACTCGGATAACAGCATTCTGCATGACGATCTAGCGGGATTAGACTACCGCATCATCGTCGGTGTCGGTGGCGGTTTCTACGCTTTGGACGATGCGAGCGACAAGCTGGGTATCGAAGGCGGTCTGGCCTACATCGTCGAGGAGTTTACGTCAGGAGATAACGATGACGGTCTCTCGCTGCGAGTGGCGGCGCGCCACGACCACATTTTCAGCAAGACGGCAAAATGCTGGGCTTCGGTCGAGTATATACCCCGTCTGGCCGACTTCGGCGCCTATTTGCTCAATGCCGAGATCGGCACTGAGACGGTACTGAATAGCCGTCTGAACCTACGCCTCGTGGCACAGGATCGCTACGATAGCGAGCCACCGGCAGGCCTGGACGAGAACGACCTCGCCATTATTGCGGCGCTCGTCTTTAAGCCCTAACCACGACCCAAGCGGGAAGACAGGAGCGTTCGTGGAGCACAGCGAGCCATCGCGGAGACCTTATCGGCTCTTCACGGTGGCTCTGTTGTGCGCCCTCGTGCTCCTCTGGATCAGTGGCACCATCGGCCGTGTCTTGACCCGATGGATTGTGCCCCCTTTGCTTCCTCTTGAGCTATCCAATGTGGTTGTTCTTGACCGATTGACCATAGGACCACCGCCCGCCTGTCCCCCCCTCGGCGCACTCATCATCATCAGTCCGGAGCGGACCGCGTCCATCCTCCACCAAGCCCTACCCGCGACGCGCTGGCTGCCGCCGGGGCTGGCGCATGACGGCGTCATTCTGCATGGCTTTGTAAAGAGCCGGGCACTGAACCTTCCACTTGAGGAGGACATACCACTGATCATCGCGATAGATGATGATGTCGGGTATCGCCCCCACCTGACCGGTCGTGCGCCCGCAGCCCTGATCAACACCTTCCTCAAGGAGGGCCTCGGAGACAAGCTCTCCAGCCGCGACGACTACTTTCTGGGGGAGTACCGCATCATCTATAAACCCACGTTTGAGACCCTGCACATCTACTCGGTTGAGGACTACATGCCCGAACCAGTGCGGCGGCGTAGCTTTGCTTTTGAGGCCACCGGCGATATGCGGATCAAGATTGATGACAAGCGTTTCCGGATTACAACAGACGGACGGGTACGCCGACTGAACGGAACCATCGAGAGCCGTGTGCTCTACGATCACGAGGGCTATGGATTCTGGTATGATGTGGATGTCCGTGACTTGCGTATCAACATCAACGATCTGCAGGAGTGGCTAGACCATTCGGCCTCCGAGAAGCTTGAAATAGCCCTCGAAAAAGCGATGGACCGCCGTAGGAACAAGACGAAGCTCATGAAGCGCCGTGTCCCGCATTGGGTACCGGTGGATATGGCCGTCGACTTCCGGCTGACATCGGACTAACCCACATGCTATAGTGCGCCCATGAAACGCAAGACCACCCACCCGTTCCCGGTACTTGTGGGAGCTCTGCTGCTGATCGGCTCAGCCTCCTGTGGTCCGCAACCCAAAGCAAAGGAGTCCCGCATGCCACCGTCTGATGTCCCTAAAAAACTGGAAACGGCAACCGTGGCCGCAGGTTGCTTCTGGTGTGTCGAGGCGATCTTCCAATCGATCGACGGCGTCGAGTCGGTCATGTCGGGCTATATCGGCGGCGCACCGCCCAATCCGACCTACAAGCAGGTCTGCTCCGGGCAGACGGGGCATGCCGAAGCCACCCAGATCACGTTTGATGCGAACCGCGTCTCCTATCCCGAGCTTCTCGACTGGTTCTGGCGCATGCACGATCCGACGACGCCAGACCGACAGGGTGCCGATGTCGGCACCCAGTATCGATCAGGCATCTTCACCCACTCTGAGCTGCAAAAGGAGCAGGCCGAGGCCTCGCGTGCCGCCCTGGCCAAGGCCGATCCCAAGATGAAGCCGATTGTCACCGAGATCGTCCCGGCCACCACCTTCTACCCGGCCGAAGACTACCACCAGGACTACTTCAACAACAACGCCGACGCGCCCTATTGTTCCTTCGTCATCAAACCCAAGCTCCACAAGCTCAAGCTGGACTAGACCCGATCCCTTTCTATCATGACGACAAGACCGCATTATTCGATCCGCCAGGTGACTCTGGTAGGATTGCTGGTCAATGTGGCGCTGTGCGCCATTAAGTTTGTCGCCGGCACGTTAGGCCATAGCCGGGCGGTAGTGGCAGACGCCGTTCACAGTTTGACCGATCTCTCCACAGACATCGCCGTCATCGCAGGTTCCATGATATGGGACAAGCCGCCCGACAGTTCACACCCCTACGGCCATCGACGCTTTGAGACCCTCGTGGCCCTCTTTGTGGGCGGCGTGCTGTTGCTCGCCGGCCTCGGTCTCGGCTGGAACGCGCTCGTCGCACTACAGACCCCCCGTGCTCAAGCGCCCGGTATGATCGCCTTTCTGGCGGCACTGGTTTCCATTGTCGTTAAGGAGATTCTCTACCGCTGGACCGCTCACAGCGGCAAGCGACTGGGGAGTATTGCCCTCGAAGCGAATGCACGGCACCATCGATCCGATGCCCTCAGCTCCATTCCCGTAGCACTCGCCGTGGCCGGTGCCCGCCTGATACCCTCCTGGACCTTTCTGGACCATGCTGGCGCACTCGTGGTGTGCGTCTTCATTGTCTACAGTGCCTGGAAAATTATGGGGCCTGGTCTGGCAGAACTGACCGACAGTGCCGCCCCCGAAAGCATTCGCCGCAAGATCACCGCCATCGCCGAGTCGATCCCGGACGTGCATGAAGTCCACAACGTGCGCACGCGCTATGTGGCGGCTCGTCTCCAGATTGACCTCCACGTCCTAGTCGCCCCCACCATGAGCGTCGCACGTAGCCACGACATCGCCGTCAACGTCCAGAACCTCCTCATTGAACAAGGCCCCAATGTCCTCGACGTTATCGTCCACATCGAACCCTACGATCCCGCCCACTCCAAACGGTGAGGATGAACGGTCTCGTTCTGATATAGGGTGACACGTCCTGCGGCATGCCAGTAGCGCGAGGCTGTCCCAGCCCCAGCGCCAGGGACGTGGGGTGGCAAATAGTCCGTGGGTGGAGTGAAGCGCGTCCCACGACCGAGACTGCCGCTTGCCCGTGCTCCGGCCCTCGGGCTGGGACAGCCCGGGGCTACTGGCGCTGATTCGTGATGCGGCGACGATGCCGGATAAGTGACAAGCGGAAACCAGGACAACACAGTGTGGACCGCGACCGCTACGGAAAGAGTCATTCATGATGAACCAGAGCAAACACCCTCACCGCCCGCACAGTTGACACCCATAGCGAGATTCGGGATAATTTGAGGTTTGTACATGAAAATATACATACAGAAAGCGTACTCGTTATGAAGAGCACCCCGCTGAGCGACTACAGCCTCACAGGGAGGAACACTAGACTGGCCATTGAGAACGGGCTGGCGGAAGCGACATGGTACGCGCCACCCGTGCCACGGGAGGAGATGCGCAAGCTGCTCGAACGCCGAGACGGCCCCGCTATCCGCGACACACTTATCTGGTTTGCGCTTATCCTGGGCTCCGGCGCCTGGGCGTTCATGCTCTGGGGAAGCTGGTGGGCCATCATCCCGTTCGCCATCTACGGCGTGCTCTACGGGTCGACCTCCGACTCCCGCTGGCACGAAAGCAGCCATGGCACCGCTTTCAAGACCGACTGGATGAACAACGTGCTCTATGAGATCGCATCGTTCATGGTGATGCGCGAGTCCACCCGATGGCGATGGAGCCACACCCGCCACCACAGCGACACCCTGATCGTCGGACGCGACATGGAGATTGCCGTACCCCGCCCCCCCTCTCTGCTCGACCAGTTTCTGGGCTTTCTGGGCATCAACGCGATACGCAAGTTCTTCCCCAGTGTGATCATGCATAGCGGCGGCAAGCTCGCCGCCGATGAGAAGACGTTTATCCCAGAATCGGAATACGGCAAGGTGTTCCTGCAGGCCCGCATCTATGTGCTCATCTACTTGAGCGTGATAGGACTTTCGCTCTACCTGCACTCCCTCCTGCCCCTCATGTTCATTGGCCTACCCAATCTGTATGGCGCGTGGCTTATGCCGATCTACGGACGGACGCAGCATGCCGGCCTGGCAGAGAACACTCTCGATCACCGGCTCAATTGCCGCACGGTCTACATGAATGCCATCAACCGCTTCCTCTACTGGGAGATGAACTATCATACCGAGCATCACATCTTTCCGCTGGTGCCCTACCACAACCTGGCCAAGCTGCACGCCCTGGTTAAAGCGGACCTACCTAAACCATACAACGGACTGATGGAAGCATGGCGCGAGATCATTCCCGCCATCCTCCGCCAGCGCAAGGATCCGACCTACTTCATCGAGCGTGAGTTGCCCACCCCGACCGTATCGTCAGGTGCGGACACCACATCGCATATCTTCAAGGCCAAGGGCGAGCCCATCGACGGCTGGGTCGAGATATGCGACAGTCACTTCCTGAAAACGGAAGATGTCATTCGGTTCGATCACGCCGCAAAAACATACGCCGTCTACCGCGCCGCCGCTGGTTCACTCCACGCCACCGACGGCGTCTGTACGCACAGCAACGCCCACCTCGCTGACGGCTTTGTATCGGACACCACAATTGAGTGCGCCAAGCACAACGGTCGCTTTGAAATCACGGACGGCTCCCCGAAGCGTATGCCGGTGTGTGTCGGCCTCACGACCTATAAAGTCCGGGAGCATGATGAGAAGATCTTCTTAGATCTTAACTCCGCAGGCGGTGCGGGCGTGGAACGGGCCGCACAGACCCACACGTTCCGCGTCGTGAGTAATGATAACGTGGCCACATTCATCAAAGAGCTCGTGCTCAATGCCGAATCACCGGGCTTCAATTACCAGCCAGGCGAATACCTTCAGTTCGATATCCCCCCTTACGGCGAGATGCCGCTCAATAAGATTTCGGTGACGCCCCCGTTCGACACGACGTGGCGCGACCAGGGCGTATTTGACCTGCGTGCCGAGAACACACTACAGGGCCGCCGCAATTACTCGATGGCGACGCCCTCCGAGCCAGACAAGCCGCTCCGGTTTAACGTTCGGATCAGCCTCCCCCCCCGTGGGCAGGACTACAGCGCGGGAGCTGGGTCAAGCTACCTCCACCAGCTCCAGCCAGGCGATACCATCACCGCTGTCGGTCCTTTTGGTGATTTTCTCATCAAACCCACCGCGAACGAGAGGGTCTATCTTGGCGGCGGGGCCGGGATGGCGCCGCTCCGTGCCCACCTCTCCCATCTGCTTGAGACCGAGAAGACGGAGCACCGTGTTAGCTTCTGGTATGGGGCCCGTTCGCTACAGGAGAGCTTCTACACCGACTATTTTGAAGGCCTGGCGCAGACATGCCCCAACTTCAGTTTTAATCTGGCACTGTCCGAGCCCCAGCCCGAAGACGACTGGCAGTCACACACAGGCTTCATCCACGAGGTACTGCTCAACAACCATCTGGCCAACCATCCAGACCCCACGGCGATTGACTTCTACCTCTGTGGACCACCGGCGATGATTGAAGCATCCATCGAGATGCTCAAAGGACTCAACGTGCCCATGGAGCAAATCGCCTACGACGAGTTCTGATGAAGCGTCCGGAGCACTGATGCACTGGCCAGTACGCAATGGGCACCACCCGTCTTCCATAGCCGCGGTGTCAGTCTATTTCGACCGCTCCCCACGTCGCGTGCGGCGCGTTCCTCAGCTACCCCGCTTCCACACCACGGGGCTGATCGGGCTGGCGGCCAACTCGCGGGGGCTGACGCCCGGCAACCAAGTGGCCAGATCGTGGCGCTGGTTGTCATTGATGGGCTCGGTCGTTCGGCAGCCGTCCGCAAAATAGATGATCGTCATGACATCCCGCATCCGGTCGCTCTGGTTGCCGGGAGCGCAATGCAGAGTCCAGCCGCGGTGGAAGGTGGCGTCGCCCGCCGCCATGGCGTCGGCGCGGTTGATCGTGAATCCCTTCGCTTTAACGTAATCCTGGAAGACTCGCTCCGATTCATCGGATATTGGCAGCGTCCCCAGGTAGCCCTGCGTATGGGAGCCCGACGCAAAGGTCAACATCCCCATCTCCACCGAGATATCGAGCAACGGCATCCACATGGTCACCGTATTATCCGTGTCGAGCGGCCAGTAATACTGATCCTGATGCCAGGGCGTAAAGCCGCCGCCGGCCTCCTTGAACAGCCCTTGGTCGTGGTAGATTCTAACACCATCGACGCCCATCAGCTCGGCCGCGATATGGCCGAACCGTTCAGCCAGCGAAAACCGCTTTACCACCTCGTTACGCGCCCACAGATTGGCGTACTGTAGGAAGGCTTTGCCGTAGGTGCCGCGCTTCTCAAGGGGAATGTCGGCCCTATTGGCCAGAGATTTGGCCGCCTCATGGATGGATGGACGGTACGCTGCCACCTCGGCGGCACTGGCCACGCCGGGCAGGCAGACATGTCCATCCCGGCCAAAGGCCTCGACCGCCTCTGACGCGAGGGGATATTCCGATTGCAGAGAAGGCCAGTCAGACATCACATGCTCCTAATTATTGTTCCACGGTGCGGCCGGGCGACCCCATGGAAGCCCGATCAGTTCGCAGCATTATTCTCAGACCACGCCGCAGGTCAAATAGATATTGCCCACGTACAGACTTACCTTCGCTGGCTCCCTGTGCAGGTCCCCCCTCCTGCAACCCAGCCGCGTTCATAGGCAACGCGCGTGAAGAACAGTCCGTTGGCCAGCCATGGAAGGAACAGATAAGTCTCAGCCCGGTGAGGACCAACGAAGCGGGATGCGATGACATAAACCAACAGCATGCCCGCTATCCCGGCCAACATATTCAGGCCCGCCAACTTCAGGATATCGCTCTTCTTCACCGGGATTCTCCTTTTGATCTCGCTGCGGGGGATCGCCCTCGCTCATCATCAGTGGCCGTGGCGTCAGGCAATATCAACCGCTGCCACGCCAGGTTTGTTACGCCGTAGGTTTGGAATTGCTGTAGCACTTGCAGGACATGATCGCACGCGGCCCATTCGTCGGCGATTAGAAATGATCGACACGTTTACACTGGTGCAGAAAGGATGACGCCATCCAAGAACGCGCTAATCACCTGGTCGGCCACCCTACGCCTGTGTAATCTCAGACAGCGGATCCACAAAGCATAGCGTGTCGGTTTCTGCTGCTTAGCCTCGGACTGTTTGACCCTGAATAGAGCCGTTGGATCGCCCGTCAGAACCGCGGCCCCGTCCCGGGGGCAGCGCTGGGCGAGGAAACGAGCGCAGAATACGGAGAACCGATCTTCCCAGAGTATCCCATCGAGCGTGCCGGCGGTTATAGAACTGGGTAAAGCGTTGTACCGGTTATTGGTCCGTCCCTTATATTTCTCCCCATCCGTGCTCATCCGTGAAATCCGTGGTTAAAATCCCCTACAAAGCAGAATCCTCAGCAGCGGCTCTCATTTGACAGGATACGGGCGACAGCAGTACACTTGCTGACACTGGAGATAGATACATGACCACCGTCGCAGAAATCAGAGATGCGGTACTCGCGTTGCCGGAAGTCCAGTTCAACGACTTTTCGTCGTGGTTTGAGAAGTACGAAGAGCAACGCTGGGACCAACAGATTGAGCGCGATCAGAAGTCAGGGCCGTTGCGTGATCTGATAGAGAAGGCTCGGGCTGATTTCAAGGCGAGCAAATGCAGCCGCCTCTGAGCCACTTTACCAGTCCCGATTTTTGGTCTTTCTACAAGCATCTGCCCGCTGGTGTTCAACGGACGGCCGACAAATACTTCGGCCTGCTCAAGACCGACCCTAAGCATCCTTCGCTGCACCTCAAGAAGATCGGCGACACCTGGTCTGTCAGGTCTGGCATTCACTATCGTGCAGTCGGCATGGATGCCCCCAGCGAAGAGAAGGGCATCCTGTGGGTCTGGATCGGGTCACACGCCGAATATGATCGCTTCATCAAGCGAAGATGAAGGCACGACCGACTCGAACGTGCGAATACGAGGATGATTGAGGAGACGTATGGTCATTTGAATCCTGATTAGTCTGACCCCTCCCCTCACGACTCCATGTTCTATTTGGATGCAGAATATACCCTATTAAGTCCCGTATTCAGCTTCGTTAGCACTGCGATTAGCCTTTCGTCGGTCACTTTGGCCTCAAATTCAAAAAGGGCGAATAGATCTTCCGCACCGCCCTCTTCAACAGCCCGCAGAAAGACCGCCATCGCTTGGATCTGGCCATTTTCTCTCCACTTCATTGGAATTGCCACGTCCGGCTTCGAGTGCGCATTCCGGTCGAATCGGCCACCGATTCCGGGGTGATATCGGCCGGGTAATCGGAGCGTAGCGACGCTGGTGGTTGTGGTTTAGTATAGTGGCCGATAAGAGTCAAGGATGGGTGGTCTCCTGGCTCCATCGGAG
>JABMPJ010000219.1 GCA_013203785.1 Lentisphaerota bacterium | reverse complement strand
TCCATTCTCGTTCTCTCGCACACTGGAGATTGGGTGTTCCTTGTTGGCTGTTGGATATTCGTACTTTATTGGCTTCTGGCCTCTACGCATTCAAAGTAGCGAAGAGCCGATGATGGACCGATCTGACCACTAGCACCTAGCGCCTAACCCCTTGCGCTGTGGGGCCAAGAGAATCATCCATACTCAAATCACCCCGCCACTATTAGCCTAGAATGCTGCGCAAAGGCCTCTACCCGCTTCCTCGCCACGCACGGCAAGCGGCGCGAGGAAAGCGGATCAGGGCAGCTCGGGAAATCCGGAACCGCAGAGCATCGCTCCGTGGGGTACGGTCACTTGCGGTTTCATAATGTGACTGCCCGACGCGTCGTAGGTGGTCCGTGGGGTCATGAAATGAAACGCAATAGCGCGACGGGGACGATCGCTCGTATTGGCGCGCGAACCGTGCCAGGTGAGCGAATGGTGAAAATGAACGTGCCCTTTCTTGACCGGGCAGGTCACCGCCTCTAGCGCGTGCCCTTCGTAGGTTTCAGGCAGGGCATGAAAATCTTTGATCTGATGGAGCGATTCTATTGCAACCCCCCAGCGGTGAGAGCCCGGCACCATGCTCATGCAACCATTCCCCTCATCGACGTCATCCAGCGCAATCCACGCTGTGTGTTGCTCATCCTTTGGCTGGATGTTTGGCCAGTAGGGTCCGTCCTGATGCCAGGCATTCACGCCACCGACGGCTTGGGGTTTGTACTGGATCTGGTCATGCCAGATACGGAGCGTCTCGGAGCCCGACATCTGGCGCGCCAACGCTCCCAATTCGGGTCTGAAGAGGAGGGCCTTGAAAGGCTCACTGGCCTGCCAGATGTTGACAATCTGCCAGACGGGGCTCCCCTCAATCTTGGACAAATTCCCTATTCTCACCGGTTGTGGAATGTCGGTGCGGTCGCGGTCAGCGATGACCCGATCCAACTCGACCCGCAGAACCTCGACCTCATCCTCGGTCAACAGTGGTCCCGCATTGACAAATCCCCGCTCACGATACGCCTCAACTACAGCATCATCCGTCATTACCAACTCCTTAGTACTCGCATATACATGTAACTATGGAGTAATCGTATGTTACCATAAACAGGTTGAACATGGAGAGAACGCTAAATGACATGGAGAAACGTAAGATCACCCCACAAGGAACACGGCTAGGCAGGCCCGTGTACGATGCGCGCCGCACAGAACTTGAACTCGGGGATCTTCCCGAAGGGGTCGAGTGCCGGGTTGGTGAGGACATTGGCCGGGGCCTCGGCAAAGCAGAAGGGAATGGAGATCATGCCTTCGGGTATGTCAGGATTTTCTCGAGCCGTCAGTGTGATCGTCCCGCGGCGGGTATGAATCTCTACCTGTTTTCCCGTGACCAGTCCATAGCGCTTGATGTCCCACCGGTTGAGCGATACCACGGCCGCTGGCTCCAGAGCATCTAGCACCGTAGCGCGGCGCGTCATCGCTCCGGTGTGCCAGTGTTCCAGCATCCGACCGGTCGTCAAGATCATGGGATAGTCGTCATCCGGAACTTCATCGGGAGGGATGATGGAGGCCGGTACAATTCTGGCTCGCCCGGATGTGGTGGGAAAGCCATCGGCAAACAGTACCGGTGTGCCTTGGCTCTCTGGGGAGGGACAGGGGTAGGTAACGTACGACTCGTTTTTCAATCGTTCCCACGTGATATGGTCCAGCGAGGGCATGGCTTGCTTCATCTCTGAAAAAATGTCCGCTGGCCCCTCGTAGTTCCACGCCAAGCCCAAACGTTTACCGAGCTCGCTGATGATCCACCAGTCCTGCCGGGCATCCCCAGGCGGCGGTATGCACTGGCGGCCCATCTGGACCTGTCGATTGGTATTGCTGAATGTGCCATCCTTTTCGGCATGCGCCGAGGCGGGCAGCACCACATCGGCATGCCACGCGGTTTCAGTCAGAAAGATATCCTGAACCACGAGATGCTCCAGGGTCGCCAACGCCTTACGGGCATGGGTCTGGTCGGGGTCGGACATGGCCGGATTCTCGCCCTCAACGTACATCCCCTTGACGACGCCGTTGTGGATGGCATCAATGGCCTCCACGACAGTCAGCCCGCTGATCGGGTTGAGCGCTGTGCCCCAAAGCGTCTCAAAGCGCTTACGAGTGGCGTCATCCTCAACCGATTTATAGTCCGGATAGAACATGGGGATCAGCCCCGCATCGGATGCGCCCTGGACGTTGTTCTGTCCGCGCAGGGGGTGCAGGCCGGTGCCGGGTCGTCCAATTTGGCCGGTGATAAGTGCCAGCGTGATCAGGCAGCGCGAGTTGTCGGTCCCATGGATGTGCTGCGAGATGCCCATCCCCCAGAAAATCATCGAGCGTTCGGCGGTGGCATACGTCCGCGCCACCTCACGCAGTCGGTCAGCGGCAATACCACAGAAGCCCGACATCTTCTCTGGCGAAAACTCATGGATCATCGCCTTGAGCGCCTCAAATTCATCCACGTTGGCTTCCACGTACTGCGCGTCATAGAGTGCTTCTTCCACAATGGTGTGGATCAGGGCATTCAACAGGGCGACGTCCGTGCCGGGTTTGAATTGGAGATGCTGTTCAGCGAAGCGGGAGAGTGGCTGGAGACATGGATCGATCACAAACATGTGGGTTCCACGCGCGGCGGCCTGCTTGAAGTAGGTGGCCGCGACGGGGTGATTTTGGGCGGGGTTGCAGCCAATGGCGATAATGCAGTCCGCGATAGCCGCATCCGTAAAGGGTGCCGATACCGCACCGGAGGCGACACACTCCATGAGGGCCGCCACGGAAGAGGCGTGGCAGAGGCGCGTGCAGTGGTCCACATTGTTAGAGTGGAAGGCGGTGCGAATGAGTTTCTGGAAGAGGTAGGCCTCCTCGTTCGACCCCTTGGCTGACCCGAAGCCGACGATCGCGTCCGAGCCGCCGGTTGCGTGAGCCGCACGAAGGCCTTCCGCCGCGAGATCGAGGGCTTCGTCCCAGCTGGCTTCGCGGAAGACCGCGGACCACTCGCCATCCCGGATCTGCTGATCCCACTGCTTCGGGGCATCAGCACGACGAATGAGCGGCGTGGTGAGGCGGTGCGGGTGCGCGACGTAGTCGTAGCCGAAACGGCCCTTCACACAGAGGCGATTCTCGTTGGCGGGGCCTGCGCGCCCATCGACCTTCACGATTCGGTTTTCACTGATGTGGACCGTGGTTTGGCACCCCACCCCGCAGAAGGGACAGACCGTGTCAACGGTGCGCTCGGTAACCGCCTTACGCGCACCCTCCGCATCGAGTAGGGAGGCCTCAATGAGGGCCCCGGTCGGACAGGCCTGGACACATTCACCACAGGCCACACAGGTGGACTCCCCCATGCGTGAATCAAAGTCGAACGTGATTTGCGATCGCTCACCGCGGTAGGACGATCCGATCACATCATTCATCTGCACTTCGCGGCAGGCCCGTACGCAGAGGTTGCAGTTGATACAGGCATCCAAATGGACCGCCATCGCGACGTGTGAGCGGTCACTCGCAGGTTTGGGTGATGGCGCAAATCGCGAAACGGTCACACCCACCCTATCGGCCCATCGCCAGAATGTGGAGTCTGGGTCGGGCGCGGTCGCACGCGCAGGCTGGTCGGCCACGAGCAATTCGAACACCATCGCACGACTTCGCCGTGCACGTTCTGAATCTGTAAGGACCACCATGCCTGCGGTGGGTTTGCGGATGCAGGAGGCCGCAAGGACACGTTCCCCCTCAATGTCGACCATGCAAGCACGACAGTTGCCGTCGGGCCGGTATCCGGGCTCGGGGCAGTGGCAGAGGTGCGGAATCTCCACGCCGGTACGTGTAGCCACCGCCCAGATGGTTTCATCGGCGTGAGCTTCAACAGCCACGCCGTTAAGGGTAAAGGCCGTGCCCTCGCTCATGTGACCTCCTCCGGGAAGAACTTCAGCACGCACTGCAACGGATTGGGAGCCGCTTGCCCTAAGCCGCAGATCGACGCATCCATCATAACCTGCGAAAGATCATTCAGCAGCGGCTCGTCCCAGTGATCGGCCGACATCAACTGAACCGCCTTGGCCGTGCCGCTGCGACAGGGCGTGCATTGACCGCAGCTCTCATTTTCAAAGAAGCGCATCAGGTTGAGCGCGACTTCTTTCATGTTATCGCGTTGGGAGAGCACGACGACGGCATGGCTCCCTATGAAGCAGCCGTGGTCCCGTAGTGGCCCATTGAAATCGAGAGGGATGTTGCCCAGGCTGGCGGGGAGAATGCCTCCCGAGGCGCCACCGGGCAGGTAGGCTTTGAAGACCTCCCCCTCGGCCATGCCGTCGCAATAGTCATCAATCAGCTCCTGAACCGTAATGCCCGCCGGGGCAAGCTTCACGCCCGGCGTCTTGACGCGACCCGACACAGAGAAGGAACGGAAGCCCTGACTCTTGCCCTTGCCCTGATCACTGAACCACTGTGGGCCGCGCTCAATCACATCGCGAATCCAGTACATCGTCTCGATGTTGTGGATCAAAGTGGGTAGCTGAAACAGCCCGCGCTCGGAGGGGAATGGGGGGCGATTACGTGGCAAGCCGCGGCGGCCTTCAATCGATTCCAGCATGGCTGATTCCTCGCCACAGATATAGGCCCCTGCGCCACGTCGCAGCCGGATATCAATGCCGCCGGTCATATCACGTTCCTGTAGCAGCGCGATCTCCCGCTGCAACACCTCCCTGATAGCCGGATACTCATCTCGAATGTAGATGTAGATGCACTCCACCTCACAGGTCCAGCCTGCAATCAGGGCACCCTCAAGAAACCGGTGTGGGTCGCGCTCCAGGTAGTACCTGTCCTTGAAGGTGCCCGGTTCACCTTCGTCGCCGTTGATCGCGAAGAGACGGGGTTTCGACTGTGTGCGGACGATCTCCCATTTCTGGCCAGCGGGGAAGCCTGCGCCGCCCAAGCCGCGCAGACCCGCGCACTGCATCATGGATACAAGCTCCTCGGCGGAGCGTTCTCCTGCCAGAAAAGCTCTGAGAAGGCCATAGCCCCCACCCGCTTCATAGGCGTCTAAACCAATATAGGGTGGCGCGTGAGCATGCAGGTCGTCTGTCTCGACGGCCCCGATCAGGCTCTCGACCGTGGCATGACCCACATGGTTATGGCCGACCTCCGCAACCGGTGCTTGCTCACAGCGCCCCATGCATGGGGCCCTAACCACACGCAGCCCCGGGCCAGCTTTGGCCACCATCTCCTCCAACAGCCGGGCGGCACCCGCCATCTCACAGCTCAGGCTGTCACACACGCGGATCGTAACAGACGGCGGTGCACTCTCACCGTCCTGCACAATATCGAAATGCGCGTAGAAGGAGGCCACCTCATAGACCTCCGCCATGGATAGGGACATTTCTACGGCCAGAGCTTGCAGGTGTGCGGCCGACAGGTGGCCCTGCGCGTCCTGAATGAGGTGCAGATGCTCCACCAGAAGATCACGGCGGCGGGGGCGATCCCCCAGCAGCAGGAGGATCTCGTCATGCGCTTCACGTTCAAGCTGTCGACCTTTGTTGAATTGAGGCCCCCTTCGACGCCCCGACCCTGGGTGAATGCTCCCTTCCGGTCCACCGGGGAGGGAGGCAATGGACGCGCTCATGTCAGACTCCGATCCTTGTACTGCACGCGCAATTATTATCAGAAAACACCAGGGTGGGATATTCGTTTCTCAGGCAGCGTTTAGACGCATCTAACTTCAGCTTGACAAAATCCGCGATCTATCCGAAAAAGGGGACAAATTGGAGCGGCTTCAAGCCGTTGAAACTGAAACGAGAACATAGCAACATCAAGGGGTGAGTCATGGCGGACAATAGAGGTGTGGCCTACATTAAGCCAGGCGTGGTGGAAGTACAGTCGATCGACTTCCCGAAGCTTTCGATTGGCGATCGTAAGTGTGATCACGGTGTGATTCTGAAGATCGTGAGCACGAATATCTGTGGCAGCGATCAGCACATGGTGCGCGGGCGCACCACCGCCCCCGAGGGGCTGGTGCTTGGGCATGAGATTACCGGTGAAATCATCGAATGCGGTAGTGACGTCGAGTTCCTGTCGGTTGGCGATCTGGTATCGGTTCCCTTCAATATCGCCTGTGGACGTTGCCGCAACTGCAAGGCGGGTCACACCGGTGTTTGTCTGAACGTCAACCCGGCCCGTCCAGGCGCCGCCTACGGTTACGTGGACATGGGCGGATGGGTGGGAGGCCAGGCTGAGTATGTCATGGTTCCCTATGCCGACTTCAATCTGCTGCGATTCCCCGACAAGGCGCAGGCCATGGAGAAGATCCGCGACTTGACGTTGCTTTCAGATATTTTCCCCACTGGCTACCACGGTGCCGTCACGGCCGGTGTCGGACCAGGCTCCACAGTCTATATCGCTGGTGCTGGCCCGGTCGGCTTGGCAAGCGCGGCCTCCTGTCATCTTCTAGGTGCAGCGTGTGTGATTGTGGGCGACATGATCCCTGAGCGGTTAGCGCAGGCGGCCAGTTTCGGATGCCAGACCGTCAACCTGGCGCAGGATGTATCCCTGGCTGATCAGATTGCCCAGATTGTCGGTGAGCCCGAAGTCGATGCCGCCGTGGATTGCGTTGGGTTTGAGGCGAAGGGACATGGTGCCAACTGCTCACATGAAGCGCCAGCCACCGTGCTGAACTCCGTAATGGAAGTCACGCGTGCGGCGGGCAGCATCGGCATTCCTGGCCTCTATGTCACGGGTGACCCGGGCGGCATTGATGCGGCGGCCCAGATTGGCATGCTCAGTATCCGTATCGGTCTCGGGTGGGCCAAATCCCACTCCTTCCATACCGGACAGTGCCCTGTGATGCGCTATCACCGTCAACTGATGCAGGCGATCCTCTATGACAAGATCGCGATCGCCAAGGCGGTCAACGTGCAGACCATCTCACTCGACCAGGCGCCGGGTGGATACGACGACTTCGACAAGGGCGCGGCCACCAAGTTCGTGATCGATCCGCACGGAATGATCGCGGCCTGAGGACGGCACGAGGTGATCACCTCGTAGCTATAAATGAGAGAACGGCCCGCGGTAACGCGGGCCGTTCTTGTGTTCAGGGATGGTCTAGGGTCGACAGTCAGCCTTCCCACCCCCCTACACCTGCGTCTGGCGGTAAGCTTCAACTTCCCAGTTTTCGATGAACAGGCGATGAGCGTCGGTCATGTAGTTGATACCGCCGAAGGCATCGGCAAGCCTCATCACGAGGGCACCATCTTGAGCAAACTCAAGCGCCAGGGATGCGTTTTTTTGCGAGGTTCCGATACCGTAGACACGGCTCCCGGCGATGACGACCCTGGGGGCATAGCCCCGTTCAGCCTTGTGCTGGGCCACGCTGGCCTCGGTCAGTTCTCCCGCAAAGGGGAACGCCTTGGCATAGACTACGTGATCCGGCGTGATCGGCCCCGGTGCGACATCGAACTCGCAGGTCGACACGCAATAGGCGGCATCGGCACCCCAAAGAGTGCCGATCTTTTCTTCGGTCGCCCGATCCCGCTCCCCCTCGTTCAGCGTTAGAGCCAGCTCCATTCCGGCCTCGGTGTAGACACACTCCAACGTGGCCATGATGCGTGCGTGGAGGGCACGGATCTCGGCCGCCGTGTTCGCCGCGACAAAGAGGCCGTGGTTTTTAAGAAGCAGTAGCTCGGGTTGGTGGCCATGCGTCGCCTCGTAGTGGGCGATACGCTCACGCACCTCCATGCAGAGCGTGTATCCGGGATCGATGTATTCGACCCACAGTGCATCGGGAAAAAGCCGCTGGCAAGCCGCCTCGCCGTCGCGGGCGCAGGTCAATCCGTTGACCCAGGCGGGGTGGGTGTGCACCACCAGTGTGGCATGGAAGACATTGTGCAGGGGCGCCTCGACCGAGGGACGACCGGCGTCGTTGACGCAGGCCGCCGCCATCCGATCCTTGACCAGTTCCTCGCGTGCGGCCGGCTCTGTCGGCGGTGCGACCTCGTATAGCGCGTTGATCTTCTGGCGGTCCATCGCCACAAACGTTTCGGCCGTCAAACCACCCAGAGTCGTCCCCGAGGGCTTGACCCACAAGGTCGAAGAATCCTTGGTGGAGGTGTTCCCGCCCCCACCCCGCACATAGTCCGGCGAGCCGAACTCGTGCGACAGCTCAACAATGGTTTGTAGTTCCGACATGGATGGCGTTACCTCGGGCTGTTTGGCCGCTACTCCGTGTCGCCATTCACATCCACGCCCAGCTGGCTGAGCATCTCGTACGTCAACCCACCGACGGCCAGTCCGTTGCTGTTCTGATAGGCTTCAACAGCCATCTGGGTCTGCGTACCAATGATACCGTCAATCGGACCCGGATCATTCCCAACAGCCAACAGGGCTTGCTGAATCTGCTTGATGATGTCCTGCGAGAGATTGGTCTCGCACAGCACGCGGCGCCATCCGATGCCGCCCATCTGCGAAACGACCTGCTTCGTGACGTTCTGGTACTCCGGCTCAACCGGTATGACCCGCTTCTCTTCGGGCGTGACCAACCTCTGCACGCGGACCTTCTCGACTTCTGCCGGAACGGCGATCGTACGAGTGGTCTGCGGCGACACCATGACGTTTTCTGTGATCGTGGTGTATACGGCGGGCAGTTCAATGGTCCGTGAGCTATCCGGTGTCTTCAAGACACGTTTCTTGACCGTCTTGTACTTGGCAGGGATCTCGATCAGGCACATGATTTCACCGGTTCCATTGTCGACCTTCGAGAGCGGACTACGCCCCTTCTTCCACTCGGTGTGTGCCGCCTCGACCAGGACGTTTTCCTCGACCCACTCATATTCGGCCGGCACATGCTCCACTCGGCTGCTAGCCGCGTTCACAAGCACTTGTTTTTCGCGCAATTCGTATTGGGCCGGGACCACCTCCAGTCGCTCGGAGGCCTCCTTGACGATCACATCCTCCTCAACCCATTCGTAGACGGCAGGGATCATGTCCACCTTCTCAGAGGCACCCCGGATCATGACGCGCTCTTCAACGGTCGTGTAAGTCGGCGGCAAGTAGACGCGCGCATAGCACTCGCCCGGCTTCGCGTTGGGGGGCAGCAGGCCGGCATCGCTGCTGGGTGCTGCGGGTGGGGCCACCGGCGCAACCGGCGGCGCGACCGTTTGGGGTGCTAGCGGCGCAACCTCGCGCGTTTCGGGCATCAGTGCCCCACCGTTCTCCACAGATAGCTCGGCATAGCCTGCATCCACGGCGGTCCAGTGCGGCGTCGCACATCCAGCAACAAACAGAACGGTGGTGGCGGCCAGCGAGGTAAGGTAACGGATCGGAATCTCTGATTTCATTGGAATCTCTCCTTCTGCAGTGAGCCCTGTCACGATTGTGGGCATGGGCAGGATAGTAGTATGAGTCGCCGCCAGTGCAAGCCTCAAAAGTAAATCACCCGCTCACGGAATGACTGATTCTTCTGGCTGCGTAAGTCCTTGCCGATAGTGACTACTCCTGCCCCGACACAAAGGAAGAGAAGAGATTCGCGTGTATGTGTACAAGATATGAATAGACGTCAGTGTTTTGAACAGTTCCTGCGGATGTTCGCGGGGCCCACACTCACAATCACTCAAGAAACCCAAGAGTGCATTCGTGGTGAGTTGCGCTGGCCTGACTATCCTGCTGATGCACAGGAGGTCCGATGGGATGCAGCAGAATCAAAGCATCCAAGCCGCCTCTGCTTTCAACTTGTTTCGCTCATCGCCGACAAAGACCTGCTCGACATAGATATGATCTCTGCGTCACGGCAGGAGTTGTTTGATATCTTTCAGAGTCAGACAACTTCGCCTGCTACTTTTCTGGAGTTTGAGTCTGCACTGGAGGAATTGCAGACTATATCGGTTGCACGAATTGATGACGGCGAAGAGTCTGATAGCTTCTTCGTCGATGAATAGAGAGACATAACAAAGCCTTCGTAGCGCGAGGGACGCGCACGCTCAGGCAAGCGTTCGATCAGAGGATAAGATGAAGCAGAAGCTGGTCATAGTTACGGGCGCAGTCCTTGCCGTGCTGCTGGTCTATGAGATCGCCTACCGCGTCTGTACTCGGCAATGGGGTGAGATCGACACGGACGCCACCCCAGTGTCGCTATACTACTCATGCGACCTGATGGCTGGATGCAACACGATGGAGAACGTTTTTGCTCCACGCACAGCACTTCCCCTCGGGAAAGTGCGCCTTGCGCGGGGTACCGGCGCCTATGTCAGCGGCGGAAGGTTCTACCGCAGGACACCAGAGGGCTCATGGCATGATTTGACGGAGCTGTTTCAGAAGCGAAACCGGGAGAAGCGGATCGAACATCATGCTGGAGGGTAATCCGAAAGGCGCGAGCGCCTCTCGGATACCCTCAGCACAGCGTGTGTGCCGGGCATGGCACGTAACTTGGGGGGTGAAAGTCCCCTCGCCAGGTGAAGGAGAAGCCGAAGGGAAGCGAAAGGGCAACTGCGTCACCGCGAGGTGGGGTGGGGAGGAAGTCCAACGCGAAAGCACGGGG
>JABMPJ010000218.1 GCA_013203785.1 Lentisphaerota bacterium | reverse complement strand
CCGCTACGCCTGACCGATGATTCGTTGCCTATATGGCAATTATGCACCACTCCGGCCATATCAGATGAAATACCCCTGCCGAACATTAGACTTCCCACAGAATCCTCTTGACCCTAGTGCAGGGCTCCGCGCATGGTTCAGTCAATAATCATGGGCTTCAGGTGCTGCAGTAGTCGTAGTTTCCGGGGGGCTCGGAAAACCAAATCCTTATCAGTAGGATTCATCGATGTCGATGGACGTTATCGTCACTAGCCGAGGCACAACGTTCGCACGCGAACGCGTGATGCTCGCCTTGTCCCTGGCGCTTGGGGCGTTGGCGCTGATCGGCACACTGGCCTACCATAACGTGGCCGATTCGGACCTATGGGCACGACTGGTGGCCGGGGCACATGTATGGAAATACCACACGGTGGCGGCACGGGATTTTTTGGCCTACACCCCCGTACTCGATGCGTGGGTTGACCACGAATGGGGTGCCGGTTTCGTTTTCTGTACGGCTATCCGGTGGTTCGGACCGACGGCCCTGATGATTCTGAAGATGGTCTTGGCTCTGACGGCCCTTGGCCTGGCCATGACGGTGGCTTATCGACGGTGCCGGTCAATGCATGCCGTCATCACGGTCGCGGTTCCATGCGCCGTTGTGTTGCTGCACGGCTACGTACCCGTCATACGCAGTCACGCCTTTACCTATACCCTCTTCGCATTGATCCTTCTATGCTTTGAGCGAATACGCGAGGGCGCGCGCTGGCCATTGGCGGTGTTGCCGCCCATCTTCATCTTTTGGACCAACGTGCATGGGGGCTTTGTGTCCGGACTGGGTGTGTTCGGCATCTACGCTGCCTGGGCGGTCTGGCGGCGCCGATATCCGCTACGCTGGATACTGGTCGGCCTGGTCTCACTGATCGGCACGCTGGTCAATCCATATGGCTTCCGCTTCTGGACCTACCTGATGCCGGCCCTGCTCCACGAACGGGCCACGATCACCGAATGGCAACCCCTGGCCCTGTTCGGATGGGACACCTTCATAGGATTCCGGCTACTGTTTGCACTTGTCGTCCTGGTCATGATGTTTTCATGGAGGCGCAAACGGGGAGAACATGATGTGGTCCAACTTGCTATTCTGGGTGTAACCGCCTACCTGGGATGGAGTCACCGACGGCACGGACCGTTCTTCGCCGTGGCTGTGGCCGCTTTCGCCCCAGATTACCTGCTGGCGTTCTGCCACACTCTGGGTAGCCGACTCTCGGCGGCACGGCGACAGGCAGCTGCCGGGTGGATCACGCTGATCCTCTGTGCGGTCTGCGCCCTATGGGTAGCGGCCAACTATCTGCCGGACGCCTCCTTGCAGGTGCTGGCGCCGGTTGGATCATACCCGGTACGCGAAGTAGATATCCTGCGTCGTGCGGGGGTAAAGGGTAACTTGGTGGTGCCGTTCCGTTGGGGCAGTTACGCCGCGTGGCGGCTGCACCCCGACGTGTTGGTCTCGATTGACGGTCGCTACGAAGAGACCTTTCCGGAGCGCACGTTCGACGAGAATCACAATTTCTTTCGCAAACAGGGCGACGATTGGACACGGCTCGTCGAGGCCCATCACACTGATTTTGTGATCCTGGAAAATACCTACACACGGGTCACAAGTGCCGACCTGGCCGACCTGGGGTTCTACCCTGTATGGCAAGAGGCTGGCAGTGCCCTCTATGCGGCCAAGCCATGGATAGAGGCGCTGACCGCAGCGGCCCGATCGCTGCCGGACCACACGGTGGACCCTCTCTCCCGCGACTTCGTACGCGGCTGGTGCCGCACCATGGGGGCGCCGCCCGACTGACGCCACGCCCCGGCAGGGCCGGTCACGACGACCACTCTTTGACGAGGGCCACTGCCTGCCGCCACCGGGCGAGACGTTTCTGGCGCGTTGCGGACGTGGTGGCGGGGTTGAAAGTGCGGTCGCGTTTCCAGTGAGCCGCGAGGGCGTCACAGTCGGGCCAGACTCCTACGGCCAGCCCGGCCAGGTAAGCCGCTCCGAGCGCGCTCGTTTCGGTTACATGGGGGCGCTCGATCTCTATGCCGAGAATGTCGGCCTGTATCTGCATCAGGAGATCACTGGCCGCTGCCCCGCCATCCACGCGTAGTCCCACGAGCGCACGGTCCATGTCTCGCTGCATGGCTTCCAATACCTCCGCCACTCGGAAGGCAATCCCTTCGAGTGTAGCGCGGGCAATATGGGCGGACGTGGTGCCACGAGTCATGCCGAGGATAGACGCGCGGGCATGTGGATCCCAGTGCGGAGCCCCTAAACCGGCAAAGGCCGGTACGACCATGACGCCGGCGCTGTCGTCCACCGACTGGGCCAGTTGATTGACTTCCGGTGCGCTGGCAATGATTCCCAATCCGTCACGCAACCACTGTATCGCTGCCCCGGCCACGAATACGCTCCCTTCCAGGGCGTACTGCATAGGCTGACCAGCCAGTCGCCAGGCAACCGTGGTCAAAAGATCGGCCTCGCTCATGACCGGATTCTCTCCGGTCTGAGCGAGCATGAAGCAGCCCGTGCCGTAGGTGTTTTTTGTCTGGCCGGGTTTAAGGCAGAGCTGACCGAACAGGGCCGCCTGCTGATCGCCGGCCATACCCGCGATCGGCACCTTGGCACCGAAAAGCGTTGCGGCGGTATGCCCGATCAGGCCGCTGCTATCCACCACATCGGGCAGCATGCTGCGCGGAATATTGAATAGCCCAAGCAACTCATCATCCCACATCCCTGTGCGAATATTGAATAGCATGGTGCGGCTTGCATTTGAGACATCCGTGCAATGCCGCGCGCCCTCTGTCAGGCGGTAGATCAACCAGGAATCAATCGTACCGCAGGCCAGATGGCCGGCCTTGGCGGCAGCGCGGGCACCCTCAATATGGTCGAGCAACCAGGCAAGCTTACTGGCCGAGAAATAGGGATCGGGCAGCAATCCTGTCCGCTCGCGTATCAAGGCGAGGTACGGCGGCGTTTTAAGCCGGTCCATGTGATCCGCTGTGCGCCGATCCTGCCAGACGATGGCGTTATGAATCGGTTTGCCTGTGCGTCGATCCCATACCACCACGGTCTCGCGCTGGTTCGTGATGCCGATTGCGGTCAGCTGGACCGAGCTAAGCTGGGCGCGAGCTATGGCCTTCTGCGCGGTCGCGAGCTGCGTCTGCCAGATCACTTCGGCATCATGCTCGACCCATCCGGGTTGCGGGTAGATCTGAGCGAACTCCTGCTGCGCCGATGCGACTACCGCGCTACGCTCGTCAAAGATGATGGAACGCGAACTGGTCGTGCCCTGATCCATCGCCAACACAAAGGACTTCATGCCCGTATGTTAATGGCTCCATCGGGCGGGTTCAATAGAAAGCGCGGTGTGTGTCTGCTCAACTCCCTCGCAAATCGTAAGCGTCATGGCCAAAGAATGAGCGAGCCAGCATAGAGACGATGTATGAAAGCCATTCAGAGTCGGTATGAGAAGGACTGTAGAAAGGAGGGATGTCCTTTCCGCATTGCTTGCTTACCTGGTGATGCTCCTGACATTATACCAATCGTGGTGACGTGCAATTGTCGTGGTTGTCGACGGTCTTTGGCGTATAGTGGAGGTAGACGCGAGCAGAAGCACGGTTGGGCGTACAGTGCGCGACGTGAGTGGTGCTGCGTAGCTGTTCCTAGGTAAGTTATGATAGCAGTCCTCTCATTATTGATAACGTTGAGTCTTTCGCTGCTGGTCACCCGCATCGGCGCCATGGCGCTGATGCTTACGGGCATGTCGAGCGAAACGGCGCGCTTCCAGGCTCGCTCTGCCTTTACCGGGGTCGGGTTCACAACGCAGGAATCCGAGAGTATTGTCACTCATCCCGTGCGCCGACGCATCGTGATGCTCATGATGCTGCTGGGTAATGTAGGAATCGCCGCCGTGGTGGCAACCCTCATGCTCTCCATGCTCAGGACCTCCCAGTCCGACCAGGGCTGGACCTACATGCTGATGTTGCTTGCGGGATTGCTCCTGCTCGGCTATCTGGCCAAGAACCGGGTGGTGGCGCGGCAGCTGAATCGACTGATTGCACGGGGGCTCCAGCGGTGGGGGAACCTGACGGTACGCGATCATATCGCGATCCTGCAACTCGAGAGAGGCTATGCCGTATCGGAGCTGCTCGTTGAAGACCAGGACTGGCTCTCCGGAAAGACGCTTATGGAGCTGAAATTGCCGAACGAAGGAGTTCTGGTGCTCGGCATCCGGCGCGAGGATGGTGCCTACCTAGGCACGCCGACTGCGGAGATGGAAGTGCATACCGATGACACCCTGGTGATCTACGGCCCGATCAGCCGGATTGAGGAGCTTGACCAGAGACGCAAGGGGCGCAGCGGAGAAGTCGCGCACCAGGAGGCGGTTCAGGAGCAGGCCGAAGTGATCGGGGAACAGCGAGACCTCGACGATGAGCCAGAGCAGGAAGAGGAACGGCTGTAGCAGGCGCACGGCATCTGGGTGATCAGCCAGTTGCCTCTTCACTGAATCTGGGCTAGGCGTAAGCCTTCTGCATAGAGTAATAACCCCGCGGGATAAGGTCCGCCCGCGTGCTGGATGGTTTTACTCAATGGGAGGGGGCCGTGTAGCGTCTACGCTGGAGTCGATGTCGAGAACGGTGATTGGGCCGCCATGAGGCTGGCCTCCCCGGTTCCTCTGCTATTAGGTGGCTGCGCTGTAGCCGGTCGGATTCTCGGACTGCCAGCGCCAGGCATCGCGGCACATCGCTTCGATACCCCGCTCGGCCTTCCATCCCAGTGTTTGTTGAGCGTAGGTGGGGTCGGCATAGCACTCGGCAATGTCACCTGGGCGGCGGGGTACCACCTCGTACGGAATCAGCCGACCACTGGCGGCTTCAAAGGCTTTGATCATTTCAAGGACGCTGTAGCCTGCGCCGGTCCCGAGATTACAGGTTAGGAGACCGGGGTTGGCTGCCACTTTCTCCAGTGCCCTGAGATGGCCAATAGCCAAATCGACGACGTGGATGTAGTCCCGTACGCCCGTTCCATCCGGTGTAGGGTAGTCGTCGCCGTAAATGCTTAATGTCTCGCGGCGTCCCACGGCAACCTGTGAGATGTAGGGCAGGAGGTTATTGGGGATGCCGGACGGGTCCTCTCCGATGCGGCCACTGTCATGGGCGCCGATGGGGTTGAAATAGCGTAGAAGGGCTACCTGGAAGTCGGGATCGGCATGGTGCAGGTCGGTTAGAATCTGCTCCATCATCAATTTGGTCTGCCCATAGGGGTTGGTGGCATGCAGCGGAAAATCCTCGGTGATGGGCACGCTGTGCGGATCACCATAGACCGTTGCCGATGAGCTGAACACGATGCGACGGACTCCTTGCTCGCGCATGACTTCACAGAGGACCAACGTGCCGGTAATGTTGTTCTGGTAGTAGCGCAGAGGCTGTGCCACGGATTCCCCCACGGCCTTGAGCGCCGCGAAATGAACCACGGCATCAAATCCGGCACCGGCAACGACGGCGGTCAGGGCCGGCTTATCCAGAATATCGATCTGGTGAAAATCGGCGTGGCGACCGGTCAGGGCCACAACGCGATAGAGCGATTCCGGGTTGGAATTGCTGAGATTGTCGACTACGCAGACTTCGTGACCGGCCTGTAGTAGTTCGAGGACTGTATGGCTTCCAATGTAACCGGCTCCGCCGGTGACCAATACATTCATTGTGCGCCCTATCTGTTTTAGCTAGAATGCGGGCCATCCTCCCATAACGATGTGGGAGGGGTCAAATGCGAACGAAAATGAAGGGCGTGGACCATGAGGATGTGGCAAAAGATGCTGGGTGTGGTGGTGGTGTCTGGCTTGGGCCTGGTAGTGGGCTGTGACAGTTCAGATGGTGATGGTGGTACGGCTGAGGGGGCTCATTTCCTGATCGGAACATGGTCGGGCACATGGGAAGACACCCGCTTTTCTGTGTCGGGGCCAGTGGATATCACGATTACGCAGGATGGCGCGGGATTGGCGGCGGTGGGTAGCGTGGGTTTGATGCCGTTCGGATTGCTGAGCCAGAACCTGACGGGGAGCGCGACAATTGACGGGGAGGTCGTGACCTTTAGTATGACATCGGAAAGCATCGGCGCTATCACGGGCACGGTGTCGGGCAGTAGCATAAGCGGTAGTGGGGAATCCACGGGAGTGCTTAGTTTCGGTCCTGTAACCTACACCGGTTCGGCCAACGGTTCGACGATCAGTGTCGATTTCGAGTTCACGCGTTCAGGTGCCGGTCGCGGAACCGTGACGCTTACGAAGCCGTAGCGCGATAGGCCACTAACGCCGCAGTGGCCCGTTGCGTGCGAAGGTGACGAAGGTGTTGCGTCGGCGCGTCAATGGGGCGCTGTACGTCTGGCGTTCCTCGACCCCGCCGTTGCGGCCGTGATAAACCAGAGTCACCTCGCGTAAATCGTCAGGACAGGGCACTCGCGCGACGTGTAGTGAGAGCGGCAGAGTCTCCCAGCGCCGGTCAGGCTGGCCTTCAAAGGCGAAGAAGGCGATCCACAGCAATATACCTAGCCCTGGGTGATCGTCGGCTACGGAGGAGGCTAAGCTCTCTTTCAGCACGAGTCGGGTCACATCCTTAGCGGCACGAATGGCGGCCAGTTTGGATTGGGTGGCGGCATAGAGTGAGGCGGTGTCGCCGAGTGCATAGCTGCGGCCCAGCCGCTTGCCATCCCGCATGACCTCGACGTACGGCGTGAGCCCCCAGCGGCCGCGTCCCTGAGTGTGGCCGTAGCCATCGGGGCCACGGCCAATGCTTATGAAGCAGACCAACTCGGCTGCGTCCTCCGACCTGCGGTTGGTTTCGTCCGTGGCCTTGCCTGTCGCACTGGGCTCGATGCGACCGGTGCTCCCGATGGCGAGTGTCTTCGTGAGTGCATCGGCCGCTTCGTACTGACGCCGTGCACCGTCTGCGTTCCCGCTCAGCTCGAGCGCGAACGCACTGAGGTAACGGCTGTAGGCGTCGTCAGGAAAGCCGTTCAGATTCTCCACGCGATCAATGATGTTGCGCGCCTCCACGGCCGCATCGTCCCACATCGCGAGGGCAAAATAGTTCAGGGCGCTAAAGGCGTGAAGCAGCGTGCGTTCGTAGGGTAGTCCCCGGAAGGTCTTCACGCTCTCGCTGGTGACGAAACTGGCCGCCTGACGGGATACGCTGATCTTGTCCAGTTCATCGATCGCCGCAACCGCGGCGACCCAATCGTCGGCCGAAGCCTTGTAGCGACCGGCCACCTGCTTCACCATGCCCCGCTCCATCAGGAGCAGAACTCTGTTGGTGTCCTCTGCCGGGGCATCGGCGAGGGTCACGGCCGCATTGGCGGTATTGCCTGCGTAAAAGTCTTTGCGCGCTGAGCGGAGTTGCGTGGACGCACAGCCCGAAAGACAGCCCGCCGCCAGAACCAATGCCAGTGCCCGTGCGCGCATACGGATCTGCCTTCCGCGTCCTACCATCCGATGATCGGCTTGCGGGCGCGGCGCATACGCTGTACCTGCTTGCGTAGGACGATCAATCCGGTTTCAAGATCGGTAATCTCGCAGGTCAGCATGAAGAAAATGTCCTCTTTCTTGGACACCCGTACCTGCCGGACGGAGCTGCTGTTGATCTCGGTCAGGGATCCTGTCAGCATGTATTTGGCTCCCAGTTGTCTGCCAACGGCTACGCGCGATTCGGGCGTGGCATTCTGAAGTTGAAAGCCCTGCTCTCTCAGCAGCTCATCGCGACGCGAGGTGTTGGTAAGCTGGACTGTGCCGCTGTCGAGCAGCTTCCCGCTGATGGTGTCGGCCAGCGACTGCGTGTCGAGGTGCTGCTTTGTGCGATTCTCTATACCAAAGACAGAGAGAATCGGCTTCTCCCCTTCGGGCGGGAACTGCTTAAGGATCAGGTTGCTCATCTCGTCTGTCCAACTGAGCAGGTCACGTTGGTCGTAATTGGCCGTCAGCGTGGAGCTGTCGGCGGGATCCACATCTTTGATCGAGGACCGAAAGGCGGCACAGCCGGACAAGAGTGCGAGGGCAACAGTGGCAATCAGTAGCGACGAGAGTCTCTTCATGGCGCAATCTCCTTGTAAGGGGCAACGTTCTTAACACCTGACATGCTAAAGAAATAGACTACTGGTAGCAAGCCCTGGTTCCGGAATCTCGCGGCTTCCCATGACTGATTCTTCTGGCTGCGTAAGTCCTTGCAGATAGTGACTACTCCTGCCCCGACACAAAGGAAGGGAAGAGATTCGCGTGTACGAGTATGTG
>JABMPJ010000217.1 GCA_013203785.1 Lentisphaerota bacterium | reverse complement strand
CTACTCAGAATCCAGTCCGCAGAACGGGGCCCCTATGACCAGAGACCCACCCACTGGGATCAGTAAGCCCCCAGCTGGCATGTCAAGCCGGAGCCTCGCGGCGCTAGATTGATCGTCCGCCGACGCAACCCTCGCAGGCTCGGATTGACTACGGCGTGACAGCCTTCGCTCTGCCGACGTGGCGACGCAACAGGAAGGCCCGGCCATCGTTACACAACAGAAGGACTCCTGCATCGGTCCGCAGTAGATGTTGGATTGGGGGCAAGGGAGACCCGTCGGGCAATCGCCAGAGTCCAGCGGCCTTCTCCTCCTGCAGAAGCAGCAGGACTTGCCGTCTGTCCTGCGGGTCTACAACTCGTGCCTTTTCTTGCGGGCTGAACCAGCTGGTTGCGGAGATGATCGCCGATTCACCATCCCATGCAACAGCATGAGGCCTGACATAACGGCCAGACACTATGCGAGGAACTTTGACCGCTGTACGGTCTTTCGGTCGCCACAGTGTGGGCCATGCTCCCGGTCCACAGATAGAAAGCTCCAGGTTATCCGCGCCAGAGACGACCTCCTCGATTTTCTGCGAAATAGGGTCGTATCTGTAGATTCCGGAACGTTCGTCATCCAGCCAAAGGCAGTCATTGGCAGGATCTGCCACGATGCGCCTCAGTGCGAACGGGCTCCCGTCCAGCGGACTTCCGGGTATGACGGACTTCTCAGATGCCAAGACGGTAAATGCCGCTGACTGTGGCTCATAGGCAGCAAAAGCTGCAGGCAACCTGTCTTCCCTGTCATACGGATGTCTTCCCAGCCCCATATACAATCGATCACCGTACCAGGTAAGCGAACGGACAACGCGGCCGGGCAGCCCGTCAGCATGGGTGAGAGACATCCACGTGTTGCTGGCTAGCGCTACAACGAGCAATCCAGAACTGGTGCCGATGTAGACGTGGTCCATGTGTGCGGCAACGCTGAAGACATGCTGGGGTTGCCAGTATGCTCCTTGGGGCCATTTGACGGCTGGAAAATATTCCGTGCGTCGCAAATGTCTGCCCGAAGGTATCTCAAACACATCCAGACGAAAAGCGGTCTCCGTACTACTGCGGCCTGACGACAGCGCATGGACACAATAGAGTCGGTTCTCCTCAACACATGCGACTGAAGATCCAAGAGGATCGTGCTCACGACCGCCCAATGGGTGAGGAACTAGACGCAGAGGCAGGATGTCATATTGTTTCCATGCCGTATCGTTTACAGGGAGGGGCGGTGCCCCGTCAGAACAGAGAGAACCGGCAACGTCGTCAATATCTCTTCCCTCCAACCTCGCCAGAAGCGCGAGCTTGTCTCGATAGCGCCATAGGTAGCGTTCCTGATGCCCTTGAGAGGCCTCCAAGATGCGCCGTGTCAGTCGAATCGCTTCGGCCTTGTGTCCGTTTCTTTCGAGCGCAGCAAGGCAATCGAATTTTCGAGCAGCTTCAAGGGCTCCAAGGCGGAGCGGGTCACCATATTCGAGGACACTTTCGATGAGCCGTGCGCCATCCAAGACATCGGCCTCAACGACGTCTCTCGGGACGATGTGCGAGCCACCATCGTAAGGAAGTAGTCCATATAGGAAGAAATCGGATACGTGCGGTGGGGTAGAGCGTTCTTGCTTCTCACTGCGGTAAGGGTGTGCTGGCGTCAGCTCCTCTGTGAGAATCCGAAAGAGCGCACGCCGGGAATCGGCTTCACCTGGACAGAAGGTAGGATGCTCGGCGCGACGCTCGAAACCCAGCAAATGCATGCGAATGGAGAGCCCCACATAACGCACGAATGGATCATTGTGCGAGACCAGCTCTTCCAGCAGCGCTTGCGATAGATCATCATCCTTGTCGAAGAAGTGACGTATGCTGTTCAGCATCCGCAATCGCTCCACAGGAAACCAGTGCGGGGATGATGGAGGAGAGAAGAACGCGTCCAGGGCCTCGTAGAGCAGTTCTTGTTGGCCGACGCGATCATCGGGCGCATATGTGGCTATGCTGGAAAGCCGGGCACTCCATGTGTTCCAGTATGCCTTCCCCACAGTTGGATAGATGGAGGAGTAGTGCTTGAGGAGAGCCCGGAATACGCGGTTCTCTTCGCGGACCAGCTGCTCTGCCATCTTTGGTTCTTCACGCCTAAGCTCCTCATCAAGCAGCTGCGGGCTATATCCGAGGGTTGGCAGGATGAGGTCTTGTCGCCTATTCGTTTTGGCCACGGGAGCAGATGCTCTGTTGCCACAGTACTGTAGGATCAGTCTGTTGGCCCGTAAACTGTGGCGGATGGCTGGCGAAGATCCGGCGGCGAGCATTCGCGCCAACGCCAGCCGGTTCGATTCTGTGGGGTCCAAAGCATATGCGGTCTCAGCAGGCTGTCGGGCACGATCAGAGTCTCCCCACCGCTGCCAGAGGAATGCCTGTTTTGCGTACAGCGCGGCCTCCTGGCTGCAACTGCTTGCGCCAGACTGCTTAACTGTGCCAGGGAAGTCTAGTAGATCGAGGGCCGCTGCCGCTACTTCTGGACGCGAAGCCAGCGGGTCGCTGCCTGGTATGTTAAGAGTCTCGGTGCGGTTGATGGAGCCATTGACACTGGTAACCACAAGGGACACTTCCAGCCGCTCGCTATCCGGCGCTGGTCGCACACCGCCAGAGAGCATGACGACTGCGGAGCGAAGTTCCGTCTCAATACCGCTGACGGCTTCCTCCTCAGCCAACTGATACAGGTGATGTCGATCCAGAAGCAACACGCTGGGCTGTCGCGCCAGGTCGTCCGTCAGTAACTCTTCCATTGCCGAAGCGATGCCATCGAGACCGGTATCGATCGTTTCGTTGCGGAAACCCAACACACTAACGATGTGCCGTTGATCCATTGGCAGGCTTTGTCTGGCTAGTGCATCTTGCACCTGGCTGAGCAGTCTCTTTGGATCAGTCGCTAACGCCTCATTCGATCGGAGCCAAGACCCCAGCAAAACGCCTGTTCGGCTTTCTGTCAAATCAAGACGTGTCGCCGGAAAGTCCATTCCCGGAATCGAATGCACAAACAGGTAAGTGTCCGCCGGCACGATGTTCGCGAGCTCACTGCACATGTTGCGTGCGGCTATTCCAGAAACAACGTACTCCCGCTCGCGCAGCACTCGATCAATATCTTCCCTCTCAACCAGAGCCACAGAGCCGCACTCCAACAACACGCTCTGCAACTCCGCAAGCACGCGTGGAGCCACCTCCTGCTCGCTCTGCCACTCAATGATCGCCACCGTTCGTCGTGAATCGGCCAAAGCCCCCGCATCTTCCGCGGCAGTCATCGATCCCCGTGCGGCAAACAACGTGAGGAGCAAGGCCGAGAGAACCGCTGTCAGAGAGGCTGAGTCACGAGAGTAGTCACCGTTCATGTAGAGGTGTATCTTCAGCATAGTACTACCCAGTCGCAGTCAAAGGTCTACCAGTAGCGAAGATAATCCATCTGTTCATAGTATTCTCTTTCGATAGACGGGCCATCCGTCCCATCATCACTGTGTGACTCTTCGTGCCGCTCTCCGGCCAGATGGGCCCTTCACTTGGCTGTTATGAGGTCCAAGTATGCATTGTCGTCTGCCGATAGACCATGCCGCGAGACAGGCAACTGTCGGCCGGCATCCGTTCTGATATAGACCAAGAGGTGTTCCATTCGCACAAACGTCCCCTCAATGTTCTTGCCGGATTCTAGGGTCCATGTTCGCTCCTCTGGCTGGTCGTACCTCTCTGTACGCAAATGAGCGAGCAGCAACTCCGCCATGACCCCCAGTTTCACGGCACGATACATCCCCCCAAGCTGAATCCTGTGAATTTCGGCTTCACCAATGGTGTTGACGATTTCTCGCAAGACTGCAGCCGCCTTTTCTGGCTGATCCGTCGCTATGTAGGACAAGACAAGATGGTAGGCCGAGGTCCCCCATCTGTTCTTGTATTCAGTAGTCCAGCGCGCATCAGCCATCTTGTCCTCACCGGCCAACAGGACGGGGACGGCTGCATAGTACTTGTATATGCCTACTGTATATCGCGAGTCAATTTCGTGGGGATTCTCAAGAAACTGTTTTACATAATGAAAGCAGACGGCGGCCTCCCGCCAGCGTTTCATGGACTGGAGATTATAACCGGTATCGAACCAGCACCGCCACTCGGGAAGCCAAGGAGAGAGCCCGAGATCCCGGCAGTAATTCCGCACCTGCTCTGGGGCCGAATCACCGCTGCTTTCGAGCGCCATCATAACGAGAAACGGGGCCAGCCCAGAACGCGCTCCAGAAGGATCGCTGCTTGCGAGTGCCTGACGGTAGGAAGCGAGCGCCTGTGCTTGATTTCCAGCGGCAGCATGTTTCTGAGCGAGTGCGGCCCAATGCTTGCCGGGAATGCCAACTTTGCCTTCAGGGAGTTCTTCCGAGATGGTCAGCAACCATTTCTCCAGGGCCGCCAAATCATGCGGCAACAGACTGAGCAGCTGGAATCGAACGCTGAGCGGACATCCGCCGTCCATACATGCATCGAAACGCCTATTCAGCACGGCCTGTAAGCCTGCTGTCTCGTAGAGCGTCGTGAGTGTCCAGAGGTGGACTTCAAAGGCCATACTCGGAAGATCGCTATCCGAGAGCACCTTCGCGAGGGATTCGCCACCTAAATACGCATCGACTGACTGGGTCACCATCGCGATAAGCGATGCCTCGCCAACTGCCGTCCCGAGGTGTTCCAGAGCAATCTTTGCCTCATGAACGCCGGGAGCCAGATAGGTCCTCTCCCATTCATCGAGCTTGTTCCTGTTGGGTGCCGAGTGATGGTAGGCACCCCAAAGGGAGCGGGCTGAAACCTCCATATGCTTCTGATCCTCGTTATCGGGGCGGATCCACGCCGGACTGGCCCCCTCTGCCCGCCAGAATGCTTCGAGCTGCTCAAGGACCTCTTTCCACTTAGCGATACGGGAGGGCTCCCGCAACGCTTCATCAAAACACATTTCATAGGGAGGGCTGGTTGAACCCTCGATATGCTGCTTCACGGTTGCCATCTCTTCAATGAGGACACGCCGCAGGGAAGTAGCACCCTCGCCTCCTGTCGAAATCACAGCCGGAATACCCTTCACCAATCTGAGTGAGGGACCAATGGGAATGACACTGTGTTTGACAGTCTTGATAGTATCCATGGCCTCCGCGAATGACTGTAGCGCCTCTTCATACTGGTTCAGATGAAAAAGGCAGCTTCCTTTTATGTAGTAGCTGGCACCTTCCACGTTTTGAAGAAGCTCGCCCCATCCCTCGGACAGACGCGGGGACCGGCCCAGAGCGGTAGCCGTGCGGTCGCAATAGTCGATGGCGGTTGCGAAGTCGCCACGATGCCAAGCGGTTCTGGCCATGTCATAGGTCAGGCCAGCGTACCCGAGCGTGTCGGGGTAGGAGTCGAGAATCCGGTTCTTGAGCACCTCAATCTTGGTCTTGTCAACATACCGCAAGGCGGAAGTAATGGCGTAGCTGATAGGGCCAGAATAGTGAAGCCACTTGAAGGTGTTGTAGTGGTGCATCGATGCGTGATCTGCCCGGGGATCAAGCTGGTCCAGGCATGCTTCGATCTCCAGTGCGGCATGGCGTGCCCTTTGGCAGCCCGCAAAAGCGTTGGCCAACCCCATGTGCACAGAACTGAGCTCAGGCTCGCGTTGAACAGCAATGAGGCCCTGAACCAACGCTCTGTAGCCCTCTAAAGCTTCATCCTCAACACCCATGCTGGTCAGAGAATCATTGATACTATCGGACCGCAATGGGATGGGTTCTGGACCTAACGCTGGCTGTTGAGAGTCCATCCTGAGCGGGGTCCAGTTCGCCAGCAGAGGCCCAACCAATGAGTGTAGATCCCTCTCACAGTTCTGGAGTGATCCTGTTGCCGAAGCCTGTGCGGCCACCTCTCCTCTCAGCAAGTCATAGATTCTCATGGAGATGGTCACAGAAGGACCAGAGTCAAATCGCAGCTCGGACAGCAGGACGGCTGTCGAGGCAGACCACCTTCCGTACCTGGATACATGTGCATCACGAAAAAGACCACTGAGAACCAGATCCTGTTCCGCAGCGGCCCGGTCTATGCTGGTCGGATCGAAGACATGGGCGGTACCCGATTCGATAACAGCGTTCTCCAACGCGACCTTCAGAGCTTGTGCGTCGAGAGTGTTGTTGGAAGCGATGGTGTCTCTCCCGTGAATCACAGGCGTCAGCACACTCAAGGTTCTTTTTGAGGCTGAGGCATCGCTTGATAAAATGCTGGGCAGAGCCGATTTCACTGAAGGCAGAGCCGACAGTTGGCGGGCAGCGATCTCGGCATGCCCTGACAACCCCATCATTTGATATGCCTTGACTTCCCACACTCTAGCGGGAGCGAAATCGGGGTCCAGGCCATACGCGTGCATAAACCATATGACACCCTCGTTCGGCCGACCCTTTGTGCAGGCATCAATCCCGGCATAGAACATGATCAGACCTTCCGGGCTCATCGCCAGGGCGAGACGAGTCGGAGGGGTGAGCCGCTTCTCACCGGCAGGAATGGCTGTGGCTAAAGCCGCAGCGATACGGGCCAGCATACTGTCGAGGTCTTTGCGGATGACCCCGTCGACAGATAGACTGGTCAGAACATGAGAGGTCCTTACATCCACCAATCTGGCGGTAATGCTGGCCTCGCCGCCAATCTGGCCCGATACAGTTCCTCTTGCGATATAGGGGTTCCGGGGATCGTCCTGAGACAGGGAAAGGTCCTGCACCCCGTGCTTCCGGCAGAGCGAAACGATCTGAGTCCAGTGACGATGCCGATAGAGGAGCCTTGCTGCTCTCTCGATTGCCGTATGTGCGATATCTCTATCGACATGGTTGTAGAAGGGCTCCAGGAGTGCAACTTTTGTGGCCAGATCACGCTCCTTTTCTTCATCGAGTAAGAGTCCTTCTTGCGGTACGGCCATGATCGTACTGTCCACGTATCGAGAGAAGCCCGTGTAGTCACGCTCCTTTGCCAGTTTGCTCATCAACGAGAGGGACGCGTCTCTCTCGTATTCAGATGGAGTCGCGGAGAAGCTCTGGCTCGCAATGTCAGTTTCCATCTCCGCGATGGCCGTTCCGACATGCGTTTGTGATACGGCGGACCATTCGGGGTGCCGCTTCAGAGCGTCTTTGTAGAACTGGACTATCTGCTTCTGCTTCTCCGGTTGGTTCCTGTACATGTGACGCAGCCCAGCTGGCGCCGTCCCCAGGAAACCGCGAAACTCAAACAACTCCCTGTAGTAGGCCTCGGCGATCTCGGGATGCGTTGCCGCATAGTGCTCCGCAAGCAAGCGCATGCTGTAGGAGATCAGATTTCCCGGCACCTTTGGATTCTCGTACGTGAGGTACCGGGTGCATATCTCTGCAATCTCAAGGTCTGCGTCAGGACGGCGCTTGAGGCATTCAAGCTGTATCTTGTAGATCTCTGGCAGGGTTGGATCGAGGAAATAGGACATCTTGGTCAAGGCAATCGAGCGTTCGTAGTTGGCGTGATGCAAGTAATGCTCAGCCCTTTGGATGTATTTGAGAGCTTCCTGATGTCGGGCCACGTCTGATGAAGCTGGGATCGTGACGCTGTCCGTTCCTTCCAGGTATCCGCACAGTTTCAACCCCACGGACGCTGCAATTTCATGAAGACGGTCAATCGGTGCCTGGTCCTGAAACGACCGCAGGACAACGCCATAGGTTGTATCCAGCAGAAAGACGTCCACCTCAACCACGTTGTTTGTAGCGACTAGGGAACCTGCAAGACAGAGATGGGCTCCAGCCAAGCTGGCCGTCTTGATGCAGCGTGCCCTATCCGTCATCCCCGCCATGGATGTCTGGTGTTCATCGAGAATCTTATCGATCTCCATCCGCTCCACGATGTCAACCGTTTGCGTTTGGGAGAGATGTACCGTCAGCATTTCCGCGAACCCGATGGAGAGGTCATGTGCTTGGAGTGCGGGATCCTGGACGCGGAAATCCCACACAGCCAGACGTGAGCCGATCGGCTGGTGTGTGGAGACCGCATGGCGGTCGGTGCCCCGGCCAGCAGTCAGCAGATACCCGTCCAGAGCTTCGACGAGGGACGCGGCAGCATTCTCGGGGTTCGCCAGATCGACGTCTACCTCAACCTCTGCTTCCCTGGCGAAGCCGGGGTAGATCAGTGAGAGGACGACCCATGACCGCTCACCGCGCTGGAACAACTCTCCTCCAACGATGATGTCGGCCGACACGGGACGAGAGGCCTTGTTGTCGTCTGTCAGGCCCAATTCCGACAGGCTCTGCTCAAAAAGGAGCCCCCTCGTCTGCTCCCTGGATACAACAGAAATGTCCTTCTGTGCGGTGAGCAAGTGCGTGATGCCATTCGGTAGCGAGCGCTCCAGGGCATCATGATGCTTCTCGATGGTGCTGTTTTTGAAGTCAAGCACGGCAACAGTGGTGAGCTCTGTGCGTACGGCAGCTGTTGCCTGAACAGCACAATGCGCCAACAGAAGCAGGGCGGCGACAATATGTGAACGTGTCATATTACTTCTTTCCCTATGGGGAGTATGGACACCTGAAGTCTGAGGCCATGGGAAGTCTCGCTAATAACCACTTCGTAATATGGGCGGGCGGTCGTATGTTTAGAGAGCAAGACAAGAAGGTCTGCACCAAGCAAGTGCCCCACGGCCATACGCCCAGCAACAGACCTTGCGGCAGACAAAGCCGCCAATTCCTGCTCTTTGAGAACCTTGTCGATGTGTTCGCGGTCAACAAGAACATAGCTCTCATTGCGAGACAGGCGGTCTTCCAGCAATGCTACTAGCGGTGTCAGATCGTCACCAGCGACCTGCACCACCGCCATGACGGGCAACACGGCCTTGTCTGTCTGCTCCTGTAGGCATTTGGACGCAACACCACTGGCCCCTATCTCAAGGGAAGCAGAACAGATAACAAGCCCTGCGATGAGCAGGTCGTAGAGGTGCCTTTGGTACACGGACAGACCCTTCGAAACACTGTTTCGGACCGCTCGTTATTTCATCACCAACTTCGGCAACAGCCTCTCCGCAATCAGCGCGGCAGCGTCCTGGAGGGCCTTCTTGCCGGCGATCTGTTCGGTGAGGTCTACGACGACAGCAGTCTGGCGGTCGGTGGCGAGAATCTTGTCCGTGTTGCGGTCGACGGCTTTGACCTCGAGGCGGGCTTTGACGCTGACCAGGTTGCCGCGGCGCATGGCAAACTCGCTGAAGCCTTCGCCGGTGATAATGATATCGGCCTGCTTTGAGTTACCGGCCTGGGGATCGATGACCTCGAATCCGGTTTCCTTACAAAACATGGTCAGTTCTGTTTCGGCGGCGGGATCTATGGTGGCTTGTCCTACGTGACGTTCCTGCACCGAAATGATCACCGTGGGACGCTTGGCATCGCCCAGTCTTTCTTTCAGCGCGGCTATACGGTCTTCCATCTTCACGACCTTGGCCACGAGCTGGTCGGATTTTTCGGCCACCGTGGTGGCGACCTTCTCGGCAAGCTGCTCAACCAGTGTCGCTAAGTCATCGCTGGTCTTGCCTTTGACGGAGGCACCCAGCACACGACTGGTTTCGGTTCCGATAATCTTGGCGACGACATAGAGCGTGCGGCCTGACTCGATGACTGAACCCGTAATGAGCACTTTCGCCCCGGTGAGCTGGCCCACCTGAACGGCCTGTGCGGGAGTGACCATGCCGGAGAGATTGAGCTCCTGCTCTCCGAGGGTCTTGTTTAACTCCTCCCGATCGACGAGGTACATATCCGGACTGACGACCAAGGTGGCGAAGAGAATGTCACTCGATTTGGCACCAAGGTCTTTCGCTCCCGCACCACGTTCTTGAAATGCGAAGATCGCGGTGGGCAGAACGAGCGGCGGGGCGGCCTCTTGTGGTGTATCTTCCGCAAATGCGCCAGCAACCATGCAGACGAGTGCAGTGATGATGATGTGTTTCATTGTGGGACTCCTTTGGTTGTGAGGTGTGGATTCTCGTTTCGATTCGGTGTGAGATGTTCAAGTATGCTTCTGAAAAGATAGCGCGGTGTTGGTGATACGTTCCACTTCGCCATGATGGCAAAGCCCAAGACGATCACTCTGCCGCCTTTGGGTCCGTAATCGAGTTCAATCCACGACCAATCACCCTCTTCATTCGCATGGATCGCCGCAATGATATCGCGGCGGCCCTGCAGTTCAAAGGTGGAGGATAGCATGCGGCCATCACCAGCCCACGCGGTGTGGTCGAAGCGCTTGTCCATTCGCTTGATGATCTCGTTACCGGCCAACGTACAGCGGCGGGGCTTGGACTGCTCTGCATCGAATGCCAGCGGAAGAACCCAATCGCCTTCTGCCGGAGCCAGGCACAGAACATGGTGTCCACGCCGGGCGGCATCAATCATGAGTCGCGAGAGGGCTCGCCATTCCTGAAAGGATGCGCCCTCGCCTACGATAATGATTCCGTTGGTGACCGTTGCGAGTGCGTCCGGGTTATGCACGGGCGAAAAAGGGATCTCGCTCGCCTCGAGCATCTTAGCGGTGTTGTCCTCAGGATCAAATAGATGAATATCAACGGACTCAAGCCACGTCACGCTGTCCACGAAGGCATGGCGCGAAAAGATCCAGAGCGATTGATTCGTGGAGTAGGCTGATTGGTCGCCGGTGGGCTGAACGGACACCGTGACTTCGGCGGGCATCATCACGCCGTCCTTCACAGGCGGCAGCGCAAACTGAACGGTGAACTGGCTCGCGCCTTCGCCGTGAGTATCGATTGCCCGTTCTCCTCTCGCGAGGGTGCGGTCGCCAGTCGCCAAGCGCCATGCCGCCACGCCGGTGAGGGGCGGTTCTGCACTAAAATGGAGGGTTACCGCTTCTTCCGCAAAGTAGTTGGACCACCGTTCCTGGCAGGCCACTTTCACAGGAGTTTCTTCTGCAAATAGTGCGCCAGAGAGGAACAGAGGCAGCATTGGGATAATCAAGGATGCTCGCATAGATCACACACTTTCCTTTCCGTCTGCCGCAAGAAGCTTCACGGTCTGGAATAGCTTATAGTGGGTCGTTCCCCTGGTGAATGATGCCAGTTCAGAGGGCTGGCCATCTTGCACGATCGTCGAATCCCGGGAAGAGAAGCGAAGGGGACTCGTCAGCGAGATATTGGCATCTACCTGTAAGGACCCATTAGCCAATGGGAGCACCCAGAAAGCGAGGCTGTTCTCGTGGGCATGGTTCGGCGTGATCTCCACCGCCTCCTCGCTACGGAGCACGATGTCAGAGTGCCAGACCTGGTGCCATGGCTGGCCGCCATTTTCCTTCGCGGCGAGGGAGACCCGTACGATCATGGACTGGGTGTCGCTGCCCACGCCGCCTTGGAGGCGCGCAATGCCCATGTTCATATCCCCGTTCGATTCGGTCACCCAGCGCCAGTTCTCGTCGAAGAGCCTGTTCATCTCGCCCACAAGACGAGCGGCGGCTTCGAGCCGGTCGGTTGAGATATCAGCTGAGGCGGCGGCTGAGGCCATGCATGCGCCGTCGCTTGCCTCGCCGTGATTCGATGAAAACCAGAGGAACGTGATCACAAATGCTGCTGCAGCCCCCGCCACGACATACAGTATGTGGTGCCAATGTGCTTGATGACCGCGCGTGACCGCGTGAATACGCTCACGAACGATCTCCTTGCGAACACGGTTGGCGAGGGAGTCCAAGTGTTCAGGAGGTGCTGCTGTTCTGTCAGCCCACGTCTTCAGTTGCTGATCGAGTGGTGTGTTCATGATATACCTTGATGGTTAAGTCTTTCGCGCAAGATCTTGCGGGCCTGGTGAACCCGCCAGCTCAGCGTCGCCGGCAAGCACCCGCATGCCTGTGCCGCATCCCGGGTGGTCATGCCTTGGATGGCGATCATTGTGATCGCCGCCCGTAAACGCGGCGAAAGTTCCGACAGTGCATCGTGGATATCCGCCCCCAACTCCCGCGAGGCCGCCAGATGGGCGGGACCGGGTTGGGGGTCAGGCAGTTCCGGCATCTCGCACCGGCTATCCGCCGGCCGCCGAGACCGGCTGCGCAGAAAGTCCATGGCTGTATTCATAGCGACCCGGTGTAACCAGGAGGTGAACTTTGCCTCACCCCGGAAGCGCCCGATGCTCCGTGCAACACGCAGAAACACCTCTTGCGTTACATCATCGGCATCTGAGTCATTCAACACCATGGGATAAACCATGCTCCGCACCTTCCCGATGTGGCGTCGCACCAGGGCGTCAAGATAGTACATCTCACCGGACTCTCGGAATCCGCCAATCAACTCGCTATCGTTAAGTCCGTCCGTGTCTATCATGTTTAGCCTGAGCGACATCACTCTCTACCCATTAGACGCCGGAGGCGACAGGATATTTGATTGGTTCCGGTTGTGCCATTGAGGCCCCAGATGTACTGGCGACCAAATACGCGTGCGCCTTCTGCACATGAGGACAGCTGAACCACATTAGAGCAATGACAGAATACTAGCCAGATGTGTCCATCAACTCTTCAACCAGAAACTGAGACTTTGCCGGAACCAGGCGCTTAGGATAATATTGGCAGACAATGTCAAAGACCTGCTCGGCAGTTGTTAGATTCATATATTCAATCAGAAACTCAAGATCGTCACGATCCGCAGAATCAAAACGTGCCGATACACACTTCATCGCCAGCATATAGTCTGCGGTAGGTGCCCACACACGAAGATTCGATAAGTTCAGTACATCTTCTGTCGGCGGGTCGATATGAAAGTAGGCTTTCGCGGCGTCATTGAGCCAGTCGGAAGGCAGATTGAAATCCGCCGCAATTTCGCATGCAACCTCTCGAATTTCAGTAGTAGGCTGAAAAACCGCATCCACATCTTTAGTTGCCTGGCGGGCTTCATAAACAAGACACATAACCGCGCCGCCGCAAATACCGATTTCGCCAATCACACCGCGGTGCTTCAGTTTTTCATTCACAGCTTCAAACAGCTCGATAATACGTTTGGTTGATAGCATATCATCTTCTTTCTAGAAAATTATTCAGTACAAACAGGCTCCGCTTCCGGAAATATGCCGGAGACTCTACCAGTGCCGATGCCTTAAGGTTTTCAACACCTGCAACGAACCAAGGCGATGACAATGCTCCAACACCTGATGTCCACCACGGTGTCTTGACATTCAATTCACAGCAGAGCATTTCAACGGTCGAGGCCATAAGCGCCAGAATATGCGGGGCCGTTTTAGTCACAGGCGAAGCTTCAACAAGAGAGAGAGAGGGATTGCGCCTAAACGCATCAACAAACTCAAACAGGAATTGTTTCCATGAGTCATTTCCGTGCGCAATAATGCTCTCGGAAATACTCCATATCGAATCAGGATCGCGACTCCAGGATATTTCAATTGCCTTCACACTGGAATCAGCAGACTGGCCCAATGCGATGCCAATCCTATTCAGTGTAGACAGACATGGATTGCCGCCATCTGATTCCGCCATCTGCAGAGCACGAAAAGAGACTCCAGCTCTTTTCGCCAATCTGCGTTGCGACAAATGACCTTGTTCTCTCAACTCCTTAATCACATGCATAACAGACACGGTATCTGACGCATTATAATATGTCAACACGACAAACACCAAGAACATCTGACAAAACGAGAATTTCCCAATAGGGGTTAGCCACAAATGATGATTATCCTGAACCGCCCCTGTTTGAGGAAATGGGGGAGGGCTGATGCCCTACCGTGTTTCCTTGGTTGCGAGCTTTGTCGGAAAGTCTGCCCGAGGACGATTCCCATCCTTATCACAGCCCAACATCCACCAAGATGGCTCCGGTTTCAACGGGATTGAGCTTGCTCTGTTGGACAGCCGTCGCTACATTCTACAGCATGGTGTGTGGCGATTTTTGGTCGCTCACAAAACTGAACCCTGGCAGAGATGGGGGGATGACGACTTATGGAAGATAGATGGTTATCAGTCGATGAGGTCGCTGTTTATCTCGGGATCAAGCGAGACACTATCTACAAGTGGATTGAACGAAAGAATATGCCCGGCAAGAAGGTTGGGCGGCTATGGAAGTTCAAGAAAGCTCAGATTGACGAATGGATCAATGCAGGGCAGGCCGCAGGGCCCTGCGAAAGCACGGAGAACTGAGGAATAACACGACTGATTGCCTGTTGCGAACGGACCGGCGGGCTTGAACAAGACAATCTGATGCTCGATAAGTGGTTTAAGAGGAGCGGGATCACTGCCCGAAATTCTGAGTTCGAAATAGTATATGTGAATGGCAGCAATAGCCTGCCAACTTGAAACAGGAAGGCGACGGCTGGAAGATCCGCCTCATCGAGGACGACTTCATGCGTTTGATGTAGGACGAGGAGGATGTGTGACATGAGACAACGACTGGACAAAGTAACGATAAAGGGCTTCAAGTCGATACGCTCACTTGAGGAGTTCGAGCTTCGAAATTTGAACGTCCTGATTGGCGGCAACGGAGCAGGGAAGAGTAACTTCGTGGAATTCTTCCGAATGCTGTACGCCATGATGAAGTCGGACGGGCTGAAACAGTTTGTTGCCGGCATTGCTGACACCTATCTGTTTGGCGGGCCAAAGACAACGACGGCAATAACGGTGAAGATGTGGTTCGGCGACAACGGCTATGATTTTGAACTCGCGCCAACGGACGATGGGTTCTTTCTCATCAACAATGAGCAGCGGCACTACTTTCCACGTGACTCGACTCGAAACCTAGGCAGTGGCAATTTCACCCCCGCATTACTCACCGACAAAGAGAACCCGGGGGTTCGGAGCGAGCATGGTGCGTCGTGGTATACCTACAACGCGATATGCTCCTGGATGATCTATCATTTTCATGATACGAGCCCTGAGTCGGGTATGCGTCGTTACCATGATCAGGGGCGTCATGAGAGCCTCTTTATGGATGCCGCTAACATCGCACCTTATCTGCTGGGGTTGAAGACATCGCATCCGACCAGTTATGCGGAAATCGTGAATGCGGTGCGGCTTGTTATACCATTTTTCGATGACTTCATTTTGAAACCGAATGCCCAAGAGAACTTGAGGCTGGATTGGCGGCAGAAAGGCCTGAACGACTACCCCATGAGGCCCAGCCATCTGTCCGATGGGTCTATCCGGTTCATCTGTCTCGCCACCGCGTTGCTGCAACCTGCTCCCCCCTCCACCATTATCATCGATGAGCCTGAACTGGGACTGCATCCAGAGGCCATATCGCTACTGGCGGAGATGTTGCAGGACGCCGCAAAACGAACACAAGTCATTGTTGCTACGCAGTCGGCAGCGTTGATTAACCACTTCTCGATTGAGGACATTATTGTCGTGAAGCGCCAGGACGGGCAATCGACGTTCGAACGCCTGAAGGAAGAGGATTTCTCGGTATGGCTTGAGGACTACTCGGTGGGCGAACTCTGGGCCAAGAACGTTATCGCGGGAGGGCCTACCCATGAGTAAGCAAATCGCGGTGACGGTCATCGTTGAAGGCCCAACTGAGCAGCGGTTCATCAAGGATGTCTTGGCTCCATACCTGGGAGCGAGAGGCATCTTCATGACGCCGATAGTGCTCTCCAAACCGGGCCAAAAGGGAGGCGATGTACGCTTTGTTCGCGCAAAGAACGATATCGGCCGCCATCTGAAGCAGAGAAAGGACGCATACGTTTCGCTGCTGGTAGACTACTACGGCATCGGCTTGGACTGGCCGGGCCTGGAATCTGTCGCTAAGGGGGCGTCTCCGCGGGAGATAGCCGCCACGATCTGTACTGCTACGCAGTTAGCGGTTGACGCTGAATTGGCAGAACACGGATCGGATCGGCGTTTTGTCCCACATATCTCAGTTCATGAATTCGAGGCCCTGCTTTTCAGTGACGTGACAATCCTGGCGGATGCCCTTCATGTTGATCCGCAGACAATCGAGGCCATTATCGAGGAATGTGGTGAGCCGGAGAGGATTGACAATTCTCCGGTCACAGCGCCATCCAAACGCATAGAGCAGCTTTACGGGCGTTTCAAGAAGACTGGTAACGGGATCTATATTGCAGGCAAGATCGGCGTTGAAAAAATGCGGGAGCAGTGCCCTGTTTTCGATGGATGGCTCATACGGCTGGAAGCACTTGCAGAGGGTGTGGAAAAGCATCCATAGAGATAGCGCACCTAGCAATTCACAACTTCCGAAACGTACAGCGCCACGATCTGGTTTGCCGGGACATGCTGGTACTGTAGGGCATAACAATCACGGACAAACAGAACATCGGGAGCGCCCTAGATTTCGGATCGTGGGTGGCTGATTGCCTCAAGTAGCCCCGGGCCGT
>JABMPJ010000216.1 GCA_013203785.1 Lentisphaerota bacterium | reverse complement strand
TGGAGGGCCCCGGACGTCCGGGGCCGCATGGAGAGGATGCCATCATGCGAATGGCGGCACCGGCCCTTCTGATGATTGACCCCTATCATGGGAGATGGTACACGGTGTGGCAGGAGTAATGCTATGGACTACGAGCAACGGGCACGCGAGGTGATAGAATGCGAGATCGAGGGCCTCAAAACCGTTTGCGACCACATAGATGATCAGTTTTCTGAGGCGGTGGATCTGATACTGCGATGCCTTACGGCAAAGGGCAAGATCGTGGTGACCGGTGTTGGCAAGAATCTTCACATCGCCGACAAGCTCTCAGCCACCTTCGCCAGTACCGGTGCCACCAGCGTTGTGCTACACCCTACCCAAGCCCTTCACGGCGACTTGGGCGTTCTGAGCCGGGGCGATGTGGTCCTGGCCCTCAGCTATTCGGGCGCCTCCGATGAGTTGCTGAGCATTCTGCCGGTGATCAATCGTTTGGGCATCCCCATTATAGCAATGACGGCCGTGCCTGACAGCCAGCTGGCCGCGTGCAGTGCCGTCATTCTCTCGGTAGAGGTCGGGCGCGAGGCCTGTCCCTTTAACATGGCGCCGACCACCAGTACCACGGCGACCCTAGCGCTGGGGGATGCTCTGGCCATGGTACTCCTCGATGCGCGCGGCTTCAAAAAAGAGGACTACGCGCTGCTCCATCCCGCCGGTGCGATTGGCCGGACCCTCCTACTGCGTGTCTCCGATATCATGCGTACCCACGACCGGCTGGCCAGTGTAACCGAGTCGGCCAACGTTGAAGCAGCCCTGTTTGCCATGACGCAGGCGCGTGCCGGCTCGGTGGCTGTGGTGGATAACGACAACAAAGTTCTCGGCATCTTCACCGACGGTGATCTGCGCCGACATGTGGCACGGGAGGGGCTCCTCGCCTTACCGATTCGAGAGTTAATGACCGCCAACCCGATCAACGTCACCCCCGATCAACTCGCCGTCAATGTCCTCAAGATCTACGAAGACCACGCCATTGATGACCTCCTGGTCGTTGATGCCGATGGCCGCCTGGTTGGTGCCATCGACATCCAAGACCTCCCTAAATTGAAGATTCTGTAGATCCACCATTTTTACTTGCCATCGCATTGCGACTGGCTATTATACGGGCTCCTTTTTGAGGGGGCGTGGCTCACTGTGCGCTGGGTGTGTGTTCTTTGAGAGAAAATGGTACTTTCTCGCGTTGTTTTTTCATGCGGGGGTGTAGCTCAATTTGGTTAGAGTCCCAGACTGTCGATCTGGTTGTTGCGGGTTCGAGTCCCGTCGCTCCCGCCATTTTTTCTCACAGATCCGGAAGCGCTAAAAATATGGACGGTGGTCCATTTTCTCTTGCACCCCACCCCTCCACCATACAAACTCCCAACCTCACTCACAGTTACAGAGGAGGCAGAACGTGGCGACATATGAGATGACAGGGGCCGTGAAGGTCGTGCTAGATGAGGTGACTTTTCCGAGCGGATTCAACAAGCGTGAGTTTGTGGTGACCACCGAAGAGGATCGCTATCCGCAGGACATCAAATTTGAGTGCGTTAAAGAGAAGACCGCCATGCTCAGTGACGTGACGGTGGGGCAACGCGTCAAGGTGACGTTCGACATTCGTGGCAACGAGTACAATGACCGCTACTTTGTCAATCTCTCCGCCTGGCGCCTGGAACCCGCCGACGCCGCCCCCGGTGGTGCCGAGGGCCCGAGCCCGGAAGACTTCAATTCCGACTCGTTCGCCCCTGAGGATGAGACAGAGATGGACGCGCCACCGTTCTAGAAGGTCCGCATGGCCAGGCTCGAAGAGACCACATTCCGTGCCGTCGGTGCGACCGACGAGACGATGCACGGCGATCCGGCCGTGCTCCTTGTTGGGGCTACCCCCGTTGAGCAGCAGGCCATTCGCGGCCTGATGGACGCGCAAGGGATGGCATCCGTCCGCACCATCACCATTACGCCCGAGGTCCTCGACACCACACTGGATGCGCTCTGCCGCCTGCCAGCCGGTAGCGGTGGCGGGACGCAAGCCAAACTGCCGCGTGTGATCGTCACCTCCGGTCTCACCGAGGCACAGTTTCACGCCCTCCTAAACACCTACCGCACGTCCGGACTCCCCCGCCCCATTTGGGCTACCGTGACGCCGACCTCCGGGCAATGGAGTATCAAAGCACTCCTGATCGAACTTCTCAAAGAACGTGACGCCCTGCGTATGGCGTCCGCGAAAGAGCGCGAGGAGTCTCCATTACCCCCACCTGAGTGACGCGCCAGCCGACCACGGCAATCACGTGTCGCGGCTTCCCCGCCTACCAATCCTCATCATCGGCTGGATACATCGCGCTGCTCTGACGCCTATATGGCCTGTTTGGGCACCACAATGGGTTTGGAGCCCGACCATATCGGTGACAATTTTATGGGAAACTCCTAGCGTGAAGTGGCCGACTGGAGTAATATACAAAGCGACTATATAAGGGGATTTCTGTATGTCTGGCGCCCGCACGTACCTGTTACTTCTGCTCGGTATCGCCTCGCTTGTTGGGACAAGCGGCGGACTCGGCTACTACTTCTTTGCCATTCTGCCCAACCAGGCAGATAAGGCCAGCCTCCCGGAAGCGGCCATCATGGCGGTCCTCGACGAACCCAACGGGGCCAACCCGGCCGACGGGGATGCATTCGAAAGCAGCGACGGCAATTCCGGGCACCCCAGAAGGGCTGATGACGGGGCGGAGGCTTGGTCAATCGGACCCAGCGCCCGCGAGAGCCGTTTTGGATTCAAGGCACCCGCCTCCCCCCCCCCGATCGTAACCGTCACCGCCAAAACCCTCGTCATGCCGACACCGATCAACATGGAGCGCCGCCGCGTAGCGGGGGCCCCCATGGACCTCCCCCCGCTCTACTTCGAGGGGCTATGTGAAGAATACTTCGGTGAGTTCGATCTCGCCGCCAGCGGCGCTGAATTAACCATTCTCCCGAGCGGCGGGAATATAGGTATTCATATTGAGCGCGAGCACATCGACCTACAGGTCAACGACAACATCGAGTGTGGGCCTTCCGGCAACCGCCAGCAGATCGGCGACGTGGACTGTAGCGTCGATGTCAATATTCGCCTGCTGGCGAGCAACCCGTTTGCAGCCGGCCCGACGCCCCCTGCCCCACCCCAGGCTGGGAGTGGCTTTGGGCGCTGGCATAGTGGTGCCGCGGATACTGGACCTACATCGACGCCTGAGAGCAGACGCGGTGCAGAGGGCCCTGTTCAGGACGATCTCCATGCCGTGAGCCACTACGCCATGGGTACGGACCCCGCTCTTTGGTTTACCGACATTAGCGGCTATCCGATCGTACAGTACCCCAATGTCTTTCCCGGCGTGAATCTTGACTGCTACGCGCAGGCCGACCGCCTTGAATTCATTTTCACCATGGGCCCCGATGGCGATCCGTCCTCACTTCAAATGTCATTTGATGGCACTGAGCTTGCGTCGGTCGACCCATTCGGAAATGTCGTAGCCGAGCTTGAATGTGGTAAGATTATTCAGAGCGCGCCGCGGGCTTTCCGTATCGATGAGAACAACATCCCCACACCGGTCAATGCCCGCTTTGCTCAGCAGGGCTCCGCCATCCACATCGATATTCCTCACGGCGCTGCTGGCAGCCCCGCCCCGCCTCTGCCGGCTGGTCCGCAGCTCGAAACCCTCTCCTATCTCGGTGGCGAGAAGGACGACACAGCCTTCAGCATCGCGGTCGATCACGCCGGTTTCACCTACGTCGCGGGAGAAACCACCTCGCGCCGTTTTGCGGGGAAAACGCCCGACCCCAAGCATTTTGAGGATGACGTGGATATTTTTGTGACGAAATACCGCCGCGTCGATGGTCACCCCGTCTTCACAACATTCCTGGGCGGTAGTGCCGAGGACCGCGCGATGGCCATGTTGATTGAGCCCGACGGCTCCGTGGTCATCTGCGGCGAGACCCTCTCCTCTGATTTTCCTCTGACAAACGGGTTGCCGGTCCAACCGACAGGTCAGAGTTGGGACGGTTTTGTGACACGACTCTCACCCACGGGCAACGTCGTTATGTCAACCTGTCTGGGCGGCAGTGGCGACGACCATGCCCACGGCATTGCCCGCACCCCCGCCGGCGCGATTGTGATTGCCGGTGATACGGCATCGACCGATTTTGAAGGTCTGACCACAGTCGGCGCAGCAGGCGGCGGCCGCGATGCCTTCGTGCTGCTCCTCGCCGCCGACGGGACCACACACGGTGCCCGCATCGGCGGCAGCGGCAGCGATGCCGCCTATGCCGTGGCGGTGGATGCCGCTGGCCGCCTCTATCTCGCGGGTGAAACATCCTCGACGGATTTTCCCTCGGTGAAGGCCTGGCAGATGGAACCGGGCGGTGAGACCGATGGGTTTCTGGTCGTACTCGACGCCGCCGCCGGACCTATTGTCCTTGCCTCCTGCATTGGCGCTGAGAATGACGACCGCGCTTACGCGCTCGCCCTCGATAGCGCGGGGAACGTCTATCTGGCCGGAGAAACCGCCTCACTCGATCTTCCCACGCACCACGCCTTTCAGTCTGCATTTGGGGGCGGCATGTGGGATGCCTTTCTGCTTAAACTAACGGCCCCCTCGCTGACCCCGCTCTATCTGACCTACTACGGAGGCAGTGGCGATGACCGTGCCTTCGCCGTGGCCCCCAGCGCCACCGGCGAGGCCGCCCTGGTAGGCGAGACCTCATCGACCAATCTGGCCACCAAGAATGCCGTGCAGCCCCAACACGGCGGTGGGCGCTGGGATGGCTTTGCCGCCCAATTTGGTGTAACGGGCTCCAACATGGTTTTTGCCTCCTACCTGGGGGGTGACCAGCAAGACAAACTCTACGCCGCCGTCATGGAGGCGGGACGCTACCTCCATGTTGCAGGACTGACGGGCTCAGCCAATCTCGAGACGGTGAACGGCGTGCAGAGCCGGTATGCCGGTGCTGCATCTGACGGTCTGGTGGCCATGATCGCACCGCCTCCAAATCCAGGACCCGAGTTGGCGTGGGTTCCCCCAAAGGCCCAATCTGGGGGCCCCGACTACGGCTTCTATATGGCGCGTTTTGAAACCACAAATGACGAGTTTGTCCGTTTTCTGAATGACGCCCAGAGCCATACCAATGATGCGCGTGGCACCAATCTCTATTTCGACGCCAAAGGGAATGTCTGGTTCAATCCGGAGATGCGACCAGACGCCCATGAGATTTTTTCCGTGGCCAGTAGCCGCCTGGAGTATCACCCCGAGTTCCCGCTCGCCGCCCGCTATGCCGTCACACCGCGTCTCAGCACGGCGCGCGACTCCTACACCAACCACCCCATCATGGGGGTTTCCTGGTTTGGGGCCGTCAAATACTGCAACTGGCTAACGATTGACACCGGCCGCGGCGAGAATCAACGCTGCTTCCGTGAAGGAACCAACGCCCTGGACTGGGCCCCGGTGACCTGTTCCGAGACCAACTGGGCCCGCGGCATCCTGACCGATGAGGCGCGCGAGGAACTGCTCACCTATGGTGGCTATCGCCTGCCGATGGATAACTGCGCCTCTTCGCCATCGGACCAGATCTACCTCCAGATATCCAATGCCGAGCTCGTCGCCTTTCTCAACGACCTGGACCGCAACGCGGGCAAACCCATCGCGGCCCACGTCCTGATCGATCGTGGTGGCAACGCCTGGTTCAACAGAGCGATGCTCTCCGGTCGAGACGAACTCTTCCTGCGCGAAGCCAGTTCGATTGATTTTGGTCCGATGCGTTCCGCAGGCTCCCGCTTCAGCGTGGCCCCCTACGAAGCCAGACTGACCGCAACGGGCATCACGCCGTACGGGGCCATGAAATACTGCAACTGGCTGACCCTGCATAGCGGCATGGCAGCCGTGGAGCAAGCCTATCGAGAGGGGCCCTGGCAGGAAGATTGGGCCCCCGCCACGTGTGGCATTATGCAGTGGCGAGACAACCGCTTTACGCAGTCGGATTACGAAAAATGGACGGCGAGTTTCAAGGGCTATCGGCTTCCGCTCAAGACGGTTGACACCCCGGCAGAGGGAGAGAAGCTTCAGGGCGGCACCACGGCTTCTGCCAATCCCTACAACGAGTTTTATGCAGCGGCAGCTTGGAATGGTACATCCAACACACTCTATGGTTTCGGCCGCAGCGTGGTCGACGCCCGCAGTGCTAACTTCCAGGCTATCGGGGAACGTGCCCTGAATGACAGCGCCCCGGTTGGTTACTTCAACGGCCAGACGCACCACGGATCGGCCAGCACCCTTACCAACGAGAATGCCTACGGCATATTCGATCTGAGTGGCAATGCAAGTGAATGGATGCTTGATCCCGGTGTAGCCGGTTCATCGGCCGAGCGGGCCACGCAGGGCGGTTCGTGGCGCTTCCCCCTTCCTCCTTTGACAGCACGTACGTTTGTGCCGCCCCACGTTACAGATGCCTACGGCGGGTTCCGTGTCGTCCTCAGTGGCGACGAGCAGGCGCGCGCGCCCTATGTGGTCCGTATCCCCTATCGACTCTGCCTCTGTCCTTGCGGTCTGACAGAGGAAAAGGGCCGACATGTGATAGAGAAGAATCCGGATGAGGATGATGATGATGACGATGATGACGGGGGCGGCCGCCGTCCGGGTCATCGTTTGCCCCCTCCCGACGGAAAAGGCGATCCTGGGGACGGATTCTACAAGCCCGGTGAGGGCGACCAGGAGCCCGGTGATGACGATGATGATGACGACGATGACGACCAGGGCGATGATGATGACGATGATGATG
>JABMPJ010000215.1 GCA_013203785.1 Lentisphaerota bacterium | reverse complement strand
GTAGGATTACGATTATGACGAATGGCGAACCCTTTGGATCCACTACCCTGCACCAAATCGCAGATGCGCCCCACGGTGCCCCATGGTCTTTCCCTTTGGCCTGCTTCGGTCTCCGGACGCGACAAAGCGCGTCCCTCCAAGGCTAGAACATCGGATAAATGCGGTATACAGGTGCACTGGAGGGCCACGGTCTCTCGTGGCCGGGCCGAGGCAGGGCCATAGGGAAAGACCATGCACGGTGCCCTTCAGCGAATCCAACGCCCCCGGCTCTCAGGTGGTATCCCCGTAGCGTAGCATCCTCACGTCACCGGCGGAGAGGGTCAACGTTTCAACCGCATCTCCCCGCCTCAGAAACAGCGTGATCGCCAACGTCGCGTGCAGCGTCACCGCCGTGACGGCACCATTCTCCCACGCCATGTCGACCGTCAGGCCGCCACGAGCCCGTAGACCGCGCACGCGGCCGCACGGCCACGCGCCGGGCAGGGCCGGCAAGAGGTCAATCACACGCCACTCCCCATCGCGGCGGTGGCTCTGTAGGAGCATCTCGGCGATGCCAGCCGTCACGCCAAAGTTGCCGTCGATCTGGAAGGGCGGGTGCGCGTCCCATAGATTGGCGTAGAGCCCCCCACCATCGGAGTAGTTCAGAGAACGGTCGGCGTCGACATAGCTCAACAGGTCTCCAATCACACGCAGGGCGCGATTCCCATCCCCGAAACGGGCCCACAGCGCCACGCGCCATCCCATGGCCCAACCGGTGCTCCTGTCGCCCCGCGCTTCCAGCGAGCGGCGGCAGGCCTCGAAGAGATCGCTGTGCTGATGGGGCGTGAACAGCCAGCCCGGATAAACCCCGTATAGATGAGAGACATGGCGGTGGCCGGGCTCGGGTTCATCGGCCTCAATGCCGAACTCCAGCAGACGACCATCTTTTCCCACGACCGGGAGAGGTAATCGGTCGAGCGCGGACCGCACCTCATCCACCCAGTCACCGGTTGTCCCCAGGAGCCGACTCCCCTCCAGGAGGCTCTCGAAGAGTTCGCGAATCATGGTCAGGTCCATGGCGCTGCCTTCGCAGACGCTGGCCGGTTCCCCGCTGCCGGGTTCCAGGAATTGATTCTCGGGCGAGGTCGAAGGCGACGTGACCAACGCGCCAGCCTCGTTCGTCACCATGAAATCGAGAAGGAAGGCTGCGGCGCCCGTCATGAGGGGCAGGGCCTGGGCCAGGAATTCGAGGTCGCCACTAAACGCGAAGTGCTCCCACAGGTGCTGACAGACCCACGCCCCGCCGACCGGCCAGAAGGCGTGTTGGGCTAAATCTCCGCCGGTATAGCTGTAGCGCCAGAGATCACTATTGTGATGCAGACACCAGCCGCGCGCCCCGTACAGCTCACGGGCCGGACGGACACCCGACACGGCGAGTTCACGCACGAATCGTATAAGCGGCTCGGCACAGTCGGCAAGATTGCAGCTTTCCGCCGACCAGTAATTCATCTCGGTATTGATATTGGTCGTGTAGTTGCTGCGCCACGGAGCCACGAGTTTGTTGTTCCAGATGCCCTGTAGGTTGGCAGGCTGCGTGCCCGGACGGGAGCAGCTGATGAGCAGATAGCGACCGTAGTTGAAAACCAAGTTAACCAGGGCTGTATTCTGTTCCGGTTCGGAATCGCTCTTCAGGATCACATCGGTCGGGCGCGTATCGGTTGCGCCCAGATCCAACACAACCCGGTTATATCGCGACCGATACTCTTCCCCATGAGCCGCCTTGAGCCCCTCCCAGCCCACCTGAACAGCGCTCGCGAGAAGTCGGTCGCACCCCCGTTCCATCGCTGCCACATCATCCGAAGGCGCCTGATCGAAGGCGACAAACCCCGTCTCAATCGCCACCAGCAGCAGGACCTCATCGGCATCGATTACGCTCAGCCGTCCAGCGGCGGCACTGACCCGGCCGCCCCGATTGATGAGCTGCACCTTGACCAGGAATTTCATACCGCCCTGGCCATCCTCTTCCCACACGATCTGATCCACGGTACGCGAGTAATTCACAAGTGGGCATTGACCTCGCATGACCAGCGCGTTCGCCTCGGCCTGACATTCAAAACGCATCAAAGAGTCCATGCCGAGTCCAAACGAGAGTGCGCCCTTCTTCCCGGCGCAAAGGCGCATCGCCAGCACCTGGTGCGGGGCCGACACAAAACTCTCACGTCTATGGATGACACCGGCCTGCTCAAAACGGACCGTCGAAATAGCATCCCCCAGCTCGAGCGTGCGCGCGTAGTCGGAGCATGATTCGCCTGCGCCGAAATCGATGTAGAGACTCCCGGCCATCTGGTAGGTCTGACTATCATGCAGCCCGATCATCTCATTCGTCAGCAGGGTAGCGTCCGCATAGCGTCCCGCGCGAATCAGCTCGCGAACCTCATCAATCCGCTCGGCCACCTGGTAGCCGGTCTCATGACTGGGGCGACCAGACCAGAGGGTATCTTCGTTGAGGTTGATGCGCTCCTGCTCAACACCGCCGTAGAGCATCGCCCCGATGCGGCCATTGCCAAGCGGTAGAGCCTCCTCCCAGAACCGGGCCGGTGCCTCGTAAATCAACTGCTTCATACGATCTCTTCCAGGGCCACTTTCGCAGCCGCAATGAACTGATCGATGTCCGCTTCCATGTGGGCAGCCGATACGAAGCCAACCTCAAACTGACTCGGAGGGAGATAGATGCCTGCCCGAAGCATGGCGTGAAAGAAAGCGGCATGCCGGGCCGTGTCACACTGTTTCGCATCGTTGTAGTTGCCGACGGGTCGATCAGAGAAGAAGGGGGTAAAGAGGCTACCGCTGACCGCCACATTCAGCGCCACACCGGCCGCCGCCGCCAGGGCGTTCGTTTCGGAAGCGAGGCGCTTCGCCATCGTGGCCATGCGGCCATACGGCGGCTCGCTCTGGAGCCGCTTGAGGGTCGCCAGGCCCGCCGCTACGGCAACAGGGTTCCCGCTCAACGTTCCGGCCTGATAGACCTCGCCCAGCGGTGCCAGGTGATCCATTACCGTCGCGCGGCCGCCCACGGCCCCGATCGGCAGACCGCCGCCTATGATCTTGCCCAAGCAGACCAGATCGGGGGAGATACCACACTGGCGGGCGTAGGTCGTGGGTCCAAGCCGAAATCCGGTGATAACCTCGTCGAAGATGAAAACCGCTCCGCAACGGTCTGCCGCTGTGCGCAGACCTTCCAAAAAGCCCTCCTCGGGCATGACCAGTCCCATGTTGGCGGCAATCGGCTCGAGGATGATTGCCGCCAGCTCATCACCGTGGGCCGCCACAATAGCGTTGACCGCCTCCAAATCGTTGAACGGCGGCACAAAGACCTCGGCCGCCACGGCTGGCGATACACCGGAAGAAGAGGTGACTCCACCGGTCATGAGACCACTGCCCGCCGCGACGAGCAGTCCATCGCTGTGGCCGTGGTAGCAGCCGGCGAACTTGATAATCTTGGAGCGGCCTGTCGCGCCGCGTGCTAGACGCACGGCCGTCATGGTGGCCTCGGTGCCCGAGTTGACAAGGCGCACCTTCTCGATCCCGGCCAGCTCGCACAACAGCTCAGCGAACTCCACCTCGCGCGGCGTGTTAATGCCAAAGGAGGTCCCCGCTGCAGCCGCTTCCTGGATCGCAGCGATCACCTCGGGATGGCTGTGTCCTAGAATAAGAGGCCCCCAGGAGCCGCAGAAATCGAGCAGTTCCTCACCGTCACTGGTGCGGATACGCGCACCCGCCCCGCTGACGACATAGAGCGGATCCCCGCCAACAGCATTGAAGGCCCGCACAGGGCTGTTCACCCCACCTGGAATGACCCGTTTTGCCCGCTCAAACCACTCGGTGTTGGATGTCATGTGGGTGCCCTACGCTTCCGCAAACTGACTATACTGGTTGGCCCAGTAGGAGATGATGATGTCTGCGCCGGCGCGATCCAGTGCGACGATGCTCTCGCGCACCATCTCATGCAGATCCCCCCAGCCGCGATCGGCGGTCGCGATCAGCATGGCGTACTCACCGCTAACGTTATAGGCGGCGATCGGCAGATCGGTCCGCTCCCGCAATTTGGAGAGCACATCGAGATAGAAGAGCGAGGGTTTGACCATCAGAATATCGGCACCCTCCGCCTCATCCATATCGGACTCACGCAACGCCGTCGAGAGGTCGCCGTAGGCCGCTTGGTAGCCTTTGCGATCGCCAGACTGTGGGGACGACTTTTCCGCTTCGCGGAAGGGACCATACATCGCCGAGGCGAATTTGGTGGAGTAGCTCATCAGGATCGTATTGCTGAACCCTTCATCATCCAACGCTTCGCGGATCGCGGCCACCTGGCCATCCATCATCGCGCTGGGGGCCACGCCATGGGCGCCCGCCTCGGCATGTGAGAGGGCGACTTTGGAGAGCAGAGCATCGGCCATATCGTTACTCACATCGCCCTGCTCGTCCAGAGGACCGCAGTGCCCGTGCAAGGTATAGGCGCAGAGACAGACATCCGTGAAGACAAGCAACTCGGGAAAAGCCTTGCGCACCGCCCGCACGGCCGCCTGGACCGGCCCCTTTGAGTTGAAGGCATAGCTGCCGTTGGCGTCCTTACGATCGTCCTCGGCCAGCCCGAAGATCAGCACGCCACCGATCCCCAAGGCCACCACAGGCTTCAGCGCTTCGAGCAGATGATCGACACTGTATCGGAACTGCCCCGGCATCGCATCAATCGGTTCGCACACACCGTTCCCGGCCACCACAAATACCGGCCACATGAACCGCTCCGGCCCCGGAAAAGGAGCCGCCAGCATCCGCCGCATCGCCGCCGTCTGCCGCATCCGCCGCAACCGTATATCAGGGAAACAATCCATCGCTATTCCTCACAAAGTAATTCGCACATCGAGACACTATCGCCCCGACAGCCCACCCGCAAGCGGGAAGAGCCTGGTACGAGCTCAGATCAAAGCTCATGGCGGCCACCGGCCGTAGCTATGGTTGGCCGAGACGGCCATGGTGGCCCACATAACAGAGTAGCAGGCTACCGCTGGTCTTGTGGACGATGGCCCGAACGTCTCGGTTGACCCGTACCGACCAGAAATTGCTATGCTTGGCGCGATCAACCCGGTGAAGGTTCATACCGGGATTAGCTGGATTCAAGTGCAGATCGAAGGCCGTTGTCTTCGCGGACTTCTGCTCGCCACCGGTCAGCTTTGCCAAGCTGTCGGTGAATGTATCTGCAATTCTAAAGTTCATTGCTAGGTCACGAAAACTGAAGCGACTCCGGTTTGTTCCTAGATCCTATCCAGAGCATCATCAAAAGGGCCTCCTCTTAATACGCAAGCATAGCTTAGACATCTGAATCATCTTTTCTTCCGCTTCGACGCAGATCCACCAAGTCGCACATACATTCGTTCATACGTGTCAAGAAGCGAACCAAGTCCCTTGTCTGGAGCATCATGCTTCTGCGGACTCCGTAGCTTTGAGAGCCATGAGATAAGAAGCGATGCCGGCAGCTTAACAATCATCCTTCGATCATGTTCGTGATATATCTCACGCACCCACTCCAGTTCGCGATCCTTCTCCAAATTGGCCTGCTTGCAGCGGTTGACAATGAAGCCCAATCTGCCGTGTTCACCAGATAGATACGACAGCATCTGTCGATACTCGTCTGGCCCCAAGTCATGGGAGAAGTTCTTGGCTTCAAACACAACCTGTCGGCACTGATAGTCATCGAGAATACGTTTCCAAGTTTCGCTGATGCCTGTGTTTCTTCCTATGACGTCCCTTCTTTGTGTTAGGTTCCGATTGGGGTGCAATTCCGCGTTGACAATACTCGCAGCGAAGACAACTTGGATAGCCTGTAGGCACCATTCTTCGAATCGGTTCGCATCGCTTGCACCTTCTTGGATGGTGTCGAGCTCAGCAATGAACTGACCCAGCTTACGCCTACGAATCTCAGGCGTTTCCGAACACACTTCGATGTCATATTCATCATGAATATCTTCAATTTCACTGACTTGCAGCTCGTCACCGCTAAGGTTCAATGCGATCCAGTAACAGGGATGAATGAGAATCTTGGACCCGGCTTCAACAGAAAAGTCTGGTGCCTTACCGTCATGGCAAAACACATAACTCGAAGACGTTGACTTCCAAACCCCAAGAAACCCGACGCTATAGAGGTTCTGCACCAAGTCCTCGGGAGAACGGATAAGAGCTAAGGTTTGCCCTACTGCGGTCGAAACTGCTTTATTAGATGCCAATCGCTGCATTAGACCTGAAATATCCTGCAATGTGAGCACAGATGAACCACCTGAAAAGACTGCAAACATTTGCGATATGCCAGGGATTATCTCACCGTATTCCTTTTTGAGGTCGTCCAGCCTTGAGCAAGAGATTTCTCGAGAAGTTGCTTCGATATCCCCATTCACAATTGTGTCACGATCATGAGAGTGGGCATGATTGAGAGCACTGTTGAGGAGAACCATAAGGTCGCGTGGTCTATAGAGTGTGAGCCTTAGGCACCGGCGGAAACCATCCATGCCGCTCAGATCTCGGGCAGTGACGCTGTCCCATACCCGCAAGTTCTTCTCTTGCACGATTCCGAATACCTCCCTGATGCGTTTACAGATCATGTTAAACAGGTGATATTCATCCCAGTGGAGCCTAAGAACGTCCCCTTCAACGTTCCGTGAATAGTCAGGGTCGTGGAACTGAATTGCGCGGAATATATTGTCCCTAAGGAAGACAGTTGTTGCCACACCAGGAAGCGCTGCTGCAAGTTTGTCGAACGCATAAACGAGGCCAGTGAGAATCGAGACACCAATGGGGTCAGGCTCATAGCCCTCGTCAAGCTTGTCAGCGGCAACATGAAGTGTACGCTTCGTGATGGCCACTGCACGTCCCACGACATCGAGCAGGTTATCGATGTCCAAAGACTGCGCGAGCGTCGCGACACGTTTCTCGACAGGGGCAGTCTTGTCGACCTTTTCTTCAAGCGCGCTGAACAGGCGAGAGGTGAGGCTTGCCCCCCGTCTTCTCCAAGTGCGTGCCATAGGTGCCAGATTTTGCAGATCTTTATCGCTGCGCACCTTATAGTGGTCGCTAAGTTGGAGAACGACCTCCTGTAGGACACCATATTGCCACGCCAGGTTGCATGCAGCTCGGAGATACGATGGCTTATTACCGAACAGGTTGGCAAAGGGCCGTAGGCCGATCATGTCGGTCTCTGACGGCGAAATAAGCACAACTGATGTTTTTGATGCTGATCTCCAATGGTGATCAAGCTTGTAGAACAAGGCGCTTTTCCCGGTACCTCGCCGACCGACAACAATGCGGCGGGTATGTTCCTCTATGAGAGACCGGTACTCCGGCGTTTCATAGAAAGCGATATCGAGCATCTGGTGGTCGTGTTCTGCCCGACCGTCACCAAGTGGATTTGTCTTCATATTTCAACCACCAGTTCGCCTGTCATATGCTTACACCCTAAACACTTTCATCACCTCATCGCCGAGGTGGTTGATTACTTTGACGGCGATACGACCGGACTTGGGTTTGTTGAATGGGCGGGATGTGTCGCGGTTTAGGGCTTCCCATGCTTCCTGGTTTACATCGGCCTTGAGGGTGGTCTTGAGGGCCTTGTAGGGGTCGTTGGCACCTAGGAAATAGGCGTGGCGGGCGAAGAAGCTCTCTTCGTTGTAATCCGTATCTATGAACCAGCAGGCGATGCCGTCGGCTCCGTCGCTGCGGACCTCGCCGGTCTGGGGGTGGCATACGTCGACACCGTTGATCTTGACCTGGATCTGGCCGCCACCGGCGTCAGTGATGTCGATGTCGGGTTCACCGAAGATCACGAATAGGTTGCCCCTGCCGGTATTCTTGAGGCCCTCGATCAGGACTTTGGGGTGTACCTTTTCCTGAATATAGAGCGGCGGGGCGTGGACGACGAGGTCGGACCAGTCCTGAGTATCCTTGCCGCGCCAGACGAGCTGGAGATCGAGGTCGCGGTTGCAGCGTTCGTAGGCCACGTCAAGGGGTGTCCTATCCTCCTTGCTGAGCATGGCTTCATACTCGGCGGTGGGGATGTGTTTACGCACCGCACCGTCGTGCGTCAGCGTCTCCACCTTCATCTTTGCCTTCGGCTTGCGTTTTGCCGCCATTCTGATACCACCTAACCTGAAAGACTCCCCAAAAGACCCTTGCACGCCCGGGCCGTTCTATGGTCTAATTCATCCAGCGACCAGCATGGGCCGTCTTCGGACGACCCGGGATTTATTCCCTGGCCGCTCCTTTTTTTATCCAGTCAAGCACGTCTTCAAATGGTACATCACCAACGTGTGTGATCTTGTCAACCATTTGTATCCCTGACTCGTCTATCGGCTTCGGCTCCAGGCCTATCGCCCGTTCCTTTTTCTTACGTAAGCTGTAGGCACACAGGTCGCACAACTGCAGTACCCGACTCGTCTTTGAATCGATAAAGAAACCCTTCTCAATGACCCGATCCAGCTTAAGCGTGGAGTCATCACCCCTCAGTAGTTTGATCGACTTCTCTACGTCCGCCACAATCTCTCTATTCTCGTCCGAGATGAAGATGCCCAGGGTATTCTGATCGCGCAGGTACTGATTGACGACCTGCGCAATCAGCGCGAACGCAACAACATGCGGGTTAATCGTCACGCCGGAACCGAACGTATGAAGCATCCACCTTTTGTACCGCTTCTTCTCGGTTGAGCGGGAGATCAGCTTAACATCTGCATCGATGGCGGTCTGAAGTAACTCGTCGCGAAACATGATGCGATCGGCTACGGCCATGCCTCTGAACGGACCGCTACCGTTGCGGATGGCCGTGGCATGGATTTCGAATCCGTCCTCTTCTGCCCTCTCGCCTAAGCGTGTCCTGCAAACTCGTTCGAGGGATATCTCCAGATCTTGCCAGCGGTCCTTATGAACCAGCATGGCGCATAGGAGAAAAACAGGCTGTTGGGGGTCACTTAGGTTGTTCCCCGTATTACCTGTCTCGTCGAAGTACACTAAATGCATGACGACGCCCTCCTGATAAATGCAAAGGCCGCGCACAGCGGCGCGGCCTTGCGCCCCGAGGTCGAAACCTGCGAGGGGGATTTGCGGACAACATACACGGGCATGGCATTCGCCGTCGAGTGTCGAAAAGGCCGGTTCCCCGACGAGGGGATTTCGGCGACAAGCTGTCGCCAAAACACATTTTGACGGTTCCCGTCTCCGCGTACCTCCGTTTTTGCCACATATGGTTGCAGAAAGTTAACCCAATACCCCTCGGAAGCGACGTGTCCAATTCTCTCACAGCCTGTGAGAGTCTCTCGGTCTCGTCCGCTTGGCACTATTGTGGAACAAGCTGTTCTAGAAATCAGAGTGAGCATGTTCCGGCCTATCATGGCTGCACCGCCTTAACAATCATCTCAATGACTTTCTGTGTCGGCTGGCCATCGGCGTCACGTTGCCAGTGGCCTGCGGGGCAGTCGTATGGCGAATTGATGATGGGATGTTCAAAAAAAGCATCTCCCATCTTTCGGCCTTCCCTTCCTCGTTCTGCTACGACTCGTTCTCCGTTAGCTCAAGACGATAGCTTCGGCTCGCGCTTCTCTCTAGCATGCTCAAGGAAAATGGCATTAAGCGCTATCGGATGCAAGCAGGATGCGTGCAAAGCGATGGTCCAGCACAGCATGTGGACCTTTCTGCACGATTCGCCGTCTTGGTCGTTGCTCCAAGCTCAAGCCACACCCAAACACGATGCTGACCAATTGTAACGTGTATGCCCGGCTATTTGCCAACTACAGCCCCGGCTAATTGCAGCATGTATGTTCGGCTAATTGCTACCTGTCAAACCGGACAATTGCTCTCGCAAGCCGGAGCCGCGCCCGGACAGCCGCTACTAGAGAGCCTATCTCGCTGGTGGCAGCCTATTCGTTCACTGTGATGGCATAGCCACATATACCGATCGATACCACAGATTCATGGACTCGATGGAACCGGAGATCTGAGTGTTGTTGATTAACGTGCCGCCAAAGATGTAACCGCATTTGGCGAAGGTGATGTTCATGCCAGGGGAGATCGCGCGGGCGATGGTGTAGAGCGTGGCCATACCGTGCTTCTTCATTTCCGGTTCCATGAACTGGAGCAGGTGAACGGCCAATCCGTTGCCGAGGTGCTCCGGCAGTGATGCAAAATCGGTCATTTCTGCATTGCCGTTTTCTTTGTCCATTTCGCCGGATGATGCCGCGGCGATTTTCCCGTCCTTCTCTGCGACAAAATAGCAGACGTGACTGCGCATGGTTTCGATCAGGTAATCCGGGTCATGAATGGGAAAGGGGTAGGAGGCGAATACCTGCCGGTACACTTTCGCCAGCTCCTCGACATCGGCCTCCACCGCCGGACGTAGCGCGTATCCGTCCGGCAGCCGTTTGATCGGCGTTCTGTTCTTTGACTGGGCCAGAACGATGATGGTCTCGATCTCATCGCGTTGCAGTGTAATTTCCCACGCTGGATCAATAAAGTTTCCAAGAAACGTCGCTGAGGTCTCACCGCTATAGAACTTTGGAATCATTCCTTCGCGGCGGTAGCCGTGCCGGACGAATTCAGATGCACAGGGCTCCGGCACCTTGGCGAAAATCTTGGTATAGCCCTTTTCTGAGGCCAGGTTATCGAGAAAATCGATAACGCCGGGAAGATCCGTGGGATCAAGCTTCATCAGATAGATCCGGTCATTGTCCGGCCCGTGCTGAATCCGTGAATTGCCGATTTGTTCGAGCGTGTCGCTCATGATGTTTTTGCCGGGAACAAGAGTGATGTTGGGACAAAGACAATCGCTGAGAGCAGGATACCGTAGAAGCTGGGGGCGAGGCCCAAGGGTGGTTCGATTCCTGTGAGCAGAAGAATCAGTGTAAGGCCACCGCCAGTCAGCATAGCGGCCAGCGCGCCGGGCGCTGAACTGCGCTTCCAGAAGAAGGCCCCGAGGGTCGGGATGGTGAGACCGGAGACCATAAAGGCGTAGGCGTGCAGGATGCCATCGAGTACGGTATTGAATTGCAGTGCCAGCACAATGGCCATGGCGCCGATGATCAGCGTAACGAGCTGCGAGATGAGGACGTGTGTTTTGGTCTTCCACGGCTTGGCACTCATCTTCTCGAGCAGGTCGTTGACGACATTTCCAGAAGCGGCCATCAGGCAGCTATCGGCGGTGGACATAACAGCGGAGAAGTAGGCGGCGACGACGATGCCGGTGAGTCCAACCGGCAGGACGGTTTTGATCAACATCGGTACGGCCATTTCCGGTTCGATGTTCGCAAACAGTGCGCGGCCACAGGCACCGAGCGCCACACCAATAAAGGCCATGGCGGGATATTCAAACAAGCCCGCGAGGTACCACGCCCGTTTGGCCGTGCGTTCGTCGCGGCAGGCGTACATGCGCTGGTAGAGAGTCATGCCGACCAGCCAGATGGGGATGATGGTGATCATCCAGTTGATAAATGTGATCGGCTCGATGTTTGTGAGGCTGAGGTGTCCGGCGGGCAGCGCGTCGCGCAGGGCGGCAAAGCCTCCTATTTTCCAGAGCGCGGCGGGCAGCGCGAAGAGCAGCAGTCCCCCGAAAAGAACGATCCATTGCACGGTATCGGTGTAGATGACGGCCTTAATGCCGCCGAGAACGGTGTAGAGAACAATTACCGCACCCATCACGACGAGCGCGACGTGCAGAGAACTCAATCCACAGACCGTTTCTGGCATGACGGTTCCAGCCATCAGCTTGGCGCCGGCGAGAACCTGTGCACCGGTAAAACCGAGATAGCCGATGCCGGAGATGAGCGCAGCGACGAGCGCAACAGAGCGGCCGTAGCGATGCGCCAGGAAATCGGGATAGGTGAGCATGCCCTGTTCGCGGTCGACCTTCTTGACGCGCGGAATAATGAAGACCGCTGACAGCCATGCACCGACAAGGCCGGTGAATAGCAGCCAGCTCCCGGAGAGGCCCATGGCGTAGCCAAGCCCACCAAGGCCGATTGAAAAGCCTCCGCCAACATCGGTCGCGGCAATCGAGAGACCGACGTGGGTGGAGGAAATATTGCGGCCGCCGACGTAATAGTCCTCGTGGGTTTTGTTCTTTTTGAAAAAATAGAGGCCGATGCCGACAATGGCGGCCATATAGACAGCGAAGATGATGTAGTCGATCCAGGTCATGGTGCGGAGGGTTCCTGTTTAGCGGATAGCGAAGCCCGCATGGTTTGAATGTTATTCATGTGCGTGGTGACCCCATGGGCGCTCAGTTGTTTAACGAGCGCTTTACGGATGTCATGGCTGAGCATCCAGCCATCGGCCGGGGTGGTGGCCCATGCGACGATCATGCATTTGACGGCCTGCGGGGTGGTTTCCGCCACCCAGAAGCACGGCTCTTCGCCGTCGGCGGCGTAGTAGGTGCTGCACTTCGGGGCTTCTTTGCCGAGACGTTCAACCAGATCAAGGTCGGCGTTGTAGTCGATCCAAAATTCAACATGAACCCAGCGCTTGTTGTCGTAAAGCGAGTAGTTGATGAACTCTTTGGTCATCATCGAGCTGTTGGGTACGACGTAGCGCAGTGAATCCCAGCGTTTGACAACGCTGTGCGTGAGCGTAAAATTTTCGATCACACCGTAGACATCGTCGATGACCACCGTGTCGCCGATGCGCGCGAGTTTGCCAAAACAGAGCACCAGTCCGCAGGTGATGTTTTCGATGATCGGTTTGGCCGCAATTCCGATGATGACCGATACGGCCGCGATCAGCAGCGGCAAGACGGACGGAGAACGCTGCCCGAGATACGACAGCGCGGCAATCCCGCCAATCGTGAACAGCAGAAGAATGATAATCGTCCGTCGCGTTAGGCTAAAGCGCGATTCCATTTGCCGGATCTGATGCTGGCGCAGGACTTTCTTTTTGGAATGTGAAGGAACGGCTCCCGGCTGGATTTGATTGCTTAGGGTTTCTTCGCGGACATTCTGCAGTGAGCGGAGCCGGCGAAAAGCCAGCCATCCGATGATTCCGATGACGAGTAGTGCGACGGCGAAGAAGGTAGCTGCCGGAATCATGACAATGTATCCTCGTTCTCTCGGCGGCAGTGGCGTTCGTTATCGGCCGGTATAAGCGAGATGGCTTCGTCATCGTAGCTCAGCAGTTTTTCAATGCCGATGGCCTGGTATTCGTCGGCGTCATCGAGCTTGAGGGTCAAATGGCAGTCTGGACAGTTCCGATCGCAGAAGACCGACTGATAGTTTTCGGGTTCCTGATAGCTGGTGATGACCCCTTCGTAATTGCGCAGGATCACCTTGTGGGTGCCCCACGAAATTAGGTAGTTGGGCATGACGGGAATCTTGCCCCCGCCGCCGGGCGCGTCAATGACATAGGTCGGCACGGCAAAGCCGCTGGTGTGGCCGATCAGGCTTTCGATAATTTCGATCCCTTTGCCGACCGGCGTGCGAAAATGCGACAACCCTTCGGACAGGTCGCACTGGTAGAGATAGTAGGGGCGCACACGGTTCTGCACCAGCTTGTGGACAAGAGTGCGAATAATGCGAGGGCAGTCGTTGACGCCCGCGAGCAGCACGGTCTGGTTGCCGAGTGGGAATCCGCCGTCGGCCAGCATGCGCAGGGCTTCGCGAGATGACGCGGTGATTTCGCGCGGATGGTTGAAGTGGGTATTGATCCAGAGCGGCTGATGTTTTTTGAGCATGTTCACCAGATCGGATGTGATGCGGTAGGGCAGCACCACCGGCATGCGCGTGCCGATGCGGATCAGTTCGACGTGTGCAATGCTTTCAATCTCGGTGAGAATCCAGTCAAGATAGTCGTCGGAAAGCATCAACGGGTCACCGCCGGAGAGCAGCACATCGCGGATTTCCGGCGTGTTACGGATGTAGTCCAGCCCCGCGGCGATGGTTTCACGGTTCGGAATGAAATCCTGGTCCCCGACCTTCCGCTTGCGCGTACAGTGACGGCAGTACATCGAGCAAACATTGCTGATATGGAACAGCACGCGGTCGGGGTAGCGGTGGGTAATGCCCGGCGCAGGACTATCGGCATCTTCGTGCAGCGGGTCGGCCATGTCGTGTGCGCCGATGACCAGCTCGCTCGGATTCGGAATGCACTGTTTGAAGACAGGGTCATTGCGGAAATCCTCGCGGTCGATCAGCGACAGATAGTAGGGCGTCACACTCAGCGGGAACTTTTTGACCGTGTCGAGCTGCGCCGCGCGTTCGTCGGGGGTGAACGCCACATCAAGCAGCTTTTCAAATGTCGCGACATCGCGGATGGAATGCTTCAGCTGCCATTTCCAGTCTTTCCAATGCTTGAGTGACGTGTTGCCGTCAATCTGTTCGGCCAGTTCCTGCTGCTGTTCATTGTAGATTGGGCTCATGGAGCCTCCTGTTGTCGGGTGAACGGAGGAAACAGGACGCCGCCCTGAAAGAACAGCATCGGCGGATGCGTTCATGCGTTTTCCTCTTATTCGTGTACGGTGCCTGACATTTTAAACCGCCGTGCAGGCAAAGAGTGGATACCCACCGTAACAGACGAAGAGTTCATGTCAAGAAACACCCCACTCTCGCTGGTGGAAGGCTACGGGTGTGCGTTGTTTCTAAATGACGCAAGCATAGGTGATTAGACAATATCCGAGGTCTCAAGACATGCCGAACGTGGTGTAGCGTTGGCC
>JABMPJ010000214.1 GCA_013203785.1 Lentisphaerota bacterium | reverse complement strand
CTGCTCTTGAGCCGCTGCTAGATCAGCCGCCACTTTCGCCTCTGCCCTCGCCAGATCGGCCGCGCGGGCGGCGAGGGTCGCTTCCAGCTCGGACAGACGCGCACCAAACTGCTGCTTCGTCTCCTCGGCCCGCCGACCAAGATCGACATGCTCCGTCTGTTTCGCTTCGTGCGCCAACCGCTCCTCAGCCAGTTCGGCTTTGAGTGCATCGAGCTGTTGCGCGTGTGCAGACGACGCTTCAGTCAGCTGACGTTTCACGGTTTCAGCCTCACGGCTCAGCGCTTTCTCACGATTGGCCAGCTGTTTCGCGAAGGCGGCCACTTCCGCCACATGCGCGATCTCAGCCTCTGCGACCGCTCGCGCTGCCTCGGCGCGCGCCTCAGCCAGGGCACCATCACGCGCCTTCAGCTGCTCTTGAGCCGCAGCCAGATCAGCTGCCACCCTCTCACCTGTCTTGACAAGCTCTGCTTCGCGGGCGGCCAGGGTCGCCTCCAGCTCGGAGAGACGCGCTCCAAACTGCTGCTTGCTCTCCTCTGCGAGTTGGATCAAGTCACCGTGCTCAGCCAGTGTGGCTTCGTGCGCGGACGTGACTTCGGCCAGCTGATGTTTCAGCGCTTCGGCTTCGCGGGTAAGCGCCTCCTCACGATCAGTCAGTTGTTCTGTGAGTAACGCCACTTCCGCCGCGTGCGCGGTCTCAGCCGCTTCGGCCTCTCGCGCTGCCTCGGTACGGGCCTCGGCCATGGCCGCATCACGCCCCTTCAGCTGCTCTTGAGCCGCGGCCAGATCAGCCGCCACTCTCTCCTCTGTCTTCGCAAGCTCTGCTTCGCGTGAGGCCAGCGCGCCTTCCAGCGTGGCGATCTGAGCGCCCAGCTGCTGCTGGGCCTCTTCCGCACGTCCGCTCAAGCTATCATGCTCCGTCTGCTTCGCTTCGTGCGCCGACCGCTCCTCAGCCAGCTCGGATTTGAGCGCGGCGATCTGCTTCGTGAGATGGGTGTCCTCGTCAGCCAACTGAGCCATAAGGGTTTCAATCTCAACCGCATGCGCCACCGTCGTGTCAGCCAAGTGCGCCCGCAGGGCATCAATCTCGCTCGACTGCGTAGCAGCGCTTGCCGCCGCTGTTGCGGCGGCGGCGAGGGAGTCATCCAGCTGGGCTTTGAGGTGATCCAGTTCGGAGGAGAGGCTGGCCACGCGATCCTGCTTCGCATCTCGTTCGCCACGTAGAATTTCGATTTCCTTCAAGAGCGCTTCCACAGAGGCAGAGAGCGATTCGGTTTCGAGTGTGAGTGATGCAGTCGAAGCTTTTTCAGCCTCAATCGCGTCACGGCCCCGTTGGGCGGATGCCTCGACAGCCTTGTGCTCATCGCGAAGCATTTCAAGATCCAGCACCGTATCGGCATGGGCCTTCTTGGCCTCAACAACGCGGGCCTCGGCATCGCGCAGACGGTTTGCGTCCGCCTCGATCGCGGCATCGCGTGCCTCGAGCTCGTTGTGGAGTTCCTTGATCTCTGCCCCGCGGTCGGCCACTGTCTTGTCCTGGCCCCTCACCTGCTTCTCCAGGGCCGCGATCGCCTGCTGCGCCACCTCGAGTTCAGATCGAAGGGACCCGCTCGCCACCTCACTCTCGGTCGCCCGGCTCTCGGCGGCGGCAAGCCGTTCGGTCAGGGCGGCGGCCTCCGCCTTGAGTGTATCAACGAGAAGGCCGCTCTCCAACTCGCGCTGGGCACCCGCCGCGCGGGCTTCTTTGAGCTGCTCCCTCAAGTCGGCTCGTTCTTCGGCCGCTTTTGCCTCGCGCTCATCAAGCAACTGCCCAGATGCCGCCAGCGCATCCTTCAATCCCTTTGCTTCATCCGCGGCGGCGCTACGCTCGTCCACGTGTGTGGCCGTGAGCAGCGCAATCTCCTCCTGGCGCTCGCCCAGGGTGGTCCGGTCTTCATCCAGATCAGATTGTAGAAAAGCAATGCGCTCGGCAGCTCGCTGAGCGGCCTGACGCGCCGTCTGGTCGAGCGAGGCAAACTCATCACTGCGCTTCTCGAGGGCGATCTGGAGGGCCGACTGCTGGGCCACACTGCTTTCCAGTTCAGCCGCGAGGGCGGTGGTGTCGCTCTTGAGCCGTTCGCAGTCGCCCTCCAGTACGGCGCCCCGTTCGTGTGCAGCGGCCAGGGCCGACTCCACGTCGTCGATACGGCTGCGTAGACCCTCGATTTCGAGCGCCGTCTGCTCCGCTTTAGCCGCCTGTTCGGCCAGCGACCGCTGCGCGGATTTGCATTCTGTCTCCGCGTGGGTATGCGCCTCGCGGGCGGTCGCCAAAAGCTCCGCCAGCTCGGCAATCCCGCCGCCCTGTTCGGTTTCGCGGGCATCGCTCTCGTCCTGTAGCGCCTTGTGATCGGCGTGCGCGCCGCTGAGCGCCTCGCGCGCGCGGTCTAATTCGCGCTGGAGCTCGGTCCGCCCCTCACGCTCCTCCTCGAGGTGCTGCTCCAGGTGATTGCGCGCCTCTTCCGCATCGGCCACTTCTCGGCGAAGTTCCGCAACCAAGACCGTGGAAGGAGGTGTATCCGGTGAGGAGGGGGTCGCCGTAGTCGACGGCTCGCCGAGCGAGACGGCATGACTTACGAGAGACTGTGATCCTTCGCTGGCCAGCGGCGGGGTGGTCTGAAGCAGACGGGCCGCCGCGGCATCCAAAGGGCGAGACGCTGTCGCCCGATCCAGAGCGGCGGACACATCGAGAACCTCCTCTGTCTTGCGATGCTTGAGTTGTGCCTCGGGTGCAACAATGCCGCGTCGAACGAGCTGGCTTAACGCCTGTAGGTTGAATGGACCGAAACCGTCTACACCCTCGGAAATGGTGATCCAGTCCAAACCAAGCTCGGGAATGCTGTCCGCCCGAACCCAGCGCTTCTGATCGAACGAAATCTCGCTCTCGGATGTTACGCGGCCCTGCGCGGCCCATTGACTTACCGTATCCAAGGCCACAGGACCATAGGTCATGCTGTCACTGACACGCACATAGCAGCGGCCACTGCTGGAAGCCATGCTCTTGAGCTGATCCAAAACCCTGGACATAGACGGCTCCGCCCCCCTCAATGAACCTGCCAGCGACTCCACCAGCATGAATGTGAAATAGTGAAGGCGGGGCCCGGACAGGTCAAGTCGATTTGGATCAATCAGGGGTGGCCGACAGCCGCAAGCGCCTCACAATCGCCAGCGCGGGAAGCGGGGCCGTGCCGATGGCCGCGACCGTCACATCCGTGCCGCAGTGAGAGCGATCCAGCGCGGACCCGTTTGCACTGGTGATGGCGGCTATCTGGAGACGGCCGCCACGCATGGCGGGCCCAATCCACTCCAACTCGTCGCCCACCCCGAAGGGCTGCTTCACCTTCATGCGGTAGGTGTCGCCCTCGCAGCCGTCAACCCACGCGACAATATCGTGCGTGCTCATGAGTCGGTTCTCAGCCTGAAGCTGGCGGGGCCGGTCCGTGGGGTAGCCAAAGGCAAAGCCGACCTCATAGGGCCGATGGCTGACGGCATCCAGCTCCGCCATCCAGGCAGGATCAAGCTGGTACCCGTCCGGATCGGCGGCGTACGCATCCAGCGCGGCGCGATAGACGCGTGCCACGGTGGCCACATAGTATTCGCTTTTCATGCGGCCCTCGATCTTCAGGGAGGCGACGCCGCTTTCCACCAGGAGCGGGATATGCTCGATCAGGCAGAGATCGGTGGAGCCCATCAGGAAGGTGTCGCCATCGGCCTGAAAGATCGGCAGTGCCTCGCCGGGCCGCTTCTGCTCAACCAGCTGCCACTCCCAGCGGCAGCTCTGCTTGCATTCCCCGCGCGAACCGCTCTTGCCACAGAGATGAGCCGAAAGGAGACATCGCCCCGAAATAGCCATACACATCGCCCCGTGTACGAAGACCTCGACCTCCACGCCGCTCTCACGCGCGATGGTCGCCGCATCCGCAATGGTACATTCGCGTGCCAGTACGACGCGTTCCGCGCCTGCGGATTTCCAAAAGGAAGCCGCCGCACTGTTGGACGTACTGAGCTGAGTCGATATGTGCAAAGCCAGCTCGGGACGGTGCTCCCTGACACAGGCCATCGCACCTGGGTCCGCGACAATGAGCGCGTCCAGGGGAATGTCGCGTGTGGCCTCCAACCATGCCACCAATAGGGAGAGATCGGCGTCGAACATGAGGGTGTTGATACAGGCATAGAGTTTGCGGCCCGCCGCATGCACCAGCGCCACGGCGTCCGACAGCTCCGCGAGATCCAGCGTCACACTGTCGGGTCGCATGGAGAGCCCCGGTGCACCCACATAGACCGCATCAGCACCATACGCCAAGGCCATGCGCACTTTGGCGTGACTACCGGCGGGGATAAGGAGTTCGGGGATCGTGCGCATGGGCGGGGCTCTCATTTCGTTAGCTGATGCACCTGCTGCGCCAGCGAACAGGCTGATGCCGTCGGATCGCATGGCCGCAGATCCACGACGAGCGTATTGGCCCGATCCTCTCCGGCACGGAGGGCGAACTCGGGACTGAGCGTTTCGATTTCGGCGTATGTGTTGCCGTCTGAGGCGTAGAGCTCGAGCGAGCAGTTGCCATCAGGAAACACACCACTGAAACCGTGGTCGGCGCGCAGCAGGACCAGAACATCATCTCGGCGGGCGGCCATCCACTGTTCCCGTGCGTCGAGCCCCAGCTTGAACCCTCCCCCGCGAGAGAGATCGCAGATGAGGCCGTCGGGGCAGCTGGCGATCGCATCGCCCGGGAGCTCATTCATCATGACCCTGAAACCATTTGTAAAGGCTGAGTGGCTGCGGACGGGGAGGACGACCTGTTGAGGACGGTCGATCTGCATAATGGACCAGAGCGTCAGCGGCAGCGCCGTATCATGGGTTGCCACCATGCGCTGCTTGATCGTCAGGCGGGCCGCCTTCGGGTCGAGCGTGAATTCACGCTGTACCAGCACGTTGAGAGGCGCTCCGTAGCGCCGTGATATCCGACAGCTCTGACGCCCGTCCGAGGTGCGCCAGGCTTCCGCTTCCCATGGGGCGGTGCGCAGAGCGGGCGGGGGCGGCCACTCCCCGGCCGAGAACTCCGACCAGCGCGACTGTGCCACCGGCCACATCCACTCTCCACCGTAGTTCGTCCAGGTCGATGTTTCGGATGGTGCGCGACCAAGCAGGTCGGGATCATTGCGCAGCACATTCGCGCCGTTGCGCATCCCCACATGCATGAGGCGGCCGGTCATGGGTACGACAACGGCCGAGGCTGACGCATTTTCCAGCCGATAAGCCTCGCTCCAGCCGCGATAGGCGGTGGGGCTGATGCGAGAATCACCCCTCTCCCGTACTCCGGTCGACGTGCAGCCACCTACCACCAGAGCGGCCAGGAGAGAGCCCATCGTCCGTAGTGTTCTCATTGGCCCCCACCTAACATCAGCCCGCGCAGGGACAGCATTGTCCTCCTTTACGGTCAGATCATTGATCATAGGGTAGCCATCCGCGATGCAACAATCTCTTATTGAACGCAACAATACGGCGACGATTCAATTGTTCGATTGTTTCTGCCGGTCTGGCGGTGCTAACCTTGCGCCCATGCTGCAAACATTACGCGTCAAGAACCTGGCCATCGTCGAAAACATCCGTGTCGATTTTTCGGACGGCCTCAATGTCATCACGGGCGAAACCGGTGCGGGCAAATCTGTTTTTGTGGGCGCCTTGGGCCTGGTGCTGGGCGAACGTGCTGACAAATCTCTGATCCGGTCGGGCGAGGAGCAGTGCGGCGTTGAGGCCACCTTCCTTCTGGCCGACAGTGATGCGGTCGATGTATTGCTCGAAGAGATCGGACTGGAGCCCTGCGAGGATGGAGCGCTGATCATCCGCCGCATCGTGGCGGCCTCCGGGGCGGGTAAAATCCTGATCAATGACGCCCCGGCCACGGTGCAGGCGCTGAAGCGGCTGGGCGATATTTTGGTCGACATGCATGGACCGCACGACCACCAATCGCTGCTCAGTCCGGCCTTTCAGCTCGATTTACTGGACTCGTATGGCCACCTCTGGCCATCGCGCGCTACCTATGAAGACCTCTACACCGCCGTTTGTGCACTCGAAGCGCAGCGGGCCGAGCTCGACGGCGATGATCAGGACACGGCCGGGCAGATCGATCTGCTCAGCTACCAGATTGATGAGATCGCAGCCGCCGAATTAGAGGGCACCTCGGAGGAGGAGATCGAGCAGGAGCACACCACCGTGGCTAACGCCCAACGTATCCTTGAGCTGGGGAGCGGCATCAACCAGGCCCTGTCAGAGGACGATGGAAATGCCTTTGATACCATGGCCATGGTGCAGACCCGCATGAACGAGCTCGCCAGCATGCTACCCGCGGCCGAGGAGTGGCAGGATGAAGCGCAATCAATCGCCATACAGATTCAGGAACTCTCGAGCGCGGTGGCCTCGCACATGCAGAACATCGACGGCGATCCCGAACGCCTTCAGTGGCTCGACGATCGGATGACCCTCCTGCATAAGCTCAAGCGCAAGTATGGCGGCACGATCGAAGAGATTCTCTCCTTTCTGGCAACCGCCCAGCAGCGTCTGGCCGATCTTGAGACGCGTGGGGAACGTTTGGCCGCCCTCGATACGGAATTAGCCGCGGCGTGCAAGAAGATGGAGACGCAAGGCAAAGCCCTGCGAGTCCAGCGCAAGAAGATCTCGGGGACACTGGCCACCGCGATCACGGCGGCGCTGCGTGACCTCGGCTTTGCGCATGGCGCCTTTGAGGTCCAGCTCGCAGATGGTGCCCCCAGCGCCAGCGGCATGGATGATATCGAATTCGGGTTTGCTCCGAATGCGGGCGAAGAGATGCGGCCCCTGCGCGCGATCGCTTCCAGCGGTGAGATTTCACGCGTCATGCTGGCCAGCAAGGCGATCCTGGCCGCACATGACCGTATTCCGGTTCTCGTTTTTGATGAAATCGATGCCAATCTCGGCGGAGAGATGGGAAATGCCGTCGGCGCCAAGCTCGCCGCCGTAGCCGAGACCCACCAGGTGCTCTGCATCACACACCTGCCCCAGGTTGCCGTTCACGGCGCCAGCCATTATGTCGTGAGTAAATCGGTAGAGGGCGGACGGACACGCACCCACATCAGCGCCATCGAGGGTAAGGACCGCGTGGAGGAGATCGCGCGCATGCTCGGCGGCCGCGACATGACCAGCGTAACCCTCAAACACGCCCGCGAGATGCTGAAGCGGCCCTAAGCGGGCCGCCCATCTACACGCGATAACCTGGTTGAAGCCTGTCCGAAAAGGTATCCGCGTTCAGGGAAACTTCAATATCCAACAGCCAACACTCCCAGCCACGGGCGGGTCCGCCTCTGGCGGAAAATCCGATGTCCAAGGGGGGAATCACTTGCCAAACGTCACGTAACCCTCTGCGATTCCCGTGCGGCTTGCTTCATATCCCGCCTTGATCATTGGATATTCCTTGTTGGCTATTGGATATTATCCCCATCTTCCACCTATTTCGGTGTCCCCGCCCTTTTCGGGAGGGCTCTGCTTACTGATCTCCCTCTCTCACCAACCCCTCCAGCGTCACTACGACCCGTCCGCTGCCGGGCTGCTCGGGGGTCGCGCGGATCAGACACTTGGCTAGCCGCCAACCCGGGCGCTGCTTGCCAGAGGCGTCGCCCAGAGGCTGTTCCGCTGCCACGACAAAGGTCATGGCCCCGGCGATGGCCACTTGGTCGAATGCCAGCTCATGCCGGCGCAGCACCCACCCATCCGGACCGGGTTCAGAGAGATCGCGCAGCTCGGGGGGTGCCGTTCCGGGCAGTAGCGCTGTCGCGAGCGCGGGCAGCGCAGGGGGAATCTGATCACTTTCGGCGAAGCAGGCGTGTGCGGCCTCGAACGCGGCCAGCTCGGCTCTGACAAGCGCCAGGGCCTCCAAATCCTTCGTGCGATGCGTCATGGCAGCACGGTAATCGTGCATCTGGTTGACCGTGTGGAGCGTCAGAGCGCTCGCACCAATCAGGGCCATCAGCACCAGTAGCGGCACGATTCGTGAGATCCAGGGCTTATTCATGGTGCCCTCCTGTCGCAATCGTGAAGGGGATTCGCTCACTAACCAGGGCCTCGCCACGCTTCAGATTGGATAGCGACCCGCCCATGATGGGGAGCAGCGTTTCGCAGCGCCGCCAGTCTGGCGCTGTGCCGGTCAGCTCAACTCGTTGCGCATCCAGCAGGAGTGATTCGATGTGGGCGCCGTTACGATCGGCCGCCTGCACGATGGATCCGACCTGTGTCAACAGCGACGGCTGCAGGGCGGCTACAAATGGGGCCAGCTCGTCCTTGCGCTCTTGAATGGCATCCTGCACCGATCGGAGCGCGTCACGGCCGCGCGCGGTCACGTGGTAGCCCGCCAAGGCATCAATCTCGGCCGACACCGCGCTTTCAACAGACTCGATTCGTGAGCGCAGCCGCCACAGCACGACACCATCGGCCAAGGCCAGAAGCAGAGCGGCACTCAGCGCGAGGGAGAGGGTGAGGGTGGCACTGCGTTTTTCCCGGTGGCGCAGCGCGGCATGGGTCAGGGATCCACAGCGTAGATTGCAGCGATAGGGACCGGCCAGGAGGGCGCGCGTCGCAATAGCGCGGGCCAGAAAGGTCGCGGGGTCGTCCACGGTCTGCCGCTCGCCCGGTTCACCCAGCGCCTGCCAGAGAGCGGCGACATGGTCGGGCGTTGCGGCCGGTCCACACCAGATCCACTCCGCCTGCGCGGTATCGGTGTCGGTCATGGGGGCACCCACCAGGTGGCGCATGCGCTCGATATCGGCCGCGCGCACCGTGTGTGCGCTGGCAAACTCGTTCCCGGTGCCCTTCACGAGCGTGGCGTGTGTGTCTTCCAGCCAGACCACCAGGCGACTGGCGCCCGGGTAACGGGGGGGATGCTCTTGGAGCGCTTGAGTCCAGAGTGCCGGGCCGGCCTGATCGAGCACCATGGGATCGAAGCCGCGCGCCTCACAGGCGGCCAGTTTCTCCGCCACATGCGTGCGCCGCGCGGCGGCGGCCAGGCCGCGGCAGTGGTGGTCCGGGGTGCGGGTGAGATCAATAAAGGAGTGGATGCAGTCATCCAGGGCAAAAGGTAGCTGAATATCGAGCAGCGTGGGGAAAACCTTGCGCGCTTTGGCGGGCGAGCCGTAGGGGGCCTCCACCCAGCGCGTAAAACTCTCACGCTCAGACATCACCGTGACGACCGGGAGCCCTTCACTCGCGATGCGCTCGATCGCTCCGCCGTCGACGGGCGAACAGACCACACGCCCACGCACCCGCTCGGCCCGCACAGCCACACAGCGATCGCCCTGCAGCACCACGCCATAGCACCCGCGCCAGCCAGCCAGCACCGCCTCTTGCCTGTTTCCTCCGTTACCCATTGACGCACAGCATAGCGACAAACCGGAGATTGGAAACAGTGAATTCTGGACCGACTAGCTTCGGGCCCACGGGTGTGCGTTGTTTCTAAATGACGCAAGCATAG
>JABMPJ010000213.1 GCA_013203785.1 Lentisphaerota bacterium | reverse complement strand
GGCCAACGCTACACCACGTTCGGCATGTCTTGAGACCTCGGATATTGTCTAATCACCTATGCTTGCGTCATTTAGAAACAACGCACACCCGTGAACGCAGATGCGGCTCGCGAGAACTCTCCTCGCAATCCCATCCTCTCACCGCTATCCTCCATCGAAATAGACGGGATAGCAGGGGAGGAGAGGATGGATCGTCCGGATTGGGATACCTACTTCATGGATATCGCGCAGACGGTGTCGCGGCGTGGCAACTGTAGTCGGCGCCAGGTTGCGGCCCTGATCGTGCGAGATGGCCGGATTATTTCAACCGGCTACAACGGCACGCCCCGCGGCACCACCAACTGCTGCGATGGCGGCTGCGCGCGCTGTAGCAGCGATGCCCCGACCGGGTCCGACTTGGGCGAGTGCATCTGTTCGCACGCCGAAGAGAACGCGATCGTCCAGGCCGCCTACCATGGCATCGCCGTACGCGATGGTCGGCTCTATTGTACGCTCAGCCCCTGCCTGATGTGCGCCAAGATGATCGTCAACGCCGGGATCATTGAAGTCATCTTCGAGGATGAATACTCCTTCTCTACCCAGACCCGCGCCCTCTTCGCGGAGGCCGGTGTGCACTGTCGGCAGTTCGAGAGGGGATAACCCGACGCCGGGGGAGGCCGTACCATGCCCGCCATCGCCAAAATCTTAATTGTGTTTGCGGGCATGCTCGTCATGGCGCGGGTCAAGGTTCCACTTGGATTGGCGTTGGTGGGTGGCGGGGTGCTGCTGAATTTGTGGGCCGGGGTGCCGATGGGAGTTACGCTCGGACATCTCTGGGAGGCGCTTCAGGCGGTGGATCTCTGGCTGCTGCTGATCATCACGGTTTTCATCATTGAGTTGGGCCGGCATATTACGCGTCCGGGCAATGCGGACGAGTTGATGTCGGCGGCGCAACGCTGGGGCGGACGGCACGGCCGCGCCGCCTCGCTGATGGCGCTGCCGGCGGTGGTCGGCCTGGTTCCCATGCCGGCGGGGGCGCTCTTTTCGGCGCCGCTTGTGGCCAAGGCGGGGGAGGGGATGGATACGACGCCGGAGTGGCGCTCGGCGGTTAACTACTGGCATCGCCATGTGTGGGAGTATTGGTGGCCGCTCTATCCGGGCGTCATCGTGGCGGTTTCCCTCTTCGAGATGGATACGCGGCTCTTCATGGCGGTGCAGTTTCCCTATACGCTCGTGGCGCTCGGCGCGGGTTATCTCTTCTTGGTGCGACCGCATCTGCGCGACGCGGCCCCGATCGTGTCGAAAGCATCGGGCAGCAGTCTGCGGGCGCTCATGACGATCCTGCCGCTCATGACGGTGGTCGGATCGCTCTTCGTTTTTCCTCCCCTGTTGCGGGTGGTCCTGCCGGCCGCTGATGCGCAGGTCCAAAAATTGGGCTGCGTCCTACTGGGATTGATCCTGGGCATGGTGGTTATTTCGGTGGATGAAGGTGTGCAGCACCGCCGCGCAGCCGCCGCCGGGCAGGTGGTCGAACGGGTGCGCCTGTTCGCCTCCGTCTTGCAGCCCAAGTCGCTGGGCATCCTCTTTGCATTAACGGGTGTCTTGATCTTTAAGTCGCTCCTGATGAGCTCCGAGCTGCTGCCCTCTGCGAGCCGCGAGCTGATTGCCAGCGGCATCCCCCTGGCTGTGGCGGTCGCCACGTTGCCCTTCCTGGCCGGACTGGTGACGGGCATTGCGGTGGGCTTCGTCGCCATATCCTTTCCTCTGGTGGTAGGGCTCATGGCGGTCGACGGCGCGGGATTGACCCCCCTGGCGACCGTTGTATTGGCCTACGGCTTCGGTTACATGGGGATGATGCTCTCCCCGGTCCACCTCTGCTTCCTGGTCACGCGCGAGTACTTTGATGCGCGCATGGCCGGCATTTACCGCGCCATCGCGCCCTGTATCGCGAGCGTGGCGATCTACAGCCTGCTGGCGCATGTGCTCTTGAGCACGCTGGGCTGGTAGGCGCCCCCTATGGCAGGGCGGTTTTAATGGTTTCCAGCGAAACGCCGAAGAGCCTGCGGGCTAGCGCGTCGAGCTCTGCTTCGGGCCCGCGCAGATGGGCCGTGGTTTGAACGTGCGTCACGCTCTCTCCCGCTTCGAGTTCCGCCCCCGGTGAGGAGGTCTCGATCTCGTAGAAGGGCCCCAGTGGCTTGGTACCAGGCTCAGGCGCTCCATCGTTGTAAGCGTTGATCACATCTCCCGCATAGGGCGCATCCTGAAGCGCCCACATCGAGTTGACGTAGGGTGCGGCGGCTGGCTGCTGGTTGTAAGCCACAACCGTCAAAACGCGGCCATCGGCATCGTAGCTGCCGGCGATTCCTTTGGAGCGTTTCGCTGTCAGGCCGATCTTGCTGCGGTAGGTGCCGTCGGCGCTGAAGTAGAGGGCCTGGTCGGTCACGATGAGCCGTTCGGCTGGTACCCTGCCGAAGTAGGCGTCGTTAACGACCGGCCCCAGCGCCGCTTCGGAGCCGCGCTTGAAGGGAATCACCACCGTGGTCGTGGCACCCGGTTTGTACATGCCTAGCAGCCAGATCGAGAGGAGACCCGTGTCACGGCTCCAGCGATAGGGCCCGGTGTTCTTTAGCACATTACGGGTCCGATAGGCGACGGCCAAGACGGACGGGGGCAGGTGGCTCTTGAGCGCCTTCTCTGTCTCTGCTCGGCCTAGGACGGTCACCCGGCGTTGAATCCGACCGTCAAAGGTATAGCCACTGTAATTTGTGAGCGTAAAGTTTCGGACAAACTGGGCGTCCGATGCACTGTGGCGCACGAGCTCGAACGGCTCGCTGTCAATCACAGCGGGCGTGTTCCAATGGGTAAAATCGAACGGCTCGCCCTTCTCAAAGTAGATCGCAAACTGGCCGCCCTCCGGTCCGAGCCAGAAGCGTTCCTCGCCTCCGAAGACGTAGATATGCTCCTTGAGGGTGCCCTTGACCATTTCGGGCGGTTGGATGCCTGCGGCGATGACGTCGTCATTCAGCCAGCCAAAGCTCATGTCATCCGCGTCACCGACAGAGCTGGTCATGACGCGGCCCTGATAAGCGGGAGCAACGACCACCTTGCCACCATCCCTCTCCAGGACGATAGCCTCTGTGTGCTGCCGGAGAAAGGCCACATCTTCGGTGAAGGTGCGCGCTTTCGGCGTGGGCGGCAGTGTGTCTGGCGTGGTCCTGCACCCTGTCAGGAGGGTGCCGGTGATGAGGGCCGCGAGAAGCGGGCGAATAGCAATCTGCATAGTGGCTCTCTGGTGGATCTGTTTTTCTTCGATTGGCGGGGTGTACTTAAGCGCCCATTTGGATTAGAATAGTGCCGCAAGGGGGGATGTAAAGTGTGAAAGGACTGGCACGGTGCGTGCTATTAATGTCGGAATGATGAGGGTTGTGCCAACATGCTACTGCAAGGGACGGGACCGAATGGCCTCTGGCCGTGCTGCGTTCACGCTTGTTGAGATCATGATCGTGGTCCTGATCATTGGAGTATTGGCCTCTATTGCGATTCCTTCATTCTTAAAAGCAAGAAACGAGAGCCGGATCACACGCTATCTGAACGATATTCGAATCGCACTCGACTACATTGAGATGTACGCCATGGAGAAGGGCGACTATCCACCAGACAAGATGCCGAGTCAGGCTCCGGACGGGATGAATGACTATGTGAAGCGGCTGGACTGGAGCGCGAATACGCCCTTGGGTGGGCGCTGGGACTGGGATGCCAACTCGGTGGGCATTTCGGCGGGCATAACGGTGATTGGGGCGACCGCTTCTCTGCAAGATCTGAAACGCGTCGATGAACGCATTGATGATGGCAATCTGCTGACCGGCCGCTTCCGCCGCACGGGAGCGGGGGGGTACACCTACGTGGTTGCGGATTAGCGCGCGCCGACTATGATGGTTCGGCATGAATCGAATTCTTCTCAAAGCGGATGAGGTGTCGGATGGCGGGCGCGTGGTGCTAGCAGGTATAAGGGCCCGCCACATCGCAGCCGTCTTGAAACCCGCCGTGGGCGACACGGTTCGAATCGGCATTCTGAACGGCGCTCCCGGCCACGGTAAGCTGATCGCTGTCGCACCGAACCACGTTGAGTTGGTGTGTCAGTTTGAGGCCGGAGAGCCCCCCGTTCCCGCCGTTGATCTGCTGCTTGCTATGCCGCGGCCCAAAGTCATGAAGCGTCTCTGGGCACCGCTCTCCTCCATGGGTCTGGGTCGTATCATCATTACCAACGCCGCACGTGTAGAGCGGAACTATTTCGACACGCACTGGCTTGATCCTGCGCACTATGAACCCCGACTCATCGAGGGCCTGCAACAGGCCGGCATGACCCGCCTACCGGACGTTACGGTGGCGCGACGGTTTCGCCCCCTGATCGAGGATCAACTGGAGGCTCTCTCTCCCAACACCCAGCGCATCGTCGCCCATCCGGATGCGGGTTTCTCATCCCATGCCGGATTCGCCACGGAGCCAAGTCGACGCCTCCTCCTTGCCGTCGGCCCCGAGGGCGGCTGGGTGCCGTTTGAGCTGGCGCTACTACAAGCGGCCGGGTTCAGCGCCGTCGCGCTCCCGTTCGGTACGCTTCGCACCGACATCGCCTGCATTGCACTCCTCGCCGCAGCAGGTGTCAGCCGCGCCTAGCTTTTGCAGGCGCTTTCCAGCCAGGCGGCGTATTCTGCTTCGGTGCAATGGCTGGCGGCCAGGGCGAGTGTCTGGGCGACCACATCCTCTTCAGGGGCGGTGAATGTTTCGCCGTTGATCTCGAGAAACAGCGCTGCCGCGAGAAAGCCAGCGCGCTTATTCCCATCGATGAAGGGGTGGTTCTTAACGATGCCAAAGGCGTAGGCCGCCCCCAGCTCGAACAGTGATGGGCTGCCGTAGGCATGCTGTTGCCGTGGGCGCGCTAGTGCCGATTCAAGAAGTCCTTCATCTCGGACACCATCCGGCCCACCAAACCATGCGAGCAGCTCGCTCTGAAAGGACCGGCAATCAGCGGCGTCAAGCCAGACAGGCTCGCTCATTTGGCGAGCTCCCGCAGAGCATTACGATAGCGGTGCATCAACTCCTCAGCCTTGCTGGATTTCTCCTCAAACCCAGGTCGCTCCGGGGTCATGCGAAGTGAGCATTCCGGTGCTTCGGTAAGATAGAGGACCGTGTCCTCCTTCACCTTCATAGCCTGCACGGCCTCCTTGGGCAGCACGATCCCGAGCGAGTTGCCTATCCGTCGAACTTTGGTCTTCATAGTCATGTAATAACAATAGTTATAATGTTCTCGTTGGTCAAGCCTCTCTTTGTCGGTGACGCCGCACCGTGCGACAGAGTCAGGGCGATACAATACACAGCTAATGCACTCATCTTATGAGGGTTGACTCGCATCTGCCGCTGTGTGAGGCTACGTCTCTAACGAAGGAGGGTGTGTCATGGAGTGTTTGAGTGGTGCATGGCCCTGGTATATCAGTGGGCCGCTGTTGGGATTGATGGTGCCGGCGTTGCTGTTTTTCGGGAACAAGCAGTTCGGCATCTCGTCAAGCTTTCGCCATATCTGCGCGGCGACGCTTCCGCTTAAGGCGGATTACTTCAAGCACGACTGGAAGCAGGAGCGCTGGAGCATTTCACTCGTGCTGGGGGTTGTCGTGGGCGCAGGCCTGGCCGCGCTGTTTCTGGACGGAACACAGGCCCCTGAGCTGACGATCAAGGCCAGAGCGATGTTTGTCCAGTGGGGGCTGACCGATCTAAGTGGATTGCAGCCGCCCGAGATTTTCGCCGTGGAGCACCTCGGCTCGTTGCGCAACTTGGTCCTGTTGGGGGCGGGTGGCTTCCTGGTGGGTTTTGGGACGCGCTATGCCAACGGCTGCACGTCAGGACATGCGATCATGGGACTCTCGCTCCTGAACGTGGGCTCCCTGGTAGCGACGGTGGGCTTCTTTATCGGCGGACTTGCCGTCTCGCATTTTGTGTTGCCGTGGCTCATGACTCTCTAAGTAATAGCGAAGGAAGACGACCATGAAGATGATCAAGTTTTTCATTATCGGCATACTGTTCGGGATTGTGTTGATCAAGGCGGAGGTGGTCTCCTGGTTTCGCATCCAGGAAATGTTCCATTTTCAGTCCATTCACATGTACGGTATCATCGGTTGCGCCGTTGGGGTGGGTGTGGTGACGGTGGCCTTGATCAAACGGTTTGGGCTAAAATCGTTTTCGGGCGAAGCGCTCAATCTTGAGCCGAAGCCCTTCAACAAGGTCGGCAACTTGGTGGGTGGCATCCTCTTCGGCCTCGGGTGGGCCCTGACGGGTGCTTGTCCGGGGCCGCTCTACGCGCTTCTCGGTGCCGGCTATGGTGCGGTGCTCTTGCCGATTGCGACGGCCCTATTGGGTGTGATCGCCTACGGCTGCCTGAAACCCACGTTGCCGCATTGATTCTTAATCCCATGTGGAGCAGTGGCATCGCCCGTCAGTAGCGCGGCCCCGTCCCGGGGCCAGCGACGAGCGAGGCAACGAGCGCAGCATGCGCATGAAAAGCCCGAAGAAGAGCTATGCTCCTTGTGCGCCCATGCGCGCACGGCCCTCAGGCCGGGACGGCCTGGGGCTACTGAACGCACCAAATAGGTGTGATCACAAATCCGTGATTCGCCAGAATGAACGGTCGATTTCGTGGGTTCCCAATGTTCAACTACCGACCACTGGCTTAATCCTATGTGGAGTGGTTGAAACCGCATACTCCGAGGTCTCTCCCCCCCAAACAAAAAAAAGGCCGGTCAAACCCGTGGGTTCGCCCGGCCTTCACAGATCCCGCCTCGGGGATCCGGTCCGACTTAGAAGTCGTACTGGAACATGAGGCTGGCCAGGTAGTTGTCCTGGAGTTCTATTCCGCCCTTTGCCGCGCGGCTGGCCTGACCTGGCGTACGCATCAGGTTGTAGACACCATGACCCGGCTCCAGGGTCACAGGTACATCCATCTGCCACGCGAAGTCGGCGACGATCTTGAGGTGTGAGTCAGGCACGAAATAGACCACGCTCGGCGTGATTTCCGTGATTGCCTTGGGGAAGATCTGATAGAGCGTTCCATCCTCGCCCTTGTAGGCCATTTCCCTGTCAGGATTGACGACAGCGTAACGGATACCGAAGACCCAGTCGCCCGAGATCAGACTGGCGCTCGCCACGCCGCCGCTGGTCTTGAGATCGCCGACGCCATTGTTGAACGTCGCGACATTGACCTCACCCGCCAGCAGCAGGTCGCACGTGTCCGTCAGACCGAGCTGCACCGCAGCATCGGCACCGAACTGCGTGACTTCGGCCCGTTCGTCACGCGCCTTGATATAGGGGTTGTAGTCGGCGTTCAGCATGAGGGACTTGTCGTGGTACTTGACGTTGAGAGGCGTGGAATGGCCCACGCGGGAGTCACCGGAGAACATACCGTTGAGGAAGGCGGCGAACTTGATGCCGTCGTTCTCATCTTCCGGGGTCTCGAAGGGCGTGAAGACGTCCTTATCGAGTCCATTGTTGACGCCGACGCGTGCGACGAACATGGGGAGCTCGAGATTCTCTGGAATGTAGCGCTCAGGAATATTGATGCCGCCACCGGTGAAGAGGCCGACTGCCGCCGTGAAGATTCCCTCTGTGGTGTGAATCGCACCACCGACATCACGACCGATCTTGAAGAAGTTGTCATGGATCGAGCGGTCGGCGTTGAAGAGTGTGCCCGAATCCTGTGACTTCTCGCGGCCATAGGGGACCTTCAACTGACCGGCTTTGACTTCCAGCGTATCCTCGATCAGGGGAATGTTAGCGTAGGCATCGAGCAGCGACATCACCGAGTTACCCTCGGGGATCTCTTCGCCACCCATCATCCACTGGATTTCGTAGTCCGTCGCGCCCAAGTTTCCGTTCAGGCTAACACGCGCCTGCTGCAGAAACAGGAACAGGCGACCCGAATCCTTCCACTCATGGTCATGCACGCCTTCCAGCGCGGCCAACAGTTGGAGGCGACCATTCACGTTGAGCGTGTTGTCACCTGACTTCAGTTCGATAGCGCCTGCGCGCTCGGTGGCTCCGATCACGCAAAGCGCAATCACAAGCATAGCAATAATTCTTATCTTCATTTGTTCCCCCTAATACGTTGTGTTTCTTAACCTACTTATACTCAAATGCGTGGCAACAGCTCCAAACGGCCGCGGCCATAGGTGTCATAGCTTGGTCGTGACGCTCCTTTCCTTTGATTTAAGTCCTAAGTTCATATTCCATTTGATGACTACCTTGTCGTCCGTCTTGATGCGGCCCAGAAAAAGCGTGGGGGGGGGGATTCCGTACTGGGACATCAGCAACTCTGTTGTCCCGACGACGTTGACCTGATCGCCTTGCACAACGCCAGTCATTTCCAGTGTAACAGTCTGGTCGGTGCCGTTTAGGGTCAGCACCCCCGTCGCGGCAATCTGGTATTTTTCCGGTGCGACGGGATTGGGTGCGACCTTGTAGTCCTTCATTGTAAAGACGATCTCGGGGTGCTCTTTGTAGTTCATCGTATTGTGCATCTGGCGGGAGAGGCCCTTGGTGGGGGACTTCAGTTCGTCGATGGGGATCACCAGCACAAACCGCGAGACGCTGCCCAGGCCCGGGCCGCGCTGCGCCAGGGCGGACGGATCCAGAGGGGTGCCGTCGGCCTTGGCCGAAATGACGGAATCCAGCTCGATCACTTGGGCGTCACTCTCATACTTGTGTATCGAGGAATCGCCCTCCAGCCAGAGCTTGCTTCCCTCGCCCAGTGTGAGTTCCCATTCGCCGAGGGAGGCCAAGGTGGACCATAGAAGCATGGCCGTGCCTAGTGCGAGTCGGCCTATTCTTGATATTTGTGTTGTCATAGCAGTTCTTCTCTATGCGTTCGCCACGGCCAGCGTGACCATCTGGCGGGCGGCGGGTTCGGTAGGTTCGATTCTAGGCTGTGATTTAAGGAGTACGGCCATGTGCTCGCGGTATCGGGCGGAGGCGGCGGCCATTCGCTGCCGACGTGACATGGAACTGCGATGCAGGGGACGCCGCACGCCAATCATACGGTGCAGTTCATCCTGTACCCGCCAGACACCATCCCGCTTGTCGCGCAGCGTCACGGCTCCGCCGCGTTGCTGAGAGTCGGCCGTGGAGAGAGAGAGGACAGATTCACGTTCGCGGCCGTCAGCCATACCGAGGATCAATACGGGCGTATTGGCGAGGGCGTGGTCGTGCAACAGATCGCGCAGTTGATGGGTTTCGCGGGGAGTGGGTTGCGGGGCCACACTGAGGACGATGACGTCGGGACGGGACGCGCGGGCCACGCGCAGGGCGTCCAGCGCGTCGGCAGCAATCAGGACAGGATACTCCTCGCCGACGATATGGCAGATGACATCTCGCTCTTCTGGATCCTGATCTACGACGAGCACCGTGAGCGGGCGCGGTGTATTTGCGCTATCCATAATGCAAAACAGTTTTGCATCGCCAACCGTTTAATACTATGGGACAGTTCTACGAAAAGCCGGACTGGGTATTGGGCTGTCTCCCGCAAGTTGAGATGGTCCCCGAGCTGCAGGTGAAAAGGGGGAGCAGGGCATATGGATGGTGCGGGTTCGGTGCAGGCGACGTGGCGTGAGCTGAAGGGGCATCCCCTCATTGGAGAGCTGTGCGATATGGCTGCGAAGGTGAGCGGTATCTCGCTCATGGCGGTTCAGGCCACGGACGGAAAGTGGAAGCAGCGGCGGCTCAGCGGTGACCCAGTCAAAGCCCCGGAATTCTGTCGTATGATTCAATCCAGCCGGGACGGAGGCAAGGAGTGTCAGCTCTGTCATGTTCTGATGACGGTGGCTGCCTGTAGTGGTGGCGCCGTGGTGCAGCAGTGCCATTCAGGTGCCTCGGCCCTGATTTCGCCAGCCTCTCCCTCGGGTTTGGATTCGTTGGCCATCGTCAGCTCGTGCATGTTTGCTGAGGAAGGGGCGTGGGAGCGGGTCCGGGTACGTGGGGAGGCGCTGGGCATTGATCTTGAGGCCCTGCGCCAAGCCTATGTGGACCTGCCGCATGTGACGCCGGCGCAGCAAGAGATGCTGCTCTCTATTATGAACGCACTCGGCATCGCCCTCAATATGCTCTTGGAGAACAGGGAATTGAAGGCGCAGGCCGGGACTGAGGAGCCACCGGGTGGTCCCGAAGTGCTGCGAGCCTATCTGAAGAACACCGAGTGGACGCAGGTCACGGCCGATAGTGACGACGCGCCCAAGAGCGGAGTCCCCCTGCTGGTGCGTGTGGCCTGTGCGCTGGTGCAGCAGCGGCCAGAACTGCCGCTGACGGTCAAAGAGCTCTCAGCGGCGGCCCATGTGACACCCAACTATTTTAGCACGCTCTTCCACGGGCATATAGGGATGCCCTTCATTGAGTATCAGACCAGCATCCGCATCGAGCGTGCCGAGAAGCTGTTGGGTGATGTCACGCTGAATATCAGCGACATCGCCCGCCAGGTGGGTTACGAAGACCCCGGCTACTTCACGCGCCGATTTCGCCAGCGCACCGGACTGTCACCGCGCCAATGGCGAGGAAAGCATCTCGCAGGCGATGGCGGTGAGGCGCCTGCGCGTGTCGCTTAGGCGCGTTATCGTGGTCGGCGGCGGGCCAGCAGGACTGATGGCGGCGGGCCAGGCCGCGCAGTCCGGGGCGGCCGTGCAGCTCATCGAGAAGATGCCGCGCTCAGGGCGCAAACTGAGCATTACCGGCAAGGGACGCTGCAACCTGACCAACGTGGCTGAGCTCGGCGACTTCATCGGCCACTTTGGCGCGACGGGGCTTTTCTTGCGGCCCGCCTTTTCACGTTTCTTCAGCGGCGAGCTGATGGCGTTCATGGAGGGGCAGGGCGTACCGCTCGTGACCGAACGGGGGGGGCGGGTCTTCCTTCTCGGCGGCAAGGCCCCCGAGGTGGTCAAGGCGCTGGTCAGGTGGGTCGCGCGCAGCGGGGTGGACTTCCGCTGTCATCAGCGCGTCGACGGCTTGCTCCTGAACGAGGGACGGGTCGACGGCGTGTGCTGTGGTCGTGATGTAATCCGGGCTGACGCGGTCGTTCTGGCCACAGGCGGTGCCTCCTATCCGGCCACGGGATCGACCGGCGATGGCTATGCCCTGGCGCAGAGCGCTGGACACACGGTGATCACCCCTCGCCCGGCATTGGTGCCGCTCGAGACCGCGATCCCGAAGGCGGGTCGGCTGGACGGCCTCGTGCTGCGCAACGTCAGGGCGGAACTCCATGTGGCCGGGCAGAAGCATCGCGAGGCCTTTGGTGAGATGGCTTTTGCTCCCTTCGGCGTCACCGGACCGGTGATCCTGGGGCTGAGTGGCGAGGCGGTCGACGGACTGCGCGCGAAGCAAGCGGTTGAACTGGTGGTCGATCTGAAACCGGCGCTCAGTGTTGAGAAACTCACGCGGCGCGTGCAGCGCGACTTGGAGGCGCGCGCCGATGAGCCGCTACGCAGCCTTCTGCGCGGACTACTCCCTCAGCCGCTTGTCGGCCTCTGTCTCACGCAGCTCAAAATCCCCAGCCACCGCCCCGGCCGCTCGCTGTCGGCCGACGATCGTGGCCGTCTCGTGGATTGGCTCAAAGCCTTTCGGATCGGTGTGACCGGCCATCGCCCCTTTGAGGAGGCCATCATCACGGCCGGTGGCGTCGATACGAGTGGGGTGGATCCTGACCGCATGGCCTCGCGCCTCTGCGACGGTCTCTATCTGGCCGGTGAACTGCTCGACCTGCAAGCCGATACCGGAGGCTACAATCTTCAGGCCGCGTTCTCGACTGGCTGGGTAGCGGGCCGCAGCGCGGCAGAACCGGGGATCGTGCCGCAGCCAGGTGGCTGCTTCGCTGGTGGGGGGCCGTTGCCTACTCGCTGACCTGAACCATGAAGGGTTGCGTCCAGGCAAAGGATTCGCCCTTGCCCCAGCATTCGAAGCGAATGTACGTGGCGTCCTCGTCGGTCAGTTCGAATTCGATTCGTGAATCGTCTACCACGGCGAGGCGGCGCCCCGAATCGCGTAGGGCCACGATGCGCTCCGCGTTTTCGGTCTGCACGCTAATGCGGTTGCCCTCTACCTCGATCGAGGAGATCACGACGCCGGTTGAGGGATAGAAACGGCCTTCGCGCAGAGCGGTCATGACCGCTTCGGGCGAATCGCCATGGACCCAAGTCGTATTCCAGCCCAACTCCATATCGCCTCCAGGCTTGTGGCTGTCGTCGTTGGCAAAGCCCCAGACGCAGCGGCCCTTCTGCAGGAGCATATCCCAGTGGTCCAAGGCATACTGGCTGCCGTCCAATCGGCCGATTACGCCATTGTAAATTTCCAGGCCAACATAGCCCTGCCAGGCCGCCATGCGCTCTTGGCTGCAATGATTAAAGCGGGCAAACCAATTCGGGTGATTTACCACGATCATGGCGTCCATCGCGTTGGCTTGGTCAATCGCCACCTGGCGGTCAGTCGTGGGTTCCACCAGGGCATCGCCGCCAATCTGTAGCATGTGAGGCCCGCGAGCCGTGATCTCGTTGCCGGGCAGCAGGATCAACCCTTTTGCATCGCATGCGGCCAAAAACGATTGGTCCGTGAACGTGTCGTGGTCCGAGAGCATTAGGTAGCCATAGCCACGCGCTGCATAATCATCTATCACGGCCTGGGGCTCGCGTTCGCCGTCACTCTGGGTGGAGTGCGCATGGAGATTGCCACGCCGCCACCGGCCACCGGCTGGTAGATCGTAGGGATGGTCAAAGGAGATCATAGTTGCTTACCTGTTTGTTGGGGGGTAGGGGTTCTTGATATGAGGAGGATGTCCCGCGTATACGATCAGAAGGGCTGTTTTCTGTCAAACCAATACAAACAATGCTCGCCTGAGACCCACGGGTGTGCGTTGTTTCTAAATGACGCAAGCATAG
>JABMPJ010000212.1 GCA_013203785.1 Lentisphaerota bacterium | reverse complement strand
GGCCAACGCTACACCACGTTCGGCATGTCTTGAGACCTCGGATATTGTCTAATCACCTATGCTTGCGTCATTTAGAAACAACGCACACCCGTGCCACCCAAAACCATTGACCAGATAAATCCTGTTCAAATCGGTCCGTCCCAGCCACAATGGCGCCTGATGCGAACGAAATGGTTCCTGATCGCGTTGGTGTTGGTGGTATTGCCGGCGGCTATTCTGAGCATGCTGGCGGCCCGAACGATCGGGTACTACGAAGTCATTATGCGGGCGCAGTTGCGCCAGGATGCTGACCGTGGGTTGGCGACGGTCGACACGGACGTACACGATAAGATGCTCCGCACGCTGGAAGTGATACGCATCACGCTGGCTGGTACCGTGGAGCCGGGTGAGGCCCCTGACCGTCTGGCGGCCGTGGCGCAGCGTCTCGAGCGCGAGCAGCCCGCGGCCACGCGCATTCTGGTCTTCATGAATCCATGGGGCTTCCTGCCCGATCATGGCCCAGTACCGGGGAAGGACGATGACGACGAGCCCCTTGAGGGCGTTCTTCTGGCCAGCGTGTTGCGCACGGCGATTGCCTCGAGCAGTGGGGCCTCCGAACCACTCTTCTTCTTCCATGAAGGCATGTCCTACTACTTTGCGCGCATGCCCGGTACGGCCAGTATCTGGGCGGGTTATGCCGCCGATGGCCATGCCCTGGCGACTGTGGTACGCCGCAGTCTGGATGAGCACGCCGCTGAGGGAATGGTCTTCAGTTATGCGGGTGATTGGTTGGCGGGGGTGGGCGAGGAGGTGTCGGATGTGGTGGTCTCGGACTCCCTTTCCCCTCCGGGCGCCGGGATCGATCGTGCCAATCCGCGAGGAATTCCGGGCCTACCGGTCTTGGCTTCGCGCTATATGATGTCACCGCTGCAGCGGATCGAGATCCTCGTCCAAGCGGCCCCGGGGGTTGAGATTCGGCGGGTAGCCACCGCGAAAACGCGACTCTATGGTTGGGGCGTGACACTGGTGGCGGTGTGGGTTCTGATCGGAATCGCCGTGGTTCTGCGGCAGACGGTTGTGGAGATTCACCAAGCCCGCCAGCGCGGCGAGTTCTTGTTGGGGGTCTCGCACGATCTGCGTACACCCTTGGCCTCCATGCGCATGCTGGCCGAGAGCCTGGCGCATGGGAATGTGCGTGAGAAGGAGCAGCCACGCTTCCTGGAGACGATTGTGTCGGAGTGCGACCGCCTATCCCGCCTGATCGAGCGGGTGCTCTACCTGGTCCGCTACGGCCAGGGCGCGCTGGTCTACTGTCACCGCGAGATTGACATGGGCGAGGTGGCGCAACGGGCCGTGACGGAACTGAAGGCCTATGCGGGCAGTCTGCAGCTTCGCGTTGACCCGGATCTGCCCCACGTGCAAGGTGATCGGGCGGCTCTGGACCAGGTCGTTCTGAACCTGCTCGACAACGCCGTCAAGTATGGGCAAAAAGAGGCACCCTCCGAGAGCGCCGCCAGCGGATCGCCGCCAGCGGGCCGCGTTGAGGTCACGGTTGAACCGATCGAGCGTGCCCGCTGGCCCTGGTCGCGGCGGACGCGGTGGGTGCGGCTGAGGGTGCGCGATTTTGGGATGGGCATCGAGAAGAGCGAGCAGCGCAAGATTTTCCGACGCTTCTATCGCTCCGCACGGGCGCATGACCGCAATGTCTCCGGCGTGGGCCTTGGCCTCGCATTGTGCCGCCATGTGGTGCATAGTCACGGCGGCTGGATTGAGGTGGAGAGTGAGATTGGGCAGGGGACGACATTTGGGTTGTATCTGAAGGTAGGGTAGGAGGAACGACCATGGGCGAGAAGCAGCGGATTCTGATTGTGGAGGATGAAGAGCCCATCATGATGGGCTTGCGTGAGAATTTGGAAGTGGCTGGCTACGAGGTGCTGAGCGCGACGACCGGAACGGATGGGTTGGCCGCGGGCTTGAAGGAGCACGTCGATCTGATGCTGTTGGACCTGATGCTGCCGGGCATGTCCGGCTATGAGGTCTGTCGCGAGCTGCGTGACAACGGCAAGCAAATGCCGATCATCATGCTGACCGCGCGCCAGGAGGATTTTGACAAGCTGCATGGGTTCGAGATGGGTGCCGACGATTACGTCACCAAACCATTCAGTGTTGAAGAGCTATTGGCCCGAGTGCACGCCAACCTGCTGCGCGGTGAACGCCGTAAGGACCAAAACGTGAACCATGCCTTTGGCGGCTTCATCCTCGATATGGAGGCGCGCCTCCTGAAAAGAATGGACGGCGACACCGTGGTCGAGGATATCACGCTGACCAAAACCGAATTTGATCTGCTCGCCTATTTTTGCTCCAACGAGGGCAAAGCCCTCTCGCGTGACCAAGTCATGAACGATGTCTGGGGCATGGAGTATTACGGCACCCAGCGCTCACTCGACAGTTTCGTGGCCAGTCTGCGCCATAAGATCGAAGTCGATTCATCGAAACCTCTGCACATCCTGACCGTGCATGGGGTGGGGTACAAGTTTGCGAGTTAGGGCTGTCCGTGCATGATGATAGTTTGGAGCTAAAGTGGTTAAGAAGAGAACGAAGAAGACTAAGAAGCCGCCCGTTGAAAAGGCGCCTGATCCCATCGTGGAACTGCTGATTGAGGATGTGGGGTACCGTGGCCGAGGTGTCGGGCGCTTTGAGGGGCGGGTCGTTTTCGTGCCTGGCACGATTGAGGGCGAGCGTGTGCGAGTGCGCATCAGACATGAGCACAAGAGCTTTTCGGACGGCCAGCTTTTAGAGGTGCTCGATCCTTCTCCCGCGCGGGTCACCCCGGCGTGTCCCCTGGCCCTGCAGCCGGTCGAATTGGAGGGGGCTCCCTCGTTTCCCTGCGTGGGATGCGCCTACCAGCACATGGACTATACGGCCGAGGTGGCGCTGAAGCAGGCGCAGCTGGTGGCGCTGCTGAAGCGGATCGGTCACTTGGAGAATCTGCCTTTTCTTGATCCCGTGGCGGCACCCTCACCACAAGCCTACCGCAACAAGATCACGCTACATGGCGGCCGCTTCCAGGGCCAGCCGGTGCTCGGCTACGTCGGCGCCAACAACGTCTCCGTGTTGGATGTGCCCGCCTGCGGGCTGGCGCACGAGGCTATCAATACGCGCCTCGCCGAGCTGCGGGCTGAGGAGGGGTGGCTCGCCGCGCTGCGGCGCAGCAGCACGGTCCAGCTGCGCTACACCGAGGCGGATGGAGTGGGCGAATCGATTCGCAATGTGAAGCGCTACACCGATCTTTTGACCGAGGCCTCGCCGCTGGGCGACGTGCGGGTACCGGCGGGCAGCTTCTATCAAGTCAATCCGGCCGTGGCCGATCTGCTCTTGGCGCAGGTTCAGGGACTGATTGAAGCCTCATCCTGCACAAGCGTCCTCGATCTCTACTGCGGGGTGGGTCTCTTCAGTCTTGCAGCCGGCCTGGCGGGGAAAACCGTCCAAGGAATCGACTGCGATGACAACGTGATCAACGCCGCGCGCCAGAATGCGGCTGACCGCTCGCTGGATGCCGTATCCTTCGAAGTGGCCCAGGCCGAAGAGGTCATTGGCGCTGTTTTGGATCAGGTAGCCAAGAAGGATACCTTGCTAATCCTCGACCCCCCCCGCACCGGTCTGGATAAACGCGTCACGGATGCCCTTGTGGCCTCGCCGCCGCGTGAGCTGATCTACGTCTCCTGTGCCCCCGACACGCTGGCACGCGACCTCGAGCGTCTCGGCAAAGCCGGCTACCGCATCACCCAGATCCAACTTTTCGACATGTTTCCGCGCACCGCCTGTTTCGAGACCGTGGTGCATGCGGTTGCTGGTTGATGGGCCATACCCGAATGGCAATCAGTTGTGACCCCTCTCGCCGTAATCATAGAGGAGATAATATCTATGATGATCGTTGCTACCCAACGTCATTCGACATGAGAGAGATCGGGCCGTGAGGCATTTCCTCACCCGTCTGGTCTTGCAAGGTAAGGGAGTCAATCCAATGATAGGATGTCAGTCGCTTCGCTGTGGTTTAGTTCTGCTATTTGCGGTGGGGGTGGTCAGTATGACAAGTTCGTCACCTGAGGCCCACGACTGGTCTCAGCTTGGCTTATTAGAACCATCTATCGGCGCTCTCTCGGCGACTGAGGAACAACTGGACTATGCGTGGCTTCTTCGAAAAGTTGCCACTGAAGGTTCCGTGAAGATGTCGGGTCCTGAGACAGCTCGTATGGTGCTCTCACTAACTGTGATGCCATCGTTAAGTCCGGAGCAGATCCTATTCATCGAGGAGGTATCACGTCCTGGGTCAATTCAGGAATATCGGGTGCGCCATGTTCGACTGGCCGAAAAAGCATGGAATCGCTTGAGGGAACATCGTTCCAAGCACCCAAAACCATTTGCTTCCTATCCCGAAATTGGCGTGGAGATCAGTGAGGCCTCCCTCCCTTCGGCTGTCTATACTCGGCTGAGAGAGCTATGGCGTGCAGCGCTCTTGCAGCCTCAGAGTTTCGATGAGACGATTGTGTTGGATGGCATTGATTTTGAATTCACCTTGATGTCGGGGCACAGAAAGCTGTGTGGAGCAGCTGGTCCGGCTCCATCTGGGCTGTCCCGGCGTCTTGTCAATGCGGGCCTTGCCGTGGTCGACTACTGTTGTGCTGAAGACGATGCGGCGCCTAGGGCTCTTGACGTGATTCAAGAACGATTGAACGATCTGGCTGCCGAATTACGACTGTTGAATGATCTGGACGCGACGCTATACCATCTCAAGAGTCAATCGTGGCCTGCTCGGACAGTTGTGGTAGACGAAGGAAGGCAGGCGAATACGAACGGGGAGGACAGGCTCTGCCCCTGAATAACACTCTATAGTAGGCAGTCGAGAAGATAAGGAAGGGAGGGGGCAGACTGTCAAAGGACGGCGTCGCTGTCCGTCAGTACGATCGTACTGGCTGCGTCCAGTCCCACGCTGATACCTGCATCCACGCCGCTCTTCTCATAGCAGGGCTCCTGGTCGCCCCACTGGGGAGATGAAGGCGTCAGCGGTCGAAGAGATCGAGTCCGAGCTCTCTGAAGCGGGAGAAATCGGACAGGTTGCGAGTGGCGAGCGGAGCATCCTTGGCTACCGCGGTCGCTGCAATCATGGCGTCGACGCGTAGCTGACGACTTCGCCCGACCCCGTTGAACAGACGGGCCGCCTCATGGGCAAGGGTGTCGTCAAATGCCACGATCTCATCAACGAGTAGGCGCATGGCCGATTCCTGCTCGGAGGTAATCGGGCCACAGAGGAACTCGTACCAAACGATCGAGGAGACGCAGAACGTTTGGCCTTCGTCTGCCCACGAGAGCAACTCCTGGGCTTCGTCACTGCCTGCGACCAGTCCCATGATGAGATAGTTCGTGTCCAGGCAGATCACGTATCACCTCGCCAGGAACGGCGACTCTCGCGTGTTTCGGTAAGGTACGCCTCGGCCTGCTCACGAACGAGAAGCTTTCCCGACTCGTGAAGCGCTCGCAGCACATCCGCCGCATCCGTCTCGGCCGTGACCTTCTCTTCTGCCAGTGCAATGGCGCGACGTACCACCTCGGCTTGCGAAACATGCCATGCCCCCGACAGACGTTTCAGGCGCCCCATGGTTCCCTTGTCCAAGGCAAACGTCGTGCGATATGTCATATGTTTCATACCATTACAACATACCATTACTATGTGTTGTGGTCAACGACCATTGTACGGAACATGGTTCAACTTATAGAGCGTTAGTCCGGTCTGGGCTTGGCCGAAGGCGGGGATAGTGGCGGTGGGGGCGTAACGGGTTGCGAGTAGCGCGCGCAGGCGCGCCACTTCATCGTCCGGTACGGGCTGGATCGAGGGCGAGGCAATCGAGAGACCGTACTCGCTGAAGGCGGCGACCTCGGCCGGCGTGGTCGCCAGCAGTTCCGTCAGCATCTCACGGTTCAGGACATGGCAGGCTTCAGCGCGCTCGCGCGGCCAGTCCGGGTAATAGCAGAAGGGTCCCATCTCCATGCCCGCTGGCACAGCCAGTCCCGCTTCCACGGCCAGATAGGTGTCCTGCGTCAGGATGAGTCCCTCTGCGCCCGCCCCATCATGGAGTATCGCGGCGGTGTCGCGCAGTTGGGCCAGCGGGGACTGCGTCCGCATGGGCCACCAAATGCGGTCGCGCGGTGCCGCGAAGAGGTCCTGGCAGCGTGGCGACGAGAAGGCGGCCAGCAGGGCGAGCAGTAGCACCACCAAGGGCAAGCGGGCCGATCTCCCCAGCGCGCGCGTCGCACCGATGGCCGCGACGACAGCAAAGAGCGGAAAGATGATGGCTTGGTAGTCGTCGTAGGGGACAGGTGCGAGCAGGTGAACGAGGGTGACGACGCCAACCGCCAGCACGAGGAGTGGCACCGTGGTGCCGCGCAGTGGCACCGTCTTGCAGTCTCCTCGTCCCGCTCGCACGAGCAGGGCGGTGGTCAGGAGGGCTACGCCCACGAAGTAGGCCCGTACGGTGCGAAGGAGGAAGGCGGCCTTATAGACCAGCGTCGTGACGAGACCGCCGGTTTCGCGACCGGCGTGATACTCCACCATGCCAAACCAGAGGGCCTGCGGTGCCGCGAGGAGGAAGGGCAGGAAAATGAGGAGCATCGTGATCCCTGCGCCTGCGGCAAATGACCAGGGCGCGGCGGGCCGGCGTTGGCAGTAGCTGGCCCACAGCAGCCAGAAGAAGACCAGCGGAAGCAGCATCACCAGCGAGGCGCGGGTGCCCGCCGCCAGCGCCAGCAGCAGGCCCGCCAGAGCGGTCCATCCCCTCCGAGGTCGTGAGGTTGCGTCGGCCGTCAGGGCTAGGAAGGCCCCCACGACGAGCAGACTGCCCAGGGCGTAGGTTTTCACCACGGTGGTGAAGTAAGCGTGGTAGATGTTCACGCCAATCAGCGTGAAGGTGAGAAGCGCGGCGGTTCCCTTGTCGATGCCCTTTTCTCCGCCCAGCCGCCAGGCCAGTCGGGCTGCCAGCAGAGCGGCAGTCCAGCCCATGAGGGTCGTGACGAGCCGTCCGCCCGCCAGGCCGAATGATTGCAGGGGTGCCCACAAGAGGGCATACACGTAGGACATCACGGGGCCCTGCGTGCTGGCGAAATCGACGAACGGTCGCTGGCCATCTGCAATCAGTCGCGCGGAATAGAGGTACCAGCCTTCATCCTGGTTCAGCTCACCGAACCAGAGATTGAGTGCTGAGAGCAACAGGGCGACCAGCAGGGCCACCGCCCAGAGGGCGGGGAGGTGTGTGGGTGTGTGAGTCTGTGAGTCTGTGGGCATCGTTTTGCTCTGGTTGGTAGCCATGCTCCGCTGCTCTCCTGAGGTGGCCTACGGCCGCCACCAGCCTTTGTCGCGAGCTTTGTCGTGAGCTTTGTCGACAAAGCTTGCGACAAAGCTCGCGACAAAGGCTCCCGAGAGGGAGCAGACCGTTTGGATCTATGATCCTGGGTGAACCAGCTCGAGACCCTCTTCACAGAGGGGACAGACCTCCGGTTCCCACGTGATCGGCTCGATATCCAGTAGGCTGATCATCGGGACATCGAAATGGGCCTTGCCGCCGCTGCGGTTAACCAGCAGGCCAATGGCTGCGACCTTACCGCCAGCGGCGGTGACGATATCGACCGTCTCCTGCACGCGGCCGCCGCGGGTCACGACGTCTTCGGCCACAATGTAGCGTTCACCGGGCACAATCTTGAAGCGTCGCAGCACCAGCCTGTCGTCCTGCTTCTCGGCAAAGATCGACTTTAGGGAGGGGTGTCCAGTTTTCTCGGCCACGGCGCGGGCCACTTCGTGCCCCACCACGATACCGCCCAGGGCCGGGGCGATGACGCCATCGACCTTGAGCCCATCACCAAGCGCCTCAGCTAAGCGCTCTACGAGGGCATCGCAGAGTTGGGCTGCCATACGCGGATAGCGCAACACGTTGGCGCACTGGAAGAACCGATTGCTATGCAATCCTGAGCGCAGCTCGAAGTGTCCTTCGAGCAGGGCGTCGGCCTCTTTGAGCACGGCCTGAACCTGATTGGGTGTCATCATGCCCACGAGTAAAGCAGACCGCGCCCCAACATGGAATCCAAAAGAGTGTTCACGCGCCAGCGCCAACGAGCGGATCTCGCCTAATCTTCCCGCTTTAAACGAGTCGCGTGCCTACGAGCGCTTCCCATTCCCCCTCCATGGTGCGGTCGTAGACGTCGCGCCCGGCGACGTAGTTCGGTCCGGACAGCACCGGACGGTCCGCCAGCCCGGCCCGAACCGCATCCTTGTGGGCCTCTTGCACGAAATGGAGGGCCAATCCGGCCCGGGCCTTGTCGGTTTGATTGGCCTTGGTGCAGTGCGCAATGCCGTAATTGAAGAACAGAACGCCCCCAGCGGGCAACTCGATTGGCCGCACCTCCTCGGCCTCCTCATCGACATGACAGGTGACGTGGTGATTGCTACCCATATCGCGTGTATGCTCGCGCCGGGTGGTGTGGCTGCCTGGGATGATGTGCATCGTCCCATTGGCCACCGTGGCGTCATTGAGCGCCACCCACATCCCGAGGCCCTGCTCGGGATTTGCACTGGCGAAGTAGTGATTATCCTGGTGCCAGCCCGTGCCAGCCCCGATCCCCCCCGGCTTGAGAAAGATCTGGTCGAGCTGCAGCATGAATGCGTCGCCGAGGAGCTGCCCAACCGTGCTGCGAATCTTTGCGGCAAACGGCAACGCTCGGAACACCTCCGATTTCGGGCTTAGCGGACAAATTTGCAGATTGGATTGCGACGTCGAAGGGGTTTTACCATCTCCATCGGTGGCCACATTGTACGCCAGCCCTTGTTGACAGACGCGCTCCAACTCCGCCTGCATCACGGCTACCTCGTCGGCCGTAAAGAATTCTGACAGGGCCACGAAGCCCTCTTGCTTGTACTGTGCCAGCTGTTCGGTCGTAAGTGACATGAGTGCATCCTTATTTCTTGTTTCAAAACATAAGCAGACTATTCCAGCAGATCGGGATTTGCTTTCTGATCCGTCCAGTGGTTAATATTGAACATGGTTACCATTCATGACTTCGGACGCTGGACCGCAACCAAGAGCGAGCAGTGGCTGCACGCGCATCGCAACCGAGGACTTGAGATGGTCTATGTGGCCAATGGGCAGATCGACTGGGACTACGACGGCCAAATCGTCTCGGTGGTTCCCCGTCATCTCTCATTTACTTGGCCCTGGCAGACGCACGGCGCGATGGGTGCGCGCATGCCGGCTTGTGCTCTCTATTGGATCGTGCTTCCATTGGCCCGGGCTTATAAGCAACCGCCACGCACGGTCCACTATCATCCCTCATTCCATATCCCCCCCGCGGAGGAACGCCACAGCATCGCTCTGCTGCGCGCTGTAGCCACCCCGGTTGTGCCCGCTTCCCCGCTCCTGCGTGCCCTCTTTCCGGAGCTGATTAACGAACTACGAACCCATGGTATGCGTGATGCGCTACGGCTGCGCGCGCTGATCCTGCTGCTACTCTCAGAAGTGACGCGCGCCGCTGGGTCCGCCCCAACGACATTGCCGGACCCTGCAGCACAGCGGGTGCGCATCTTTGTGGAATCCCTCGGCAAACGGTGCGGTGAGCCGTGGACATTGCAGAGCATGGCCGCGGCCTGCGACCTGGGGCGTAGTCGCTTCACGGCGTTGGTCAAAGAGATCTCGGGCGACAGCCCCATCCAATACCTCAACCGCGTCCGCGTAGCAGAGGCCCACCGTCAGCTACTCACCAGTCACAGCTCAGTGACCGAGATCGCCTTCGCCTGCGGATTCTCATCCTCGCAGTATTTCAGTACGGTCTTCCGCCAGTTCTATGAGATGGCCCCACGCGAGCTGCGCCACAGTCAGCCCTGAACTGGGGGCATGTTCAATATCGTACATCGTATGTTTCCGCACGCAATCTGAGCTGCAGCATGTTTAATTGGCTCTTCAACAAGGAGGTCTCCATGCCATTCAGAGAGAACGATGCCCTGGTGCTGCGAGGGCTTGCCTCGCATCTGCGTGAGATTTGCGACAGTGAGAGGAATCAGGCGCTCAAACAGCGCTGGATCGACCTCAATGATTTGAAGCATTCCGGCCCGCCCCTGCTGCTGACCTCGCCCGAAGGGGCGTGGCGCGAGATCATTCCGACGTTCCCCGTCGAGTGCGAGGATGAGCAGGCACGCGACTGGGAATGCAATTTGCGCCAGCGCATCTATCAGCATGACATCATTAAGGACGATGCCGCATGTGATCCTGTCTTCACCGTGAATCGTGCTGTCCGCATCAGCGACTACGGAATCCCCTTCAACCAATCGCGCAGTGACGACGCCCATGGTGCCTATCATGACGAACCGGTGCTGACCGATCTGGACAACGATCTCGACAGACTCCGCTTCCGCACCATGACGGTTGATCACGAGACATCACAGGCGTCCTTCGAGCTGGCCTCGCAAATGTTTGGCGACCTGCTGGACATTCAGTTTCAATCCATCTACTGGTGGACCTGCGGTCTAACGTGGCAAGCCATTAAACTCTGGGGCCTCGAGAATTTGATGATCTCGATGTACGACAATCCTGACGGTCTGCACCGTCTCATGAAATTCCTTTCTGACGAGATGCTCAACTTCATCACTTTCTTTGAGCGAGAAGCGCTGCTCAACTTTAACGCCAACGGCGGGGTTGGCTCGGGCGGCCTCGGCTTCACGACGCAGCTCCCTTCCCGTGACCGTCCGGTCGAGGGGCCGGTCCAGCTCAAGCACCTATGGGGATTCTCGGAATCGCAGGAGACGGTGGGCGTCTCGCCTGAGATGTTCGGGGAGTTCATCTACCCCTACCAGAAGCCGCTCCAGGCGAAATTTGGACTCAACTACTACGGCTGCTGTGAACCGAGCGAGGGACGCTGGAACAACATCCGCCAGACGCCCAATTTGCGCGCGATCTCCATAGCACCATGGAGCAACCAGGCCACGTGTGCCGAGCTCTTCGGCCGCGACTACGTCTACTGCCGCAAACCCAACCCCTCCCCCTTCTGCATGAGCTTCAACGAGAAGGAGATCCGCAAGGAATTCAAAGAGACGCTCACCTACGCTGGTGAGCTCAATACAGTCATGATCCTAAAAGACACGCACACCGTCGAACACGAGCCCGAGCGCTTCGCCAAGTGGGTCGCCATTGGGCGAGAGGAGCTTGGATCCTAGCCGGTAAAAGGAATAGCGGCACACGTTCTTACGTTGCCTGTCCCCATTCGCTCCATTCGCATTCTGGCATCCTATCCATGCGGCCCCGGCCGTCCGGGGCCCTCCATTCGACGGGAATCCG
>JABMPJ010000211.1 GCA_013203785.1 Lentisphaerota bacterium | reverse complement strand
TGCCTGTTCCTCGCTCGGCGCTGGGGCCGGGACGGCCCGGGGCTACTTGAGGCAATCAGCCATCCACTTTGGATGTTGATACACAGGTGATGTATCGCCAAGGAATGCGACCTTGCGAAATGCAAAAGGTGGGGCGTCAATATCTTGAACGCTATCAAGCCCTTAAAGCCTACAGCGCGACCGCCTAGGCTCCCACCTTGGCCAGTACCTGGCCAGATGCCACTTGTGCGCCCTTGCTGATGCAGATCTCCGCCACGGTGCCGGTGACGGGTGAGTTTACCTTCATCTCCATCTTCATCGCTTCGAGGACGAGGACGGGATCCCCTGCGTTTACATGCGTGCCTGCTTCGGCCGTAATCTTAATGACCACGCCCGGCATGGGTGCGGTGACATCGCTGAGATCAGCGCCTGACGTCTCTACCGCTACCGGTGCCGCTGCTGCGGCCGGTGCGGGTGTGGCGGCGGGCGTCGGCTTGGGTGCCGCCGCGCCTGAGGGCGTACCGCCCTTCTTGAGGTCCACGACATAGGATTTTCCGTTCACGTGGGCGTGGTTATCGTCAAAGGTGACGGCGTATTTGTGCCCGCTCACGGAGACGGTGTAGGTACCTGACGGCTTGCTTGGTGCGCCACCCTCGGGCGGCGCGCTGGCGTCTGCGGCCTTGGCCGGATCAATCTTGCGGATGCCCAGAGTGGCCTTGCCCTTGAGGAAATCGAGCCCCTTCTCCTTGCAGGTCGCCACTATGAAGACGTTTTCTTCGCAGTCATCAAGTCCCTCGGCCTTGAGGAGTTTGCGGGCAAAGTTTAGGCCCTTGGTCGGGTCTTCATCGTTGAGCTCAAGCGGCGGCCGCGTCGTGGGCTCCAACATCAGCTGCTCCGACGCCAATTTGACCACCATCGGATCGGGCGACACGGGGGTCTTGCCGAAGTAACCCAGAACCATCTGGCCGTAGCCCTCGGCGATCTTCTCCCACGGGCCGAACATCACGTTGTTGAAGGCCTGCTGGAAGTAGAATTGCGAGACGGGCGTCACGGAGGTGCCGTAGCCACCGGCGCGAACGACATCGCCCATGGCTTTGATGATCTCGGGGAACTTGTCCATGATGCCATTGTCACGCAGCATCTGGGTGTTGGCCGTCAGCGCGCCGCCGGGCATGGGGCTCCATGGAATCAGAGGTTCGACGGCTGTAGCCTCGGGCGGCAGGAAGTAGTACTTCATGCATTCCTTGAAGACCTCTTCGGCCTCCCGTACCTTGTCGACATCAACATCCAGCGTGTATTCCGATCCGCGCAGGGCGTGCCACATCGTCAGCACATCCGGTTGGCAGGTGCCGCCCGAGCAGGGCGCCAACGAGAGATCGATGATGTCGGCGCCAGCTGCGATCGCTTCGCGGTTGCAGGAAACCCCAATGCCAGCTGTGTCGTGCGTGTGGAACTGAATAATCATGCCTTCGGGCAGCAGCTTACGGGCCCGCTTAATGGTCTCATAGACCTTGGAGGGTACCGACGTTCCCGAGGCATCCTTGAAACAGACGGAGTCAAACGGAATATCGGCTTTGAGAATCTTCTGTAGAACCTCGGTGTAGAAGTCGGGACCGTGGGCGCCGGTGCAACCGGGGGGCAGCTCCATCATCGTCACGCAGACCTGATGTTTCAGTCCGGCGTCGACAATGGCCTGTCCGCTATGCACCAAATTGTTTACATCATTGAGCGCATCGAAGTTGCGGATGGTGGTGATGCCGTGCTTCTTGAAGAGCTTGGCATGCAGGCTGATCACGTCGCTTGGCTGCGAGTCGAGGCCCACCACGTTGACGCCGCGCGCCAGGGTCTGCAGATTGGCATTCGGCCCGGCGGTCTGCCGGAACGCGTCCATCATGTCAAAGGCGTTCTCATTGCAGTAGAAGAAGAGCGACTGGAATCGCGCCCCGCCACCGGCCTCGAAATGGCTGATCCCGGCCTCGCTGGCAGCCTCGACCGCTGGCAGGAAATCACTGGTCAGTACGCGTGCACCGTAGGCCGACTGAAAGCCGTCCCGAAATGCCGTACACATGAACTTGATCTTCTTTATTCCCATTTCTACCTCACTATTGAGACTGTTCGACAAGCGAACAGAGCTCACCGGTTCTATTTAACAAGTATGGACCAGAGAATGCCTGCCGCGATGGCCGAACCGATCACGCCAGCGACGTTGGGGGCCATGGCGTGCATGAGCAGGAAGTTATCAGGATCCTCCCGCTGCCCCACCATTTGCACCACCCGCGCGGAGTCCGGCACGGCCGAGACACCCGCAGCCCCGATTAGCGGGTTGATCTTATTGTCACCCCTCAGGAATAGATTCATGAGCTTGGCGAATAGCACCCCGCCAGCCGTGGCCACACAGAAGGAGGCCGCACCGAGACCGAATATGCAGAGCGATTTGGTGGTCAGGAAGTTACTGGCCTGCGTGCTCGCCCCCACGGAGAAGCCCAGCAGAATGGTGACGATATCGATCAGGGAGGTGCGTGCCGTGGCGGCCAGGCGCTCCGTGACACAGCTCTCCTTGAGCAGGTTGCCCAGGCAGAGCATGCCGAGGAGGGTCATGGCACCGGGCACAATCAGGGCTGAGATCATGAAGGCCGCGATGGGAAAAATGATCTTCTCGCGCTTATTCACCTCGCGCGGCGGCTTCATGCGGATCAACCGCTCCTTCTTCGTGGTCAGCAGCATCATGATGGGCGGCTGAATCACCGGCACGAGCGCCATGTAGGAATAGGCCGCAATAGCAATCGCGCCGAGGAGCTCGGGGGCCAGTTTGGAGGCGAGGAATATGGAGGTTGGCCCGTCCGCACCGCCAATGATGCCGATCGCGGCTGCCTCTGAGATCCCGAAATGCAGACTCTCAAAGAGGCCGCCCAGGAAGAGGGCCCCGATCAGGGTCAGGAAGATGCCGATCTGAGCCGCCGCGCCAAGAAGAATCAGCTTTGGATTGGACAACATGGTCGAGAAGTCCGTCATGGCTCCGATACCAAGGAAGATGAGCGGAGGAAAAACGCCCTGTTTGACGCCAAAATAGATGTAACTCATGACGCTGCCCTGGTCGTAGACGCCCAGCTGCATCGTCGCGATGTACGGAATGTTGCCGACCACCGCCCCGAACCCGATCGGAAGGAGGAGGAGCGGCTCATAGTCCTTGATGATGGCCAGCGCGATAAAAACGAGGCCGATCACGATCATGATGGCGTTGCCCCATGTCATGTGGGCGAAGCCGGTCGTCTCAATAAACCTGTAGAAGATGTCCATTCACGTACCCCTGCACACTGCGCTATTTACTGGCCCCAAACTTCTCCCGGTACAAGGCCGCAGCAATGGCGACGGCGATGCGATCGTGGTCGGTGTCGGCTTTCGCCTCTTCATCGGGAAACACCGAGCTCAGCAGATCAAGCACCCGCGGCAGGGTGGCGATAAAGAGGCTGATCAGTACCAGCGCCAGGAAAACAATGGTCATGCCCGCCACAGAAACGGCCAACCCGCTCGGTTCTGAATTCACGACAGCCTGCCAGCCTGTAGATAAACGATGCATCCGCTCTTCCTCGCCTTAGTTAGCGCCCCTAACTCGTGAGCCGTACAGGGTGCCAAGAGATCGGCTAAAATGCAAGCCGAGACAACATGGGTTTTGCCGGGCGAATTGCGCCACATTAAATGTTACCGAAAGCGCTGAAAGGAGGTGAAGCAACGCGCGGGAAAGAAAAGGGCTCGCTCTGATC
>JABMPJ010000210.1 GCA_013203785.1 Lentisphaerota bacterium | reverse complement strand
GGCCAACGCTACACCACGTTCGGCATGTCTTGAGACCTCGGATATTGTCTAATCACCTATGCTTGCGTCATTTAGAAACAACGCACACCCGTGGCACCGTCCTCCGCCCTTAGACTTCGGAGTTTACACTCCACGGCACGCAGGTTAGGGTCCTCGCATGCTTCATTGGTCGCGATTTGTGCCCTATACACCTCTGCTGATGACGCTGCCGGCCGCCCGTTGCCGGGCGGTCACGCTCTCTTCATCCGCCACGGCGGACCTGATATGAAGATCGGCATCTCACTCCTCAATTATCGTCCCGGCAGCGTCGGGGGAATTGAGACCTATATTGAGAAGCTGGTCGAGCACTTCGCGGGAGCGCAGTGGGGACACGAGCTCTCTTTCATTGCGGGGCCGGAGGTGGCAGCGCTACTGCCCGAAGATGCCGGGCGACAGACTATGGCGCTGTCGTCCCGCGGCGCGATCGCCGCTCGCTGTCTGGAGGCTTTCACGCCATGGCGGGCACGACGTATCGCAAAGGAGATTGATACAGCGGGCTATGATGTGGTCTTCTTTCCTCAGCAGTCCATATTTCCCCTTGAGATCAAAACACCCGCCGTGCTGACCGTGGTGGATCTGCAACATCGGCATCATCCCGAGCACTATGCGCTGTTTGACCGCTGCTTTCGGCGGGCAATCTACCCTCCCAGCCTCCGGCGTAGCACCAAGATCATCGCCATATCGGACGTCACGAAGACTGATCTGGTTGAGACCTGTGGGGTGGCACCCGACAAGATTGATGTGGTTCATATGGGATTTGACGGGCATGGCACTGAACCGCCAAGCACGACGGGGCAACGGCTGGTGGATGCCCCCTACTTCTACTACCCGGCAGCAACCTTCCCCCACAAGGGGCATGCGGATTTGCTGCGCTGTTTCGCTCATCTTAAAGCGTCGAGTGGCAGTGCTGTAAAGTTGGTATTTTCTGGTATGCAGACCCCGCTATGGAAGCGGCTCGCCCGGCAGATTCGGCACCTGGGTCTGGAGGGCGAGGTGTACCACATGGGGTTTGTCTCGTACAGCGAAGTGATCGCGCTCTACCGGGGGGCCGAGGCCGTTCTCTTTCCGACCCGCTTCGAGGGGTTTGGCATGCCGGTGCTCGAAGCCGTCCGCTATGGCAAACCGATCTTCTGCTCGAACTTGCCCATCTTCGACGAGCTCGGAGTGCCCCGGCAGAACCAAATTGATTTCAGTGAGGAGCGCGCCCTGGAAGGAATCATGGAGCGCTTGACCCCGACGGTGCTTTTAATAGAGCCGATCACCTGGGAGGCGTGTGCTAAAAAGACTCTGCAAGTGGTGGCAGCTGCCTGCCGCCGCGGTTAATGGTTATTGGTCAATAGTAGATGGGGCTGATTTGCTCAAGCGTTGTGGGTATGCTACGGCTTTAAGTAGCGCGGGGCTGTCCCAGCCCCAGCGCCGCGCAAGGAAAGCAAACAGGTCGCGGATGAAAAGGCCGAGGGCTGTAAATGCACTGTACGGGCACACACCTTGCACGGCCCTAGGCTTCGGAGAAGCCGGGGCTACTTGAGGAAATCAACCGCCCACGATGGTTACTGGTTTATCGGGGAGAGCTCGCTTCGCGAGCGGTTAATGGTTAATAGTTGTTGGTTGATGGAGGGGAAATTAAGGATACTTCTTCAGAAGGCGAGTGATGATCATGGACGATTCTAACTTCTGGAAAAACAAGCGAGTCCTCGTAACCGGCCACACCGGGTTTAAGGGCGCGTGGCTGACCCTGCTGCTGTCGCGCATGGGGGCCGTGGTTGGCGGCGTGGCGCTGGATCCGCCTACGACGCCGAGCCTCTATGATTGCGCGTCGCTGGACGAACTGCTGGAGAGCGATAGCAGGGCGGATATCGCGGATCTGGCGGGTGTGAAGGCGGCCATGAACCGCTTTGCGCCGGAGCTCGTGCTGCACTTGGCCGCGCAGTCGCTGGTGCGTGAAAGCTATCGCGATCCGCTGGAGACCTATCGAACCAACGTCATGGGTACACTGACAGTGTTGGAGGCTGCTCGTAGCTGCCCATCCCTGCGGGCCGTCATCAATGTCACGACCGACAAGTGCTATGCGCAACGGGAATTGACCGTGCCGTTTGTTGAGACGGATCCGATGGGCGGATCCGACCCCTACAGCAACTCGAAAGGCTGCAGCGAACTACTGACGGACTGCTATCGCCGCTCGTTCATGCAGCCCGAGGGCGCGGCGCTACTGGCATCGGCACGCGCGGGCAATGTGATCGGTGGCGGCGACTGGGCCGCGGATCGCTTGCTGCCCGACGGCTATCGCGCCTTCTCTCGCGGTGAGCCCCTCACCATTCGCTATCCCAAGGCGATACGGCCCTGGCAGCATGTCCTGGAGCCACTGACCGGCTATCTGCAGTTGGGCCGCGCCCTGCTGGAAGGGCAGAATGAACTGGCGACGGGATGGAACTTTGGTCCATCGACCGCCGATGCCCTGACGGTGGGCGATGTCGCCACGGCGGCCTGCCGCATCTGGGGCGATGGAGCCGCCTGGGTGACCGACCATGAGGAGCACCCGCATGAAGCCGCCTGGCTGCAACTGGATTCGACCGCAGCGCGTGAACGGCTGGGATGGAAAACACAACTGACCGCAGAAGAGGCCGTCGAATGGACCATTGCATGGTATCGTGACTTTGAGCGGGGCGCGTCAGCGCGGGAGCTCTGCCTAGAGCAGGTAGAGAGATACCTGGGGCGGGGAGTTTGCCCGCAGATGGCCGCAGATCTTCGCAGATGAGAGAGGATATGGGTAAGGGATGTGGAGGAATCAGCGCCCGACGGATTCGTACAACAGTTTCATTCTTGTTCCCGATCCCATCTGCGTCCATCTGCGTGATCTGCGGGCAGTCTCTCCAGTGCGTTAGCAGGGATGTGAATAGGAATCTCGGATCAAAGGAATGAATATATGACTGACGCAACCCCACACTGCCGATTCTGCCACGCCCTGCTAACGGAACAAGTGGTTGATCTCGGCATGCATCCTCTCTCGAACGGGTATCTGACGGCAGAGCAGCTCGGGGAGCATGAGTCGCGCTATCCGCTCTGCGTCTATCTCTGTACGGCCTGCTTTCTGATGCAGATCGAGGCGGTTGAGACCAGGGATACGATTTTTGACGCCAACTACGCCTACTTCTCCAGCTACTCGACCAGCTTCCTCGAGCACGCGCAGCGTTACGTAGCACAGATGATCGACCGGTTCAGCCTGACACCGGAGCAAAGTCAAATCGTGGAAGTGGCCAGCAACGACGGTTACCTACTGCAATACTTTCATGGCCGCGGCTTCAATGTCCTGGGAATCGAACCGACCGCCAGCACAGCCAAGGCGGCGAGGGGAAAAGGCGTCGAGACGCTTGAGGAGTTCTTCGGAGAGACACTAGCAGGCGGACTGGCGAAGGCGGGCCGGCAGGCCGATCTACTGCTGGGCAACAATGTGCTCGCACATGTACCCGACATTAACGATTTTGTGGCCGGTCTCAAACGGCTACTGAAACCGTCGGGCGTGATCACGATGGAGTTCCCGCATCTGCTTCAGCTGATCGACGGCAATCAGTTCGATACAATATATCACGAGCATTTCTCCTACCTCTCCTTCTCAACCGTGGAGCGAATCTTCAAGGCGCATGGTCTCACACTGTTTGATGTGGATGAGCTACCGACCCACGGCGGGTCGATTCGTATCTACGCGTGCCACGCAGACGGCCCGTTCACCGTCGGCGACAGTGTGGCAGCCATGCAAGCCAAGGAGTGCTCCTTTGGACTCCTTGACCGCGATATCTACCGCAACTTCAGCCAGAAGGTCCAGACCGTCGGCCGCGAGCTGAAGGCGTTTCTGGCGGATGCTGCGGCGGCCGGCAAGCAGGTGGCCGCCTATGGCGCCGCCGCCAAGGGTAACACGCTGTTAAACTACTGCGATGTGTCGAGCGACGCCATTGCCTTCGCTGTTGACCGAAATCCCCACAAGCAGGGGCGCTACCTGCCGGGCAGCCATATCCCGATTCTGGCCCCCGAGCAGGTATGGCAGACCAAGCCGGAGTACCTCTTGATTCTACCGTGGAATCTGCGCGACGAGATCAGTGAGCAGATGGCCGGGATACGGGAATGGGGCGGCGAGTTTGTGGTGCCAATCCCGCGGGTGGAGGTGTTTTGAGCGGGGAAGGGAGCGTTTTCCCGCAGATCACGCAGATCTGCGCAGATAGAAATGAGATGTGATATGGGTACTTTGACGACATGGAAAGGGATGTTGGAACGCTTCGAAAGAGAGCTGGAATCTGGGATGCATGCGATTTCTGCGAGTATGGGCGGGGACCTTCGCGTTCCCATCTGCGTCCATCAGCGTGATCTGCGGGCAGTATCCCCATTGCGTCAGCAGCCCTACCGGGCAGTAAGGACAGAGATAGAGCATGAAGATTGAACCCACAACGCTACCCGGTGTCTTCAAATTTTGTCTCGAACCACAGGCGGATGAGCGGGGCTATTTTGCCCGGACCTTCTGCGGGCGGCAGCTGGCGGAGGCGGGGCTGGAGACATCCTTTCCCGAGCACAGTATCTCCTTTAATCGTGCCGCCGGGACGCTGCGCGGGATGCACTGGCAAGCAGCGCCGGGGGGAGAGACAAAGATCGTACGATGTACACGCGGACGCGTCTTTGATGTAGCCGTGGATGTGCGAGCGGAGTCGGCCACCTATGGGCAGTGGGTCGGCGAGGAGCTGTCAGCAGCGCACGGGGTGGCGCTCTACATTCCGCGCGGTTTTGCGCACGGCTTCGTGACGCTTGAGGCCGAGAGCGAGTTACTCTACTATATCAGCGCTCCCTACCAGCCCGAGCTGGCACGCGGCTTCCGCTTTGACGACGTGGCGGTCGACATTGCCTGGCCGCTCACACCGACGGTGCTGTCCGAGCGGGATGCGGGATTGCCGTTGTTGGGGAGGACAGGGGCGTCCGGTTGTCAGGAATAGATATGCGAACGATATTAGCGGCCAAGCCCTCCATTACACAGCGGGAGATCGACTATGTCACCGATGCGGTGACGACCGGCTGGGGCGCGCAGTGCTATGACTATCTCAACCGGTTCTCCGAGTGCCTGCGCGAGTACTTCGACGTCCCGCATGTCTGGCCGACCTCAAGTTGCCACGGAGCTCTGCACATCGGCCTCAAGGCGCTGGGTGTCGGGCCGGGGGACGAGGTGATTGTCCCAGACCTGACCTGGACCGGCAGCGTATTCCCGATCAGCTGGTTGGGTGCCACACCGGTATTCGTCGACGCGCTGGAGTCGAGCTGGTGCATCAGTCCTGCATCCATCATCGCCGCGATAACGCCACGAACCCGGGCCATCGTCATCGTCCATCTCTACGGCAACCTCTGCGATATGGATGCCATCATGGAGATCGGCCGGGCGCACGGGATTCCCGTGATTGAGGACGCCGCCGAGGCGGTGGGATCGGAGTATCACGGGCGCAAGGCCGGTTCGATCGGAGACATGGGCGTCTTCTCAATGCACGGCACCAAGACGCTGACATCCGGCGAGGGCGGTGCACTGCTCTGCAATCGGGACGATCTCGTTGAGTCGATTGCAACGATCGAGAACCAGGGCCGCAAGCCCGGGAAACACATCATCTTCTGGGTCGACGAGATCGGCCTCAAATACAAACTCTCCAATATCCAGGCCGCCCTCGGGTTAGGACAGTTCGAACGGGCCGGGGAGCTGGTGGGGGCGAAGCGGAAGATCTTCGATTGGTACCAAACCCTCTTGGCTGATTGGGATGACATTGCGCTTAATCCTCAGCCCGAGGGATGTCTCAACAGCTACTGGCAACCGACCATTATGTTTGGCGAGAGCTGGGGCATGACCGAAGTGCGACGCAACGCACTCGTGACGGCCGTGACTTCCGTGGGAGTCGGTATTCGCCCTCTCTTCTACCCCGTCAGCAAGTTGCCGATGTATGAGCCTGCTCCGCAGAATCATGTCACCTATGCGCTGCATGGCCGCGGCATCAACCTGCCCAACTACTTCGATATGACGCAGGACGATGTCGCCTACGTGCTGGCGACCGTGCGCGAGAGACTCGGGCCAACCGAATGAAGAAGCTATGATGGCAGACGCTGGAAACCCGAGAGTCATCGCCGGTGTCCCGGTCTACAATGGCGCGGAGCAGCTCGCCCAGACGCTGGACTCACTCCTGGCGCAGGACTACCCCAACCTTGAGATCATCGTCGCCGACAACGCCTCGACCGACGGGACCGAACAGATCGGCCGCGCCTACGCGGAGCAACATGCGAATCTGACCTACGTCCGACAGCCCAAAAATCTCGGCGCGGCAGGGAACTTCAACTATCTGCTCCGCGAGGCCGATTCTGAGTACTTCTTCTGGGCGGGTGCCCATGACCTCTGGGCTCCGCGTTTCGCATCGTCACTGATCGCGATCCTGGAGCGCGATCCGAGCCTTCTGTCAGCCTACCCGGCGGGGCGATTCCTGGAGCAGGACGGTACCCCGGCCGAGCGGATGGGTCAGACGCAGTCATTTCTGAACAAATCGGCTGCCGTGCGCTATATACGTATGGTGACATGTCGCTCTCTCTACATGTTGTACGGTATCTTCCGACTGGAAGCGCTGCGGCGGATGCCTTCCTGGAAACATTGCATAGGTCCCGATCTGATGCAGGTCAACCACTTGGCGGTCAGGGGCAAGATCGCGGGTTTGGACGAGGAGCTCTTCTACATGCGCCGGGGTGTTGACTATGGCAGTGCGGCACGGTACTTCGCCAACCTGGATATTCCGTTCACCCGCCGCGAGGTGTTTCGGCAGATATGGACCTATCAGCGTAATCATGTGCGATTGGCCTTTATGGAGCTGCCGTGGCTGCAGGCCGTCGGCGTATCGCTCGTGATCACGCCCATCCTGTTGGTCAAGTCGCTGCGACTGTATGCAGGACTGATCACGGAAGTGTTTTGCCCCCCATTGATGGCTCTGATCCGCAACAAGGTCCGCTGCCGTTAGTGGGCACAAAATCACTGACATCGTGCGCTTTATCGAACATAGTCATTCATCACAGAGGCCAGCGTCGCTACGCGTCCACTGTATGATTCGGGGGCATTAACTTCACAGGGAGGGAGCGTGTTATGAAAGCCGTGATTCTTGCAGGCGGTAAAGGCACTCGCATAACGGAAGAATCGATCTTCCGCCCGAAGCCGATGATAGAGATCGGTCCGCAGCCCATTCTGTGGCACGTCATGAAGATATATTCGACTCACGGAATCAATGACTTTGTGATCTGTTGCGGCTACAAAGGCTACATCATCAAGGAGTATTTCGCCAACTACTTCCTCCATATGGCCGATGTGACGTTTGATATGGCCACAAATTCAATAGAAGTCCATCACCAGAAAGCTGAGCCTTGGCGTGTTACTGTAGTGGACACGGGGCTGGAGACTATGACGGGGGGGCGGCTCAAACGGGTGACCAACTTTGTGAAGGACGAGGCATTCTGCATGACCTATGGGGATGGCGTTGCGAATGTGGATATCACCCGTCTCCTGCAGTTTCATCAGCAGCATGGCAAAATGGCGACCGTGACGGCAGTCCGCACGCCAGCACGTTACGGGTCACTGGTCATAGGGTCGGATACGGTCGTGACAGGTTTTGATGAAAAACCGGTAGGTGAGGGCGGTTGGATCAATGGTGGATTCTTCGTGCTCGATCCGCAGGTTCTGGATTTGATTGAGGGCGATCCAACAAGTTTTGAAGGATACCCCTTGATGACCCTCGCCCGCGAAGGCCAGTTGCAGGCCTTCCGCCATAAGGGGTTCTGGCAATGCATGGACCACATGCGCGACAAGATCCTGCTGGAGAACATGTGGGAAGGCGGGACCGCACCATGGAAAATGTGGCCATGATGACACTGTCGCAGCTTTTGGAGTGGTACCACACAAAGAGGGAGGACTGTAAATGCTATTTCAACGGACAAAACTGAATGGCGTCGTGCTGATTGAGCCCGAACGCATTGAGGACGATCGGGGCGTTTTTGCGCGCACCTTCTGTGCCAGGGAATTCGCGAAGCATGGGATCAACATGACCTTTGCGCAATGCAACACCGTCTTTAATACACGGAAGGGGACAGTGCGAGGTCTGCACTACCAGTGTGCGCCGCATGAGGAAGAGATGTTGGTCCGTTGTACGCGAGGATCTGCGTATGTCGTGGTGGTAGACGTGCGGGAGAGCGAGCCAACATGGCGGACGTGGGAAGCCTTCGAGTTATCGGCAGCCAACCAGAATCTGCTCTACATACCCAAGGGCGTCGCGGACGGGTTTCAGACCCTCGAGGACAAGACCGAGGTGTTCTTCCAGATGTCGCAGCCCTATGCCCCTTCGGCTCAACGCGGCATCCGCTACAATGACCCGCTGGTGGGGATAACGTGGCCGCTGGATGACGTCATTCTGTCACAGCGCGACAAGGGCTTTCTCGACGCTGGGAAGTGAGTGAACCGCCGATGACGGATCGTAATATCTTGATACTGCCCGCCAGTGATGCCGTGGTGCCGCTGATTCTGAAGGCGCAGGCCATGGGACTGAAGGTGGTGGCTGCGGATCGAGATCCGAACGCCATGGGGCTTCGCTGTGCGAATGTGGCTGAGACGGTTAGTGTGTTTGACTGCAAGCGCATGTTAGCGGTGGCGCGTCAACATCGTGTTGAGGCCGTTATCACAGAACAGACCGACGCGGCCGTACTTACGGCGGCCTACGTGGCTGAGCAGATGGGCTTGCCGGGGATCGGCTCCCAGGTTGCGCAACAGGCCACGGATAAGTGGCTCATGCGGGAGTGTTGCCGACGCGCGGGCATTGAACAGCCGATGTACCGGAAGGCCATGAGTGTTTCAGAGGCGGTCCGCGCCGCGGAGGAAATAGGTCTGCCGGTTGTGCTGAAACCCAGCGACAGCCAGGCCAGCCGTGGCGTGGCAAAGGTCTGGACCCTCGATGACGTGGCGGCCCGGTTTCCTCTGGCCCAGGCGGCCAGTCGTTCGGGTACAGTCCTGGTGGAGGACATGATGGTGGGCACAGAATCTTCCGTCGAGGCGTTCATCGATGCGGAAGGGGTGCAGACGCTTGGCATCTGCGACAAGGTGAAGTGCGCGCCGCCATACAGTTTCGATCTCCAGCTCATCTACCCCGCCGCCTTTGACGAGCAGACCATGCACGCCTTGCAGCGCACGCATGAAGCCGTGGTACGTGCCGTGGGGATTCGCATGGGGTTCACCCACGGGGAGTACATGGTAACGGAGAATGGTGTGCGGCTGATTGAGGTCGCAGCCCGCGGCTGCGGCGCACGTGTGGCGACAGAACTGCTCCCTGCCATGACGGGGTTGGACCTGCTCGAAGCACGGATTCGGCAGGCCCTGGGCGAACGCGTATCGCTGGGGTCTCCTCCCCGTCGAAAGGATGGTATCCTCACATTTTTGACGTTCTCTCCAGGGCGTGTGATGAGGGTGGATGGCGTGACAGATGCGCAAGCCATCGACGGCGTCATCCAGGTGGGAATCGGCCTGCGCCCCGGCGACAGGATTGGCGTGATCGATGAGGGGGGCAAACGCTGTGGTCAGATTATGGCGGTGGGCGAGAGCCGTGCCGACGTGATGGCCAAAGCGCAAGCGGCGGAAGAGGCTCTCGACGTGGAGATTGAAGCCGAAGAAGTGCCACCGTCTGCCGGAGAAAGGGAGGTAGCTTGAGCACACCGGATAGATTGTCGGAAGAAGACCGGGCGCGAATTGTGGGTCGGTATGAAGAGCGTTTTCGCCAATACGGCGATGATCTGCGCACGCTGAACACGGGCAAGGGTGACAAGTTGAGGATACAGCACACCGCGCACGCCTCCATCGGCGACCTGGAGAACACGACGCTGCTCGATATAGGGTGCGGTCTGGGGTACTATTACAAGTTCCTGCGCGATCAGAGCATCCCTATCCGTTACATTGGCTATGATATCGTCCCTTCGTTCATCGAAGCCAATCGGCAGCAATTTCCGGAAGCAGAGTTCGAAGTCCGCGATATTTCACAGGACGGCATTGCGCATGAAGCTGACTATGTTTGCATGTGCCAAGTCTTCAACAACCGCTATGAGGATGTGGACAACGACAGCGTGGTTCGCAGCGCGCTGGAGGCAGCGTTCAAGGCCGCACGCCGGGGTGTCTCCATCGACATGCTTGGCGACTACGTAAACTACCATGAAGACCATCTCTTCTATTTCTCGCCGGAGCGCATGTTTTCCTACGCGAAGTCGCTCACGCCTTTTGTGTCGCTTCGGCATGACTATCTCCCGTTCGACTTCACGCTGTTTCTCTATAAGGAGGCAACGTTGGTGTGAGAGTCTCTTTGTCTATCACGGTGGATGTCGACAGCGATGGCACGGCCACAGATAATGAACGAACGGTCCTGTGCTGGCGGGGAGTCGAGCAGATCCCTTCACTCGCGAACATCTTCGCGCGCTACGCACTGCGTTGCACCTGGTTTGTGCGCGCGGACCGGCAGTTGAGGGATCTGTACGGTGGGTCGTCATATTTGCTGAATCAGCACCAAGCGCTCTGGTCGCAGTTGGGTGCGGCGGGCGATGAGATTGCGTGGCACCCGCATTTGTATTGCTGGAGCGCAGAACAGGGGCAATACGTGCAGGAACATGATGAAGCGGCCTGTGCGCAGCAAATAGAGGAAACGCATGCCGAGCTCGGTCAGGCCGGCCACGAATTCCACTCGGTACGGCTTGGCGAAGCGTTTGGGAGCAACACCACGATGGCCGCCCTGACGCACCTGGGATTGCACATCGATTCCACCGCCATTCCGGGCCGCCGACGCGATGATGGCGCCCGGCGTTTTGATTGGGAGTCCACCACCAACACGCCATATCACCCGGCCCGGTCCGACTACCGCGTGTCGGCATTGTCGCACCATGCCATTCTTGAGGTGCCGATGACGACGATTCCCGTGCAGTCGCGGAGTGAATGTACGCCATTGCTGCGGTACGTCAACTTGGCCTATCATCACGATGTATTTAGAGATGCGGTCGAGCACCATTTGAATAGCATGCTGCAGGGCGGCATGCAGGAGGCTGTTCTGGTGTTGATCCTTCACCCGGACGAAGTCATAGAGCGTTCAGCGGCGCACGCGCTTTACGCGTTCTCGCTGTCGGAGACAGAACGCAACGCTGCGTATCTGGTGCGGGCGATCGAAGCCGTGGGCGCTGACCATCAAAGTCTGCGGATGAAGGACATTGCGGATCTGAATCTTGCATGTCGGTAACAGGAGGCTTTCGTGCAGACACTCCGGAGCATAGAAGAGGTGATAAACCAGCAATGTGGCTGTCGGCGCGCTTTCCTGACCGGTCACGGTTCGACCGCCATATACTTGGCACTAAAAGCCATTGAGTCGGTCGCGGGAAGCGGTGAGGTGATCATTCCAACCCTCTGCTGTCCGTCCCTTGCGCAAGTCGCCATCTACGCCGGATTCAAGCCCGTCTTTGCAGATGTGAGGCGGGACGATTTCGTGCTCGACGAGACCACGTTCAGCGCGCGAATTTCACCGCAGACGCGGGCGATCATGCCGGTTCACTTGTTTGGGAATGCGGTGCCGATGCGCCCCCTTCTGGAGGTGGCTCGCGAACGGGGCATCTTCGTCATTGAAGACGCCGCGCAGTCGCTCGGCGGCTCCTACGAAGGCCGACCCATGGGGGGATGGGGGGATTTTGGGATTTTGAGTTTCGGCGGCACAAAGATAGTCCAGGCCGGGGCCGGGGGCGCGTTGCTCACTCAGCGTGACGAGTGGCTGCCCATCATAGAAAAGGAAATGGCCTGCCTGCCTCCCTTTGCGCGATCCACGCCCCTTGCGTTGCGCGCACTGAGTCACCGCAACCTCTATCATGCGTGCGTGGATTTGCTGCGTACGGACCCCTCTCTAGATGTGCACCAGATATTCAGTGAGGCCCTCCCCCTGTATAGAGATCTTTACCTGCATGCGTTCCCGGAGGATCCCACCATCATGGCCAAGGTGGCCTCTGGCTTCCAGAATCTGGATGCCGAGAATGGCGAGCGCGTTCAGCGCGCGGAGCAGTACCACGCGCAGTTGGAGGGGTGCCAAGGGTTGACGTTGTGTTCGGCTTGGCGAAGCAGTCGTGTGGTATGGCGCTATGCTCTCATCATTCACGATTCGGAGAAACTCCTGCTCGTCACAGAGCGTTTGCGACGCAATGGTATCCATGCGTCCAACCACTACTGGTCGGTTGCCGATCTGATGTGCGGCGAGAAAGCGTTGCCGGACACGCAGTACCTTTGCCCTCGCATTCTGAACCTGTGGGTCGACCGTGTGGCCGATAAGCCCTACATTGAGCGTTGTTGTCGCATCATTCGCGACTGTTTAGAAACTCCCGGTGACGAAGGAAGCCTTTCGAGCTGAGCCATGACTGAACCAAGCAAAGACCTTTTGGATTGTACGCTTCGAGACGGAAGCTACGCCGTCAACTTCGGGTTTACGATTCAGGACACACGCGTGATCTGTCGGGCGTTGGAGGCGGCAGGATTCCGTTGGATCGAAGTCGGGCACGGGGTGGGGCTTAACGCGTCTGGTGCCAAGTACGGGTTTGCGGCCGCGACCGATGAGGAATATCTGAACGCCGCCGCGAGTGTGCTGACCGAGGCACGGTTCGGGGCCTTCTTCATTCCCGGCATCGGGCGCAAGGAGGATCTGGATCGTGCCTCCGCTTGCGGAATGGATTTTGTGCGCATCGGTACGAACGTGACGCAATCAGACGAGGCGGTTGATTTCGTGGTGTACGCAAAGCGGCTTGGGCTACATGTGTCGTACAATGCGATGAAATCCTACGCGGTCTCACCGGTCGAGCTGGTCCAGCGTATGCATCCGATTGTGGATGCCGGGGTAGACACCATCAATGTCGTCGATTCGGCGGGGGGCATGATGCCGAATGACGTCCAGCGGTATGTCGGCATGTTGAGCACCGAGCTGAGCGTTGATATCGGTTTTCATGGTCACAACAACCTCATGCTGGCCGTCGCCAATAGCCTTGTCGCTTTTGAGGCCGGCGCGGCGATGACGGACTGTACGTTGCAGGGCTTGGGACGGGGCGCCGGCAACGCGCAGAGCGAGATTATGGCCATTCTCTGCGAGAAGCGAGGCTACCACACGGGTGTGAATCCCATGCGAGCCTTGGAGTCCGGCGAAAGGATCATTCGGTCCCGCCAAGCAGAAAGCAGTGGGATCAGTAGTCTGCAAGCCGTGATCGGGATGGCGCAGTTCCACTCCAGCTATCTCCCGCGGATCTACGTGGCCGCTGAGGCCTACACCGTAAATCCCCGCAAACTCATTATCGAAGTAAGCAAAATTGACCGTGTTGATCCAAGCGAGGAGTTGATTCTTCGGGTTGCCGCGGAAATGGCACGACTAAAGGAGAACCCAGAAAATGAATGATGCAGTCCGACAGTTTGAAGAGGAGAAACGCGCCGATATTGAGGCTGCAGGAAAGAACGAGAGCCTTCGTGCGACCGCCCGTTGCTTCATGGAGGACTCCGCACCCCACAAGTATAGCTATTTCTTCAAGTGGATGGGCCGACCGATCATCCAGTTTCCTCAGGACATCATGGCGATGCAGGAGTTGATTTGGGAGGTAAAGCCCGATCTGATTATTGAGACCGGCATTGCCCATGGCGGCTCCATCATTTTTCATGCCTCCATGCTGGAGCTACTCGGCCACGGCGAGGTGCTTGGCGTCGACATCGACATCCGGGAGCACAACCGCGCGGCTATCGAGGCCCACCCCATGGTGAAGCGCATTCACATGATCGAGGGATCATCCATCGACGAGGAGATTGCGCGGCAGGTACACCAGTTTGCTGAGGGAAAGCCGCGCGTGATGGTGGTTCTAGACTCCAATCACACCCATGACCATGTGATGCGGGAACTTGATCTCTATGCCTCGCTGGTTAAGAAGGGCAGCTATCTCATCGTACTAGATACCGGCATCGAGGATGCGGATGACGCGCTCTTCTCTGAGCGCCCCTGGGGCAAGGGCAACAACCCCAAGACAGCGGTATGGGCGTTTCTGGAGAAAAACGACCGCTTTGTCGTGGACAAGGATATCGACAGCAAGCTGCTGATCACCTGCGCGCCAAACGGCTATCTCAAGTGCATCAAGGATTAGTCAGGGAGTCATGCAAGAATAGCGAGGGAGTTCGTTTAGAGATCGTGTGACGAGAGAGACAGAGACTGCCCGCAGATCACGCAGATCGACGCAGATGGAATATGGGAAAGAAGAAATGTTGAGTGAATCCGTCGGCGGAGGAATATCCTACTTCGCTGAAGCTTCGTAGGACAAGCCTCAGCCATAGGATTCGCTCAACGTTATCCGCCAGCTGCTGATCGCAGCCGGAAAGACCCGTATCCAGACTCATCGACAAGTATCGCTGACTCACGGCCCCCCCATCATCCCTCTCATCTGCGTCGATCTGCGTGATCTGCGGGCAGCCTCTCCTCGCGGCTCCCTATACGACGGCTGTGTGCTTCGGCAGCTCGGCCGCCTCTGTGAGGAAAGTGGCCAGGCTGGACTGCCACGAAGGCAGCTCAATATCAAGAAGGCCCTCAATCTTGGCACATGAGAGCACGGAGTAGGGTGGGCGACGTGCCGGGGTGGGATAGTCTACCGTGGCTATCGGCTTCACTTCACACGGGTGCGAGAGCAATCCGCGCTCAAGGGCCAGATCGCGAATGGCTAGCGCGAACCCATACCACGAGGTTTCACCACGGCTCGTGACATGGTAGATGCCGTCGGCGTGGACGTCCCGACGGATTATCTGGCGGATGACGCGACAGAGCGTGACCGTCTGCGTTGGAGAGCCGAACTGGTCGTTCACGACGGAGATCTGCTCCCGTTCTTCCATAAGACGCAGCATCGTATGCACAAAATTGCCGCCATGGTGCCCATACAACCAGGCGGTCCGAAGAATCGTGGAATCAGGTGCGGCGGCCGCAACGCGCTTTTCACTTTCAGCCTTAGAGCGGGCATATACTCCGATCGGGGAGCGCGGCTCATCCTCCGTTCGGGGATGCGTGGCTTGCCCGTCAAAGACGTAGTCCGTCGAGATATGGATCATGCGGGCCTGGAGCGACGTGGCCACCTCCGCCACATGCGCGGCCCCGTCGACATTGATTGCCATGGCGGCCGCCTCGTTGGCCTCGGCGGCGTCAACGGCCGTATAAGCACAACAGTTAATCACCCAATCGATTGGTTTGCTCGCCACGGCCACCCGTAGCGCTTCACTATCGCGGACATCAACCTCGGCATCGGTCGCCAGCACATCCCATCCCCCGTCGCGCAATAGCGGCACCAAATCGCTACCCAGCATTCCATTGGCACCAGTAATCCAGATCATTAAAAACCCCCCAGGGTCGTTGCATAGCGATTCGGGCGCACCATTTGGCCTGATCCATCCATCAAATTCTTGATCTCGTGAAGAGGGGGAGAGGGACTGCCCGCAGATGACGCAGATTCGCGCAGATGGGATATGGGAAAGAAGAAATGTTGAGCGAATCCGTCGGCAGAGGAATATCCTACTTCGCTGAAGCTTCGTAGGACAAGCCTCCGCCATAGGATTCGCTCAACCTTATCCGCCAGCTGCTGATCGCAGCCGGAAAGACCCGTATCCAGACTCATAACCCCTTCCATCTCACCTCCATGGCTGCTTGCTGTTTTCCCATCCCTACTGGCGGCGATCAGCCACCGGGGAGCCACGTTGCGAGAATCGTTCAGAGGGGTATTCCCCGCTGCACTATTCTCGCAACATTTCTCACCCCCCCCCTCAGCCCTCCCATCTGCGCCGATCTGCGTGATCTGCGGGCAGCCTCTCCTAATAGTTCATGAATCATTCAGGGAAGCGTTCATCATTTCTGACTTAACTCTTCCTTCTAGATCTAGTTAGCCAATCGGCGACGCTATGCTATGCTCCCCCCACATATGGCGCAAACACCAATACAGACGTCGCACCATAAACACCTTGCCCAAGGCACACTAATCGGACTGGTGAGTACCGTGGGGATGGGGCTCGTCAATCTTGTCCTGCGCCGCCACTGGGCCCTAACGCTAGCGCCGGCCGATTTTGGCTGGTTCTACATCAACTATACCGTCCTATTCTTCACCGCCATACTGATCGATCTGGGCGGGGCCAATTACTCCACAATAGCCATATCGAAAGAGCACGCGGCCGGCGACACAGAGGCGGTCAGTCACATTTTTTTCTCCACGGCCCTCTACAAGGTGCTCTCCGGGGTGATGGGCACTATCGGCTTTTGGATCCTGGCCCCTTGGCTGGCTACGCACTTCTTTCACCAAGAGGAAGCCGTGGATGCTATTCGCCTGATGGCATTCTTCTTCCCCCTATTCTGTTTGGAGGGGCATCTCTTTGCTGTGCTCTGTTCATTTAGGGCGTTTGTCGTTGGCTACGGGATGCTGCTCCTAAAGTTTATGCTGATGCTGATGGTTGCCTTGCGCTGCGGGCCATCGATCCGCGTGCCACCGCTCCTCTTTATAGGCGGCAGCGGCCTCTTCTGCTTGTTGGCCATGTCCTACATCGTGGGGTCCGGGCGTGTAGATATGCACCTTCGCTATTTCTCACTGCAGGGGGTCGGTAGATATTTGATCAGAGGACTCTGGTTGGCGATTTTTAACATCAGTGCCCAGACCGTGCTCTACGTGGACCAGCTTGTGGCAACGATGTTGCTCGGGGCAACCGCCATGGCGGTCTATAGTGTGGCCGTGCCGATTGTGATGATCCTTTACGCCCTATTGATCATCCTACCCACGGTCAGCATACCGGTGATCGCGGCCATGTGGGGAGAAGGCGATTCGGAACCGGCCATTGCCAAGCTCTGTTCCGATTTTGTCAACGCCATGCTGGCGTTGCTCTGGCTTGCCTTGCTGGTGACGGTGCCCTTCGGAAATCGGATCATTGCCCTGCTCTTTTCAGAACAATTCGTCGCTGCGGGCGCCCTCCTTCCATACCTTGCGGCTGGCATGATCCTCTATATCTCCGGCTATTTCTGCTTCAACGCCTGGAATGCCAAGCAACGCAACCACACAACATCACTCATCATGCTGTTCGGACCGCTGATCAACGTCGGACTCTGCTTATGGCTGATTCCCAAATACGGACTTCGTGGCGCGGCCATTGCGGTGTGCTGTACGCATGCCGTGATGGGAATAGCTGGCTTTGTGCTTTTGAAAGTGAAGATGCCCTCATTTGGACTCGCGCCCTCCCGCGCCCTCTACATCTCAGGTTGCGGCGTGGGCCTGCTCTCTCTCTCCCTCTGGGCGGGGCCGGTTGAGCGGCTCGTGTCACGTTCTGCGGGCATGGCCATCAGCGCCATTCTGCTCTACCTCACGCTCATCGCACCCATGATCCTACCGCGGCTCATTCGCGCCGCACGGTGAGGGCTGCTGACGCAGTGGGGAGTTGCCCGCAGATGGCCGCAGATCTGCGCAGATGGGAACGGGAACTGTTGTGCGAATCCGTCGGCGCCAATCGCGCCCGGCAAAACCCCTGGCTACACTCATGGGAACAGAATCCAACCGAAAGCCCAACTTTCCTGCGATGCACTCCGACAGCCCAAGCGCCCCTTCGGCTGCGATCAGCAGCCAGGTGAAACGTGGCGGGAATCGTTCAGATCGGTATTCCGATCTGGGCGATTCCCGCCACATCCCTCATCCACACACCAGTACACCACCCACATCCCATCTGCGAACATCTGCGGCCATCTGCGGGCAAACTCCCCCACTACGTCAGCAGCCCAAACACCTCACATCACATCCGCGGCCATCCGCCGGCCGCCTCACCACGGCCATAACACTCCAGCCTCTCCCGCAGCCCCTCCCGCTCCTCTTCCCCCGCCAACGCCAGCGCCAGCTTCACCGTCTCAATCGCCTCATCAAATCGCCCCTGCTCCGCCTGAGCCGCCGCCAACACATCAAGGGCTCGCGCACTGCGGCCCTCCAGCGCCCGGCTCACCTCCGCCGCGATCCGCTCAGCCTCGGTGCCCAGCCGCACCGCTGCGTCCGGCGCCGTTGCCAGCAGCCAGGCATACTCCAGGCTGAGTGCATGGTGCGGTGGTGGACTCAGTCTCAACGCCTCACGGTACGCCGCCGCGCCGCCGCCATAATCGCCCCGCTGAACGAGCAGGAACCCCATCATCCCGTGCCCGCGTGCATAGCTCGGATCCAGCCGCAGCGATTCCTGTGAAGCCAGCAGCGCCTCATCATAGCGCCCCAACGCCGAGAGGGCCCGCGCCATATTGTGGTGCAGCACCGAATGTCCCGGTAGCGCCCGAATCGCCGACGCGATCTCCGTCACCGCAGCGGCCGCATCGCCGCGGCGCAGCAGCAGCCGCCCCCATTGTCCGCGTGCCACGGCGTAGTGCCAGAAGGGATCCCGTGCCGCTACCACCGAGCTCTCCCCCCGGTTAAACCCATCCACTGTATCCGCCATCAGCGATCGGATCACCTGCTCCGCCTCCGCATCGTCCCCCCGATTGAAGAGGGCATGGAAGAGCGCCAGTCGCTGACGGTAGTTCCCCGGCTGCTTGGCCATGACATCACGCCACATCGCCTCACTCGTGGCATAGCAGCGATTGCGCAGATGTGTGCCCCATCCCAGAACCACCGCCAGACCCATCGCGGCCACTACCAGAATTGCCCCCATACGTGGCGAGCGCATGACATGTGATCTCAGAAGCCGGTAGGCTCCGATCACGTACCCCACCAACACCGCTGCCAATGGCAGGTACATACGGTGTTCGAACGCCGCATCGGGTGCGGGAAGCAGACTGGAGGAGGGTGCTAGAATCAGAAAGAACCAGCCGCCCAGAAATGCCCAGGGCATCCGTTTCCACGTGCCCCATAGCGTCAGCAAGCCCAAGCCGATCACCGCCAGTGCGGCCGGCCATATCTCGCCCCACCCCGCCACGATCGGCCACGCATAGTCCAGACATTGACCCGTCGGCCACACGGCCAACCGTAGATAGTGCAGAATGACCTCCGTCTGCGTCGCCAGATAGAGCCAGGGCGACACCACGCTCACCATGTCGTGACCACCTGCCGACAGCTCACGTACCATCTGCAGCTCAAAGACAAGCAGAACGAGCAGACTGGCGAAACAGCCCACATGAATGAACCACCTCAAGAGCGAGGGCCTGTGTGGGGAGGGGGTTGGGACGGCCCCCTTCCCCAGGAAGATCCAATCATACAGCAGAAGCACGAAAGGAGCCGTCAGCATGACTTCCTTGGTGCCCATACCCAGCAGACAGAGTGCAATCGTCCCCGTCGCCCATCCCCATTGGCTACGCGTAGAGCCAGCTGTCACAGCACGGATGAAGGCATAGAGCGTCCCCAGGAAGAAGAGACCCATCATGGATTCATAACGCTGACAGAGATAGCTCACGCTACCGGTTTGGAGGGGATGCACCACGAACAGCAGCGCGCTCACCCCGGCGAGACATGGCGCGGCATCACCCCACAGCGTGCGCAGCCCTGGCAGGGCGAGGGTGCGACGCACAATACCGAAGAGAAGCAGCGCTGCCCAGATGTGGATCAGCAGGTTGACCGCGTGATACTCAGCCACACTGAACCCGGCGAGCGCATAATTTAGGCGGAAGGAGAGATTAACGATCCACCGGGCCCCTGGAATGACAGGCCAGAGCTGCCCGATATTGCGATTGCCCACGATGGCAGGCAGGTCGTCAAAGATAAAGGGGTTTCCGAATGTGTTGAGATAACTCAACACGCCCCCCAGCACAATCAACAGGGGAATATAGGGTACGAACCGCGAGCAACGAACCATGCCGAGACCCTACCCTGCGTGCCCCAGCGTGTAAACTCCGAAGTCTCAGGAAGAGACTGCCCGCAGATGACGCAGATCAGCGCAGATGGGGTCGGAGGAGGAAGAGTCGACATCGAAGCGCCCGGACACATTCCCCTCATCCCGTTCCACATCCCGATCCCGATCCCATCAGCGTACATCTGTGTCATCTGCGGGCAGACTCCCCTGCCCCCACACCAAAGGAATCTCCCGTACCATCGCGCGGCCTGCAGTCCGTTCCTTGCCCTCATTCACAAAGCGCTCAAACTGCAAGCCGGGATAGTGCCCAAAGTTGACCAGCATCCCCACCTTCATCTCAGTCGCATGGAGATAATTAATCAACTGTGCCCTATGCTCAGCCACAATCTCCTTACAGGCCTTTATCTCGACAATGACTCCGCCAAAACAGATGAAGTCCGGGACATACTTCTTCTGCAGCCTGCGCCCCTTATAGTCCAAGATCAGCTCCACCTGTGCATTGAACGGGATGCCCTGTAGACCGAACTCCATTTCGAGACATTCCTGGTAGATAGGCTCCAGGAAACCGCACCCCTTCTCATTGTAGACCTCGAAGCAGGCCCCAATAATCCGATAGGTCTCGTCAGACAAAGGATAGTCAGCCACAACCACACTCCTCAACTTCTGGAAAAGACTGCCCGCAGATGACGCAGATCAGCGCAGATGGGGTCGGAGAAGGAAGAGTCGACATCGAAGCGCCCGGACACATTCCCCTCATCCCGTTCCCGATCCCGATCCCATCTGCGTCCATCTACGTCATCTGCGGGCAGTCTCTCCCCCACCCCAGCCACGAACCCTACTCCTTCACCCCAAGCCACTGCTCGTGGACCTCCACTTTGTAGGCCTTCTCATCGAGCAGCTTAAGCAGGAACTCCATATTGCCCTGCATGGCCTCGACGCTGGTGCCCAGATCATTCAGATTAGCTTCACCTTCGCCTTCGCCCTTACCCACCAGATCCTCTTCTTCCATTCCGGTCAGCCAGGTGAAGCCCCTGCTCGCGGCCAGCTCATCGAGAATCTTACGGGTGCCGCCCAGCTCGCCCTGCAGTTGCGCCAGGCTCACGCCGTCCGGTATCCTCTCAATCTCCGCCTTGGCCGACATCAACGCCTGCCGTATCGCCACCAACTGCCGCGAGGCCTCCTCCGAATCCCCAGCCGCCAGCGCCCGCTTCAGCGCCGAGATCCCCGACGCCGCATCGGTCGCCTGCGTCTTCGCACTGGAGGCATTCTTCTTGGCCCCCTCAGCCGATACGCCAACCGAGTCCACCGATCCTTCGATCGCCCTCAGCTTCCCGAAGAAGGTGTCCGCACCACTGCCATCCGTTGCCGCACCCAGCCTGGATTCAATCCGGTCAACCGCCGCAATATCGACACTCCCCAAGCCAGCCACCGTGCTCTGTAGCGTATTCAGCTTCGCATCCACGCCCGTCAGGTCGGCCCCCTCGAGCCCCTGTATGGCCGACTGCAACGCCGAGAGCTTGCTCTCAATGCCTGTCACATCCGTCCCTTCAACCACATTCAGCGCGGCCAGGATGTTGTCGATGGAGGTCTGCATGCCCGCCAGATCGAAGCCAATCAGCGTATCCAGATCGGTCCGCAAATCGGTCAGCTTAGTATCGATTGCGGTGACATCCAAGTTCGTCAGGCCACCCACCGCCAGGCTGATACCTGCCAGCTGATTGGACATACTGCCAAAGTCTGGAATCGCCAGCACCGCAGCCTCGAGCGTAGCCAATTGATTGGACATACTGCCAAAGTCCGGAATCGCCAGCACCGCAGCTTCCAGGTTATCCAGCTGGTTGGTTAGCACACCCAGATCCGGTAGGTTCTGAACCGCCGTCGCCAGAGCATTGATCGAGTTGGTCAGGAAACTCATATCCGGGATCGCCAACACCGCCGCTTCAAGAGAGTCGAGCTGATTCGTCAGGACGCCCAGGTCCGGCAGATTCTGAACCGCCAGAGTCAGAGCCTGTAGCTCATTCGTCATCCCATTCAGCACGCCCACCAGGACGGTCATGTCACCGCTCAGCGACGACAGATTTGTGATCGAATTCTCCATCCGGGTCACGCTGGCGAGCACGTCCGCCATCAGGTTCGGAAGATCCCCGGAGGTCGCGTCGACAATATCGACCACAATACGGTCCGAAGCATTCGGATCTGAACAGGCGATCACGCAGCTATCCACGGCATAGGCAGCCACCACGTTGGCGTAATAGACACCCGTTACCGCTCCGTAGCGCTGCATGTTGTAGTGCGCCAGAAGGCCGCCTGTTGAATCGTACACATCCAGCTCAACCACACTGGGGTCAAAATTGGCCGTGCGATAGAGGAAGGTATTGGTGCTGTCGCGCACAAGCGCGAGCGGACGAGTCAGAATGCTGGCCCCGCCAACCGCACCGCTGATCAGCTGGACCACGTCCCACGTGCTCGTTATCGTCGGACCATAGACATTCACCAAGTTGTTACTGATATCCGTGATTCCCGGAATGACCTGATCCGTCAGCAGCACCCGGTTAGTTCCCACCGCACCCAAAATATCAGCAACCCCCTGACCCAACTGGCCTGAGAGCGCCGTGACCTGGTTGCTGACCCCCGAGACCTGGTTGCTCACGCCGCCGATCATGGTGCCTATGCCCGAGACCTCGTCCAGAATATTGGAGGTCGCGGCCTCTATGACGTCGATGACCTGGAGGATGCTGTCATCGGCGGGCTGCCTGAGCTGGAAGGTCAGACCGGACGAGTACTCCACCCCGGAGAAGTTGATCACAACCTTAGCGAAGAAGACCTCGCTGGCATTGAACGTCCGTCCCAGTGCGATCTCTGTGGCACCCACATCCCATGTGTCCCAGAACACGCCATTCAGGGGTGCGCTGTTGGGGATGGTCTTAATTAGAACGCCTGCCGAATCGTAGATCTTGATGACGGAAGCCGCCGCCGTCGCCAAGATCTGTCCGCCGCGCTCCAGCCAAGACTGAATTGCGAATGAGCGGTTGGCCGAATCATATGCGAAATTCGCCCTGACGTTAAATACGGCCGCTTGGTCCGATTTCACCATCGGCACATCGATCACGCGTTCGGGTTCCGACAGCCAGTCAAACACCACCTTGTCGGAAAAGAGCTCGCGCGACCAGACCGAATCGAAGTTACCGTAGGGGTAGGCGTGTATGATCGGGGACTGTAGTCCAGATTCCGACCAGCCCGAACTGTCTCCTACGCTGGCCCGGTCAAGGTCAAGACCTGTATCGTTATCATACACATGCCACTGGATCTGATAGTAGACGATGCTGAAGGTCCCATTGCAGTCGTCGAACGGCCCTTCCTGGTTAGCGGCAAACATCTGCGTGTAATTCGCATCCTGGACCCGCAGCCAGACCGTACTGCTGCGATGATCAGCCACCGACCAGAAATACTGACTCGAGTTGTTGTGCCCGCGACCCACAACCGGTCCGCCCTGGTTGATCTTGATCCAGCTCCCCGGCGCGCGCAGCGGATCGACCGAGTAGTAGAGATCCACGTTGAAGACGTCGCCCAGCGTGAACCAGGTCACCACCGTCGGCTTCAGGGCGAAGTACCGCTCGCCGCCGTTGGGCGGTCCCACACGGAAGTTGCCCACCAAGTCAACATTCGCCGTCGTATCCTGGATCGACGTTATCGTCGTATTAACCACCCGGATCTTGGCCAGCCCCAACGCTGCTGGATCGCTCAGGGTCCAGCTCAGGAAATACTGGTTGTTCGAGAAGACGGGCACCCCACTGATGACGTTCGTCGTGGCAAAGTTATCGAACGAATAGCTCGCCTCAAACGTCAGCGGCATACCGCCCGCCTTTGTCCACACGACCTGGTAGGTATTCCCGTTCTTCAAGAACGCGCCATCTACCGGTTGCAAGACCTCCAGGGTCGGGTCCGCCACAATTTTGAACGGATTTGAGATTCCTACATAGCCACTCGTATCCGTCACGCGGATCCGCAGATCGGTTCCCACCGCCGACAGCGGCGTCGGCCAGTCATAGGACGACGCTCCCGTTAAGGCCGTGGCGATCATCGCCACGACCGAGTAACTCGAATCCAGGAGCTCAATCGTCACGTTTTCGGCCGTACCGACGGCGATCCACTCAATGTGATTGGTCTCCGTGGCCGCCCAGATATTCACGCTCGATGGATCCGTCACCAGAATACCCGCCACCGTGAACGGATCGGAGACAATCGTCGCATCCGTCAGCACCGAATCCACCCGGATACGCGCATTCGTTGACGGTTCCCGGAACGTCTCGATCGGCCATGGCAGATTGTTGATTCCATCCACAATCGGCACACCCTCCCCGATCGGGTTGGCCGTATCGAAGGTCACGCCATGGGGCGAGTAGTACATCTTCACCGAATTACCCGCACCCGCCGCCTGCACCTGGATATTCTGTGTGGCACCCAGGTCCCAGCTCGTACCAAACGTCGGAAGATTCACTTTCAAACCCTTGAGCGTAAATGGCAGTGAATAGGCGTTGAACGCCGTCGCACTATCCGTCACCGTTAGCTTGAGCACCGCATTCGTCGTCGGGGCCGTCCCCAGCGCCACCGTCCAGCTCTTGATCTGCAGGTTCAGGGCTGTATCGGGCGTGAACAGTTGGGTCGGACTGAATGTAGCCCCTCCATCCGTGGAGAGGAACATCCGAGCCTTGGCCGCCGCCTCGAAGCCCGCGTTCAGCCAGCGGATCTCGCGGGTCGAGTTGATGTCAAACGTACTGCCCGTGGTCGGCTGCGTTATCCGCACCCCCTGTAGCGTGAAGCGGGGCGAGATTCCTGTGTATTCTCCCGTCGTTTCTGGCACTCCGCCCATCACCTTGAGCCGTGCATTCCCAGACGGATTCAACGATGCCGCAGGAATCCAGTCACGCACATTCAAACCGGAGATATGGGTTGCGTCATTGAAGCTCTCGTTGTTGAACGTTCCCGCGAAGAGCGTCGTCTCCGTCGTTCCGTCACTATAGATCACGTCCACACTGTCATCCAGCAACCCCGCCGACAGCCACCGCATCGCCTCGACCGTCTCCACCCCCATCTTGATGACATGGTCCTGTAGCGGGGAGGTCACCTTGACACCCGCCACCGTGAAATCGCCGTCCGACTGCCCCTTCACGCCCAGCAGAGCATAAGCCGCATCCGTCGCCGACACCTTCACCAGCGCCCGCACCGTCGGCGTAATCGGCGTATAGGCATAACTCCGCGCCAGCAGCGGGAAGCCCGGTCCGGCCAAGTTCACATAGCTGTTCCCGCCGTCGTAGGAGAACTGCACCAGACAGCCACCGCCCGACGCTGCTTCCACCCAGTTCAACTGGCTCTCCTGGGCCAGCTCCCAGCGCGCGCCGCCGTTCGGCTGCGTCACCCGGATACCCGCAATCTTAAACAGAGGCGAATCCGCAAATAGCTGGGCACTCAGCGTCGACTGGATCCTGATCAGCGAATCGCCGGGAAGATCCGGCACCACCCACGCATACCGGTTCGTCGCAGGGAAGTCCACGTTATCGACATCCAGGTCGATCCCAACCCAGCTCGCCGCATTATCGATCGAATAATAGAGATTGACCTTGTCGCCCGCGCCGCCGGCGGTCCATACGATATCGTTCGTCTGTAGTGTCTGCCATTCTTGCGCGGCCACTGGTGCCTTGATGTCAATATCCGCCACCGTGAAAATATCCGACTCCGCAAAGATCCGCGGCTCCGTACGCGACACCATTCGGAGGCGAGCGTTTGGCGTCGGGTTATCCGCCGCAATCGTCCACGCATACGTATTGCTGCCCACCACGCAGGGCACCACCGCCTGGACATTGGTCCACGACGCACCACTGTCGCCGGAGTACTCAAGCGTCACCCCGTTCGTAATGCTTCCCGCCGCCTTCCATTTCACCGTCTGGGTCGACCCGCGTTTCCACGCCGTTGACGAGCTCGGATCCGTAATCCGAATACCCGCCATCGTGTACGAAGCATCCGACATATCGCTGAAGCTCACTGCGCCCTGGATCGTTATCCTGACGCGCGCCAACGATGAGATGAGATCTGGATCATCCTTCGGCGTCACCCATGTGTACATATTATCCGCGCTGCCCAGATTATTGTTCGGCACCGTCGCGAACTTCCGCCAGCCGGCACCGTTCAGTTGATTGAACCCGTTCAGATTGTAGTAGAGATCCGCCTGGTCGCCCAACCCCGGAGGCGACTGCCACCGGATCACGTTGGGTTCGCCCGTATACCACACCTCTCCCCCGTTCGGTGCCGTCAACCTATAGCGATAAACCAGCGCGAAGTTAGCATCCGACGTATCCCAAATCGTCGCATCCCCATTATCGCTGATCCTAATCCGGCACTGGTTCCGCTCGCTAGCCAACTCCGTCCCCGGCGTCACCCACGCATAGGCCCCCGTCGGGCCCGAATTCGGCACCGCTGCATTGACCAATTTCCACGTCTGCCCACCATCATCCGAGAACTGGATCTTCAGAGATCCGCCTACCGACCCACCGTTGGCCCAACTTATGATGTTCGTGGTACCAATCACCCATGCATCCTGACCGACCTCCAATCCGTTGGGTTGTGTGACCAGCAGTCGTCCCGTAGATGCCTGCAGGTTAACTTCATCTAACTCAATCTGGTAGTCTCCCTCGGAGTGAAGGAATGCGCGGAACTTGAGTATGCCGCCATTCGTGGGGTAGAGCTGATCAAAGAACGACCCGATATTAGCCGCAACCGTCGGTTCGTCAGACATGTCTAACGGATAGCCGAAGCCTGCCGGCGCATCCCACTGGAGGGCCGTATCATTCCAGTAGAACCAATTCACACCATTATCGCCAGAAAGCTGGTAGCGCACCTCGGTATTGGGACCGGCAACGCCGAGAGCATGGCCGAAGGACGTCAGTCGTCCCACAAAGTCGTACCCGAATCCATCCGCTGGTTCGACCCATGGGTTCACAGTCGAGTAGCTGGTGACGTCCGCCTGCACCCCGCGCAGAACAGCGGGCATGCGGTGATTGTCATTGTCCATTACCGCACGGTATTGTAGATACTTCTGGACAGGAAGCACGGCTGCGGTCTGCGAGCCCCAGAATTCCCTGAAGTAGCTGTTCGCCGTTCCGTCCGGCCCAATGAAATCACCCGACAGGGGCAGCGTGTCACCACCACGCACCTGGAACCGGATATCGCCTGTCCCGGAGCGATAATGGTCACGGATCTCTTCATCAACAAGTGTCCGGTTATGGACCGCTGCTTCATCAATCTGCCCGATAAATCGAGAGCCTCCGCCCCGTTCATCACCGATTACGAACGACGTACCCGAATCGGCCGACACACCGATGACTTTCTGAGCCGCGCGCAACACGCCATCCATATACAATCGAGCCATGCTGCCATCGTACGTACCGGCCAGATGAGACCAGCGGTCAACCTGCAGGGGAAGATCCGAACGGGCTTCGACGGCACCCATCTTGAAGTAGGGCCGACCCTCACCGTCAAGCCCAATCATGAACCCGCTTACCCCGTCCGTGCGGTCAAAGACAACCGCACCCCTCGGATCGTGCGTATTAATCCAAGCCTCGGCCGTCACACTGGTTACCAAGCCTAGACTACCCACTACCGAAATTGTGGCACCGCCTGAAAATTCAAAACTGTTGCTGAAAACTCCGCCACCGCCATATCCAGCCCCATTCACGGAGCCGTCGTTTCCGGCACCACTTGAATCCATGGCTGCCCCGCTCACCTCATCCAGATGCCAGAGTCCTGTCAGTGTGGTATCGCCTGCTTGAAGAGGCGTCCCATGCGGCCCATCCGCACCCCACGAAATCTGCCGCCAGATCGATACACGGCCAGCATCGATAGGCGTGCCAATGAACTCCGCCCCCGAGCCCAGTCCGCGTCCGACACCCGCTAGCGCCCCCACTTCGGCATCTGACATCGCCCGTTCCAGAACCGCGACCTCGTCGATGTAGCCTGCGTAATAGATCTCGCTCGTTCCGTACTTTGCCACCAATGGTGCGCCGATACCCAAAAACGAATAGGCATCGCCAATCCACGTGCTGGCCACGCGAGCTCCATCAATGTATAAGTGGATGTAAGGACTACGCCGCACTCCCGCGATGTGGTGCCAATATCCATCATTCAGGCTCATCCCCACTGCGGCGGCGCTCTTCTCAACGGTCGTATCATCTATGATAAAGGATGCGGCCCCCTGCACCTCGGCCCCGCTACCGTCGCCATTTATCTCCAGCGACCAGTAGCGGACACCATCGAAGTTGGAAATCAGACCCGCACGGTTGGTAGATGAGGTCTTGAACCAGAGCCCCAATGTAAAATCCTTGTCCAGTATGGTCGGTATCGCCTGAAGACTAACATAGTCCTCTGCACCGTCAAAGAGACCGCAACGCGTCCCGACGCGCCCCTTCTCTTCAGTTCTAGCATCGCCCTGAGGAGAGCCATCACGTGAGTTCCCCGATGAATCCTTGACCGTAAGGCCCGCCGCCCACACCTCTTCGTCCATGTGCCACAAACCCTTCCAGCTCGTGTCCCCGGTCGGACGAGCATTAAAGGGCCCTATCGATCCTAGATTCTCCTTCGCAATCTCGTTCCCGTACCAGCGGGTTTCTTCATCAACGAACGTACCAGCCGAAAAATCCTCCGCGCGAGTTTCCGATACGTCGAAGATGACGTTGTAGTTGACTCGTACCGACTGTACGCTGGGGGTGCCATTGCCATCTCCGCTCATATTGATCTTGTACTGGAGGTACCTACCGCTCTGCCCGAATAGATCTGAGCCAGCACCACCAGTATAAGTGCCGGTGAATGCACTTCCTTCAAGCTCCTCAGTCGTATCACCTGAGCGAACCTGAAAGACAACCTGTCCAGCGCTCTCACGCAGCCCATCCTGATAATGCATCGCAATCTCGCCAGCGGCCAGCGGGCGATCAAATGCGGCCAAGTCGTCCAGTTTGCCGTGGAAGTAGTCACCTTGAATCTGGCCCACTACCATATTCGACACCGATTGCGCTGCATCCACCACCAACGCAACATGATTCCACCCGCTTTCCAGAACGGCTGCACCGTTATAGCCATTCACATAGACATCGACAGACCCCGCCCAGTTATTGACCTGCAGCCACCCATTCGTGAGGATCACTGTCGCAGAGGGCCCGGTGGCTTCGCCGACCAGTTCGAACAACCCTCCGTTCGGATCATCATAGTCAATCCAGAACTCCAAGGTCTTTACAGATCCGACGCCGCCAATACTAACCGATGCGTCCTCCCCGTTGAACAGTGTCGATTTCGTGCCCACCTTGGCATAGGGAGTATAGACAACCGATGGCGTCTCCGTTCCTGATCGGTTGTTCCCAGAAATGTCCGACCAACTCCCATCCATTGGCCATAAACCAAGCAGACCCACGATATCATTGGCAAGGGCTCGATTGCCCTGTACCCATGACAGCTTCGTCCAGGTAACGATGCCGCCCGCATCCAAGGGCTGCGAGATAAATGCTCCCTCCGTGCGGTAGCCCCCGCTGGCCAACTTCGAGAGCCCTAAAAAGGATCCTGTTTTCTCGGCCGGATAGGTCACCACGTCTGCACCATAGGCCCCCCTCGTGAAATCACCCAATGTATCGTCAAAGAGGTCTGTGCCTGTTCCCAGGAATACAACCGAATCCAATAGCGGGGTTGAGGTTCGCTCAACAGCATTGGCTATATACGCGCGGTATTGAAGATACGGAGCCGAAGGGTCAAACCCATAGCCAAAATTCAGAGCATGCCCGCCGGTGACATAAGTGGAATTCGTACCATCAGGCCCCACGAAGGCTGAAACAAGATTGGTGCTCGCCCCGGAGCGCACTTGCACCTTTACACCCAAGCCCTGACGGTAAAGCGCCTCAATCTCTAGGGCGGAGAAGGCGCGACGAAAGAGCATCACCTCATCTACATTGGCCTTGAAGTCGATATAGGGGTGATTGTATCCAACGGTCCATGGGCCTGCGTCATCCCGAACAAGCCATCCGGGCTGATTTCTTGTCCCTGACGCCTGTAGATGTCCGTCGATATATAGGCGCACATACCCATCAGCACGGTCATAGGTTCCGGCTAGGAAATACCACTTCCCCACCTCAATAGGAAATTCCGTTGTACATGACGTGAAGAGAAACGGGTGATACATCGACTTCAACCGAAACGTTAGCTGCTTCGTCGCACCGTTCATGAGAAAGGGCGTCATGAATTCGGGAGTCCCAATCCTCGTAAATTCTTCTCGAACTTTAACCCAGCAGGCAATGGTGGCACCCTCCGCAAGATGCAGAATTCCCGTGCCAGCCAATTCAGCGACGCCATTGCCTAGGTAGCCAGCGAAAGCGTGGGAGCCAAACACTGCATCGGTATCGTAGCCAGCGCCACTCTTCATCACACCATTGCTACCCGTAACCGAATCGTAGACGCCGTCATCATTGAAATGATATAGGGCGGCTAAACCATCGAGATCAGCCCGGGTCTCTATCTCGTTATTGTTCGCCACTGTGTCGCTGGACGTGGCAATCCGTATGGCCTTCCAGAGGTTTCCAGGTGGCGACGCGATCACTCGAGAAGTGAACTGGGAACCAGCTGCGTAAAGGCCAACGTCCTTTCGCAGCCCAAGACTGGTGTCAGCACCATAGTACAATGCCGCCCCAGCAGTACTGCCAGCGGAGTATTGATCAAGCTCACCATGAGAAAACGAAAGATCACTGAATTGTAGCCTAGCCACACCGCCAGCCACCTGGATATCGTTGGAGTCTGATACGGAATACTGAGCCGGAGTCGTAAGAGGCCAGCTTCTTGGCTCTACGCCCAGCGCAGCAGGCGCAAGCACGAAACCCAGAAGAGCACCAAGAAAGAACGATCTACAGACACAACACACACTGCTCATGAGGAAACCCCCTTTTTCATCTACTTCAATCATAACCGGCCACCCATTGATGCATGTCATTGAGTTGTAAAGATTCTGTCAAAAGACACCTACGCTCACCTCAAGCCATAGGTCGAAGCAGAGGTTACCCGGGCAGAGCTTTGCTGGGGGAAAGAGAGAGGCGCAGAGGATCAGCTGCCCGCGGATGGGGCAACAGATGCGAAAGCCAGCTAGAGCAGGCGCAGGATCTCGCCAACCTTGGTGGACCATGTTTCAGCCGCAACCGTAAGACTGATTCGGCGACGGTCGGCCGCATCGATAGGATTCGAAAGAATCGTGGTCACCGCTGTAATAAACTCTTCATGACTGTGACCGATTTCGGCGGGAGAAAGAGAGACGGTCGCACCCTCATCGAGCTGCTGCACACAGACCTCGACCTCGCGCATGGGCGTCGAGACAACTGGACATCCCGCAGCAATCATCTCTCTAAGCTTGATAGGATTGACAGCACTTGTTAGCTCGTTCACGACGAACGGGATGACCCCGACATCAAACCACGCCGCGTAGGCAGGGAGGTCAGCAAACGGCTTGGGGCCAAGAATATGGATGTTCGCTTCGGCCTCCAAACGGGAGATATCCACATCGGCCCTGCCGATCAGGACGACGCTGGCGCGTCTGGAGGTCGAAGATCGGAGGTCGGAAATCGGAGAGGCCTCGCTCTGTGGCACCCCTTCGCCTGCTCCTCGCAGTGTGCGGGCCAAGGTAATGAGCAGATCCTGATCCACCCATTCTGAAAGCAACCCAAAGAACCCCACGGTCGGCCCTCCGGGCAAGTCGTTCGGGCGTTCATGCCGCAGTCCGAGCGCACCCGCAAAATGCTCGTAGTTCACACCGTGCCGTACAAGGTATGTGTTCGCGTTGTAGGTCTTGCACCGTTCGAAGAGGTCACTCGCTGAAGCGATTACCACATCCGCATACCGGCAGCAGTCCTCATCGACCTTGCGCATCATCTCAGTATCATAGGTACCAAATGAGTCCCAGCGATCAACACAATGATAGACGACAGTCGCGCCATCCGACTTCTGATCTTGGACCTCCGCTTGCCCTCCAAAGCCCGAGGGGCGACGGCGGCCCCCCCAAAGTCGTTCCACTTCGGCGAGGACGGGCACGTAGTTGATCAGGACAGGGCTCCTGAAGCGAAGCAGAATGCACCACAATCGAGCTGTCAAGAAGTAGATCCAGGAGTTGAGTAGGCGTATCGTCACATTGGAAGGAATAGGGATCAGGAGCGGGGCCAACACCCAGATAGAGAGCCCCTCGCAGGGGACACGTGTGGCTGGCCGCAGTGATTTCATAATCTTGCGAAGGATACGGCCTCGATCCGAACCCGAGCCCAAGCTCGGACTGCGCATGCCCGCCCCTTCGACCCACAGAACACGATGGTCCTGTCGGGCCAGTTCCAAGGCGATCTGGTGCTTACTGGTGGGATTATCCATCCCCGCACCCCATGCGTTTGCCACAATCACGAAATCCATCAACCAGCCCCCTTCAGACGCTGAACGATAGCCTTGGCCGCTTGCTCCCACGTCTGGCCCTTCATTGACGCGGCAATGGCACCTCGATCCCATCTCTCACTCAGCACGCTGCCAATGGCGCGAGACAGATCAGTCACCACTTCCGATTCGCTGTTGCCAACAACATAGCCGTTCACACCATCCTTCAACAACCACTTCACGTCACCAACATCCGTTGCCGCCACAGGACAACCACTCGCCAGCGCCTCCATTACAACATTGGGCATGCCCTCCGACCGACTCGGCAGACAAAGACAATCTGCCACGCTCATCCACAGCGCTACCTCTTCGTGTGGTCGACTGCCAAGGAAATGGATGCGACCGGCAACACCAAGATCCCTGGCCCGCGCCTCAAGCCGCCCCCGCATGGAGCCATTCCCAACGAACACCACGTCCAGATCGTAGTGCCCTTCAGTTTTTAGATCCCTGTCCATCGGAGCCTCTTGACCTGCAAAGCCTTGGCGAAACGAGTTGGAGGAAGGCGGTCCGCTTTCATCTCTCCGTATCATGTGCGCACACGCATGAAGCAGTCTATCGGGCCCTTTAATGTGCTCCAGATTGCCCACATACAGAATCGTCTTCCTCATCTCACATCCGCATTCATCCGCGTTCACTTGTCCACTATAGCCCGCAGGGCTCAGGAGGATCTGCGTTTCCACCTTCTGAAGCACCGCAGCCGCCTCTTCGCGCGGTCTGAAATGAAACCGGTCACGATCAACACCGTGCCGCACGACATGCACTTTCTGCTCAGGTATGCCGTGTTCCACCAGGTATTCAGCAAGGAACTGTGCGTTAGGCAAGAAGCCTGCAGCGTCCTTCGCGACGTCTTGGATTGTCGCCCTCCTTCCCGGATGCTCCATATGAAAACGGTCCGTCCCATGCACTTTGACCCAAAACGGCTTCCCGCATTCGCCGGCGACAACCCCCGCCGCTACCGCGTCAGGATACAGCCATGTGGCCAGAACAGCATCACATGCCTCATATAAGGCACGATGTCTCCGCAACGCCCACACATGAAACCGCGACGCCATGTTGCGGCCCACTACCGGAAGATGAAAGACCGGAACGTATCTGACTGCGGGTAGCCTTCCATCCCCCACTCCAACGTCCAGCGTCTTCTCCTCCGTAGCCTCTTGACTTGCGAAGCCTTGGCGAAGCCGGTTAGCGCAGGCGGATCCGCCCCCAGCCCTCCGATACGGCGCGTCCCAGCGCCGGATTGTCGACCACCGCCACATTCGCCACTCGGGCACGAGGACAATAGTCGACAGTTCAACGCCCTGCCCAACCAGCGCGGCGAAGAGCTGCGCATTGAACATCCCTCGACGCGGCTCGCATGGGAGAGGATAGAGATTGGTTACCGCAAGGAGTTTCATTGCGCCCCACAGAGAGCTTGGTAGAGCTTCACATACTCGTTATATGTTCGCTCAAAACTGAACCGTTCCTTTGCGTTCTGGCGTGCGCGCATACCCATCGCTTTGCGAAGGACCTCGTCAAGAACAAGCGGCCGAAGCGCATCCACCATGGCTGCCCGGTCTCTCGCCCCGATGACCGTACCAGTCTGACCTGGCACAACGACCTCGGCGTTCCCCCCCACATCAGTAACCACAGCGGGGAGCCCTGCCCAGCAAGCCTCCAGTAACGACAGTGACATTCCCTCAGTGTCAGAAGAGAGACAGAATATGTCCATAGCCTTCAACCATTCCGACACTTCATCCGACCGCCCGGGCAGAAGGACACCGTCTTCAAACCCCGCCGCGCTAATCGATTCGCGAATGCGGTATTCATCTGGCCCTTCGCCAATCAAGACCAATTGCAGAGGACGTGTTGTATCTCCGCCCTCCAATCCGACACAGAGCTCCGCAACAGCCTCTACCAGCATGGGGTAGTTCTTCTCCACTGAGAAACGGCCTACACTGCCGATCACAATCGCATCACCACGGACCCCGAGGCGGCAACGGGCTGCAGACCGCCCTCCGGCGCTGATGTCCAAAAGGGCGGAGGCTACGGTCGGAGATACTCCGTTTGCGATCACCGACAATCGGCTTCTGTTGACGGCGTGCTGAGCTAGGAGTACACCCGCAGCATCGTTTGAGACAGCAACTGTGGTGTCCGTCAATCGCCCGAGAACTCGCTTGAGCCGGTTGCCGCGACGTCCATAGGTCACGCCTTGGCCGTGCACTGTCGCTACGCATGGGATCCTGAGCACCTTGGCCGCCAAGGCTGCATAGAGTTGAGCGACAAGGTTGTGTGCGTGCAGGATATCGACAGACGCTTTACGAAAGCAAGAGACCATACGGTAAAGCAATCCGGGGTCGAAGCCTGCCAACGACGGATGCCGATGCCCAACCGCCTTCGTGATCGCCGGCATGCTATCGTACAGGAAACCCGCGCTGTCGGTGCAGAACAGCATGGCGGGGTCCCCTCGTCGGTCTGCCTCCCTGAGCATATCACCCACCATGCGCTCCATTCCTCCGAGAGCCAAAGAGGGCACGACTTGGGCAACAACTGGAGATGGTCTCATGAGTTCAAGTATCCCTCAGTTCAGTCATGCGATACACTTGATCACACAAGGCCTCCTGCGACTCCCCATCGAGGCGCAGTCGAGCCCAGACCTCGAATGTCAACAACACCCATAACAGATCAGACCAGTCAGCCGTTCCTGTTTGATGCTCTGCGATCACGGTCCTCGCCTTCTCCGGATCCCAGATACCCCGCATCGCAGCTCGCTCATCATGCAACCAGTGCAACAGCCCGCCCAGTCCGCGCTCTCGCTGAAACCACAGCGAAAGCGGAACACGGAAGCCTATCTTGGGCTGGAACGTTATCGCGGCGGGCAAGAAATTACGGGCAACGCGGCGCAAGATCTGCTTCCCCTGGATTCCGCCCATGAGCGCATCTCGTCCCAGCTGCATAGAGAACTCCACCACGCGATGATCCAAGAACGGGACACGCGACTCTATGGCGCACGCCATGCTCATGCGATCCTGGCGATGAAGCACATTGGTGAGGTACGCCCGTCTATCGACATCGAGCGCCGCGAAGAGCAGGTCGAACGCATCGATATTGCCAAGACGGGCTTTTCTCGTTTCCTCGCGCCATGAATCAGCAATGCCAACAGCCTTCAGTGCACGGCCAGAAACCCATTCCGATGCGCGAATGGCTGCGAGCTCCCGGGAGAGACCTGCGAACGCGAGAACCCGCGCGGCCTTTGACCGCATGGCCACCAGTCTCTCAACACCTCTCAACGGCATCATGCCCGCCAGCGGCCATAGCCTCTCAAACCTGGCCATCCGTCGGTGCCAGGAGTATCCGGCAAACAGCTCGTCGGCTCCTTCTCCGGTAAGCAACACAGTAACATCCTTCTTTGCCTCTCTGCACAACTTCATCATTGGCAGGCTGTTTGCATGATTGAGGGGATCATCATTGAAGCGGGTTCCCGCCACGAGATCTCTTGTGAAGTCGGCCTCCGAATATCGGATAGGGTGGTGCTTTGTCCCTAGGACTTCCGCGACCTGCAAGGCCTGCTTCTCCTCGCTGTCCCCCTCATCAAAACAGACCGAGAAAGTGTGGAAATTGCGGTGACCGGCTTCTACCGCCAGTGCCGCTATGAGGCTCGAATCCAACCCGCCGCTAAGCTGTGCCCCCAAGGGAACATCGCTCATAAGGCGGTCCCGAACGCTCTGTCTAAGCAGCTCCAAGAGCTGCTCGTCCTCATTTTCCAGGGGAGCTTCGCGGATTCTGGACACATCCCAATACGAACGGATGTCAACGTTCAGGGAATCCAGATCCAGGAATAGAAGACTTGCGGGAGGAAGCAAGGTCACGCCATCCAGCAGCGTTTCCTCACCCGCAATGAAACGATAGCGAAAGTATTCGCCCAGCACCTCCCTCTTCAGGCTGGCGCGCCAATTCGGCAGCGAGGCAAAAGCCTTGCTCTCGGAGGCGAATGCAAACCCGCCGGGCCACCGATAGTAGTAAAGCGGCTTGATCCCCAAACGGTCACGGCACAGGATGAGCTTTCGGGATCGCTTATCGAGGAAGGCAAATGCAAACATGCCATTGAGGCGGGCCACGCCTGCGGAGCCGTCCTCCAACAGATGTAGAATGGCCTCGGAGTCCGAGTTACTCTTGAATATGTGACCATCGGCGAGCAACTGTCCTCTAATATCCAAATGGTTGTATATCTCTCCGTTACAGACCAGGGCACAGCTCCCATCCTCGTTCTCCATGGGCTGCCTGGCTTTTTCGGAGAGATCAACGATACTGAGCCTCTGGTGCCCTAACGCCCATCCCCTGCCTGCTGCAAATCCCGCAGCATCGGGACCACGGTGCTCGAGGGAAGCACTCATGCTCCTGACAACAGACTCCAGCTCCATTCCCGAAGTCGCAATAACACCGCAGATACCACACATGACCGTCTACTCCTTCTCGCGAATCACAATGGGGGTCTTACCCGAAGATGACTTCTGCAGGGAATCGACACGCCTACAGATTACTCGCATAGTCTCGCCCACTCTCGGCTGCAGATAGCGGACAATGAGGCTCGTCTTCTCATCCTGTAGCGGTTCATCTGTGATGAGGTCCATGCAGAGCTCTGAGCCAGACAACTGCCGCACTTGATAGGCTCGCACCCATTCAAATTCCTTCATCAAGTGAGGAATGAACAGCGCCGTCAAAGATTCTCCGCTCGGTAGTTCAATCCGCTCCTGCATCCGGCCATCGACACGTTCCAGCAGCGGAAATGGCAGACCGCAAGAACACGGCTCGGAAGACATCGCGCCCACATCCGCAATCTCATAGCGAATAAAGGGCGTTGCCGTGTTATGCAGGTCAGTGATTAGAATACGGCCACTCTCACCAGCCGGAACGGGCAACCCCTGGTCGTCAACGATCTCGACCCACAGGTTGTCGACGGACAAGTGGTATCCCTTGTGCTCAGAACACTCGGCTCCGATCAACATGAACTCGCGGCTACCATAGGTCAGAAACACTCTTTTCCCAAGGGTCTCCTCAAGCAACTCACGCTGTCCCTGCCGCAATCCATCTGCCGCAGTGACCACACTTTCCGAACGCCAAGTCAGCGCATCTGGATTGCGTCGCACGAACATTGCCAAATCCACCAGGTTTCCGGCGTACCCCACGATCGCCTTCGGCCGAAACGCCTCGATCTGTCTACAGCACACCTGCTTACGATGGTCGGCGAAATCAAAACTGTCGAAGTACTTCCTGTGCTGTAGCCTATGCTGTAGATCGCCTTTCACTCGCTGTAGCAGACTTGGCAGGGCAATCGATACGCCCCAGACATAGTAGGATGGCGCTCCCTCGTCCGCGCCCGCCCAGCCATACCCACGATCCGACACTGCCATGCGCCATTCATAGCTCTCACGTGTAATAAAAAACTTTGATGGTGAACCCGTTGATCCCCCGGTGGAGTGAGGAATTCCTCCGGGAGCTGGGGTGTTATGCACCTGTTCCCACAATGCCCGTAGATCCGCCTTCGTCCACACGGGCAGCTCGACAAGGGGAACGGATCCAGCATCAGGCAACATACCGCAATGTGCATCCACCTTCTCCCTGTAGAGGGGGCAGTCACGCAAAGCGGCCCTGATTCGATCTTGCAGCAAACGCTCCGCAACGGCCGTCAACTGCTCGCTCGACCGTGACATATTGGCAACGACCTCACGCCGAATAGCCCCTCGACGATATCCTTTAAGATCACCGACAAGGTCACTGATGTATCTGGTTGCACACGGCACGTTGGTCTCTTCTCTCTCTCAGCTTCCGGGCCTGCCGCGCCATCGACGCGGTTTCCGCTCGCAGCTCTGTCCTTATACCAATCGGCTCTTACCTACGTCCGTCCCGCCATGGGCGGGACAAGTCTGCGGCCCCACTCTCTCCCTATCCAAGCCCACGAATCACCCGCGCCGGAACACCAGCCACCAAGGTGTCAGGCGGGATGTCCTTGGTCACAACAGATCCCGCACCAACCACCGAATTACGGCCGATCGTGACGCCCTTCAGGATTATGCACTGCTGTCCAATCCAGGCCCCGTCTTCGATGTTCACAGACGCCACATCCTGAGGAGCAACCGGGCACCCGACATGCCGCTTTTCGGCATCCAGTGGGTGCCCGTCACTGTCCTGAATCCGCACTCCCCCGGCCAGCAGCACCTGCGAGCCAATCGAGACCCTCCTGGTCACGTTGAAACAACAGCCATGTCCAATGAAGGTATCGTTCCCGATCTGCAACTCTGGCACCTCAGCATCTTTCGATGAAAAACCAATATTGATCTTCCCTGAGAGATAGACCCGGTCACCTATCACGACGCGACCCGGGCCGCGGATATAGGGGATCCGTTCGATCCGTAACTGTTCACCCACCTTTGCAATTGAGCGTAACACCGGTGCCACAATCACAAAGCCATACAGCCAGCGAAAGAACTCCGTCACCGTCACGCCCAGACGGTAGCACGACCGGATCACCGATTGAATCACTGTCGGCACAGGCAACCCAGAGTGAAGCAGCCTCTTGAGCAAAGTTTTTGCATTCATCGCATCAACCGGCAAGATCACGCCGTTTCCTTCCTCCCTTCGACTCCCAGACTTGCCGCGCCATCGGCACGGCTTCAGCTCTCAGCCTTCTCTTTAACCCTTCCCATCATGTATCGTAGCAGCAGCGGCCACCATTTGCGCTTCTTCCTGGCCGCCGTCCAAAGGTTAAGCCAATACGCAGCTACCCACAACTCAACCGCACGCCAGCGGTCTCCACGACAGAATGCCATCCACGATGCACTCCAGAACTGAGTCGACCGGGCCGCACGCTTCAGCGCCTTCCGACCCTCAAGAACCCCACCACTCCCAAAAGCCTTGTCCAAGACCCGCAACACCTCAGGCATGAAACGCCGCTCATCCAGGCTCAGACTCCCCTGCACATAACGATACCGTGAGAGGGGCTGTACCATCTTCACGACTCTCCCCATTGCAGCCACACGCAGCCACAAATCGTAGTCCTCAGGCCCGCGAAACTGCTCATCAAACCCACCCACCTTATCAAGGACGGACTTCTTCACAAGAACAGTTGACGTGGCGACGGGATTCTCTACGGCCAAATTCTCGAGTGTAATCTCCTCACAGGACGGAAGGTTCTCGCGCCCCGCCATTTCAGTTTTCCGCTGTCCTCCCTTAGCCCTTTTTTCACCCCTTTCGATCTCCATCCCTATCGTTTCCCCGCACCACATCGCAACACTAGGGTACTTCTCAGCAAGCGTAATCTGCGCAGCCAATCGATGCGGCAACCAAGCATCATCGGAATCAAGAAACGCCACCCACTTGCCACAGGCCTTCGAGATGCCGTCGTTCCGTGCGGCGGCAGGCCCACCGTTGGATGGAAGACGCGACAATCTGAAGCTGAACGGTGGGGGAGAGATGCGATTTAGCCATTGTTGGGCCGCACCAAGCGTATCGTCCGAAGAACAATCATCCACCACGATAACCTCGACCACAGTATTCAATGCTCCGCCATCAATCTCCTGGATGATGCTTTGTGCCGCAACTGAATCAAGAGCAGCCTCAAGCGTCATCGCTGAGTTGTAGGCAGGAATAATGACGCTGATATCCGCACCCGGCCCATGTCGATCTGCGCCATCCACACGCAAGCCCCTCGACGTTCGCAGGGGCTCATCGACATAGCGCATCTGTGGTTTCGTCATTTCCCCAGTACGACCTCGTACATGGCAATCACTTGCTTCGTTACAGCTTCTTGACTGAATACATCAACGGCACGCTTGCGGCCCTGTCGACCAAGCTCCACACTTCTGCATGGGTTCGCCAGCATCTCGCCGATGACCCGAGCAAGCGCCCCCTGCTTCTGCATATCGACAGTGACGCCACCGCCACCAATAACCCATTCAGTAGTTGGATAGGTGTGGCCTATGCATGGCACGCCACATGCCATCGCCTCAAGAAAGACAATACCAAAGATCTCCTGAAGTGAACAGAGCACGAAAACATCAGCGCAGGCATAGACCTCTGGCATCCGCCGAAGGTCGAGATCACTCAGAATTAGAACACGACCACCGAGTATCGCGCGAGCCTTAGCGGCCAAAAGGTCACTACCATCCTCACATGAAACCGCACCACACAAGACAAGACGGAGGAAGGGATCATCAATTCGCGCACACTCCTCAATCAACCAATCCACTCTTTTGCGCCTATTGAGAGCCCCTACAGAAAGGACGACACGGTCACCCGGCATCAGGCCAAGGGCCTCTCTCATGCCCTCGCCCTGCTCAACCGGAACAAACAGCGAAGTGTCGACAAAGTTCGGGACACAGAACCACTTTCCTGCGCCGACGTCGGACCCATGGCGTTCGTAGTAGGTTGGCGACAGCTCCTGGACGTGGTCGAAACGCCTGAGAAACTCCACGGGATCCTCTGTGCCATTGACCACAATCACCTTCGCAGAGTGCATACCCCGCCTCCGAGCACACTCCAGAAGCCAGGCCAGCCATGAGTCCTGTAGATGGACCACATCATAGCACCCACGCCGTAACTCCCGAATCAATCCCACAGAGAATGTGGTCTGCTCGATTTGATATGGACTACCGAACCCGTAGCGCCACCCCCCACAGCGGGCTCCAGCAATAGAAAGCAATCGATTCGCGGCTGTTCCTCGTGGCAGACACCAAATCACCGTTTCAGCGGAGCAACAGCACCCACCAGATCCCATGAACAACGTGACGTCAATATTTTGATTCCTTAACTCGGAGGCCAACATACGGGCCCATGCCTCAACACCGCGCGCTACGTGCTGTAGACCCGTGCTGACAACTGCTGTCTTCATCGTATGAGCCCTTCGTACGTAAGCTCCGTGGCACTCGGAACAACTTCCCTTAGTGCGCTTAAGGCTAACTGCTTCAAGCCCCGTGCCCCAGCCACAGTCTAATTGCATATAGAGCCTTCTTCACAACTTCACCCGGGGGAGCACCACCCGACACGACTAAAGAGGAAACACTCCGACACTGCTCGGCAAATGCGACCAACTCAGCTGTCACTCTGTCCTCGTCAAACTCTAGAATCTCTTCGTAGTCAAAGGAGCCGTCCCACTCGAACGCTGGAAATGCATGGTCCGGATTTATCATCTGCCAGGGCGTGACTCTTGCCACGATGGCTGGCCGCAGGGAGTGAATAGAGTGTGGTTTAAGGCGAAAACAGAGTGTTTTGCCCTCTCGAGTGATCAACCACCGGTGGTGGTAGAACCCTGCATAACGAGGATGCTCGACACCCAGAGACTGCTCAAGAATTCGTGACGGTACTTCAATATATCCGGCCTTGGCAATTCGGTTAATTTCGGAGCATACCCAGACAGGGTCTCGCACGTCTTCAAGCAGATGGGAGCATGTGGCGAAATCAAAGGAATTATCAAGGAAAGGCCAAGGCGTCCTGTCACACAGATCCAACTCTACCCACGACTCCCGGCAAAACCGCTCCCCCTCTTTGGGGTGTCCTCCATCGAGGAGACTGCGATCATCATAGGCCACGGCATCAATGACGCAGTCTGCCCGTGCGAACGGCGAAGCGCCACCACCAATATCAATAACACGGGCTTCGGACGACAAGCGGGCGCATATTCTTTTCGCGTTGTCCAAATTCATTGGATTCCTCCTTCTGGTTTTCTATTTCCCGGGCACAAGACTGAATCAGAGTTGGCCGCTAGGCGCCACGCTGAGAGACCCATCCATGGAAGTGACCGCAGCCAATATGACGATTCTCAGGCTTGCCGTTCCTTGACAGCCAAGAGAAGAATGTGGTCACCAAACCACTTGACCACGGGTCGGCCCGCATTTCGCTGAAATGCCAAGTCCGTGTCGTGGCTCGGGTCATGAGCCCCCATGTAGAATGTATCAACAAAGACCAGCTCACAGCCCATCTCACGTATAGTTCGTGGCATATTGCAGGGCACGAGAGATGAGACCATGTCACAGTCGGAATAGACATCGGCCCCCTCAATGTCGGGAACCAGAGTCACGTAGCTTCGACCTGTAAGCATATCATGAATATACCTCGCGCCAGCGCATATTCCCTCCACAAAACGAACTGCCGCGTGCTTCCTAAGGTGAAGATCAAGAGAGAGGTAGTTGGGCGTTGACACAAGAATATATCCGCCTGGCTTCACGATTCGGGCCATCTCACAAAGCGCCGCACAGGGATTCCAGAGATGCTCAAGCACCTCGAATGAATAAACCCCATCAACTGATGAATCCGGCACAGGCAAAGACTCAGCCGAGGCCACCTCAAATCTTGCCGTGGGACCTCCGTAGCAACGCTGTGCGTTCTCAATGGCGATGGGCGAGATGTCAAACCCCCTGGTTCTGGCGACGCCTGAGACGTAACCACAGATCTCGCCGCTGCCACAGCCGACCTCCACATATGACTTCCCTGCGTCCAGAAGACACAGGAGAAGCTTGACTTGGGGGTTCTCGGGATTGCGAGCCTCAGCCGTCATCGCGTGGTACGCAGAGTTCTCGTCATAGAATCGGCGCAGCTTGGCAGACCACTCCTCTCGATCCGGTGCAGGCGGCCACCATTTGCGCGTGAGCTTTATGACAGGTGATTCACTCACGACCGTATACACGTCCTATTCATTGTGGTCGACACAGATCAGCCAATGGTTCATCTGAATATGCGGTTAAATATCTTCCAACCCCTCACAGACAGCTCCGCGCGCAACTCCTGCAACACACTCAGCCGAAGACAAGCTGCAAACATGAGATACGCGACCCCGCCGAGCGCCGACAGCATGAACAACTGAGAGAGACAGTGCCTGTTCGAGATTAGAGTGCTCTCTGAAACAAGAAGCACCACCAGAACCATCAACACAGCAGCAGCGAGAATGCCGGCAGAATCGCGGAGCTGATGCATGAATCGAAGCCCAATCAAACTCAAGGGAACGCCTAGAGCCGGAACAAGCCATATACAGTTCCAGGCTACGTTCGCGTACACCAATCCCATCACCCCCCCTAGTCGAAGCCCTAGATAGCTTAACACCAAGGTCATTGCGCCATCGATGACAGACATGCGCAGCCCCAGATCTGGTCTACCCTGTGAAGTGTAAAGCAATTGGGCAAGAGAAATCGGACAACGTATGGCACCGACAACACAGAGGTAGCGCAGAACAGGAACCATACCCGCCCACTGCTCGCCGTAAAGCCCGATCGTGAAAGGCTCCGCAACGGCACCCATTCCCAGTGTAAGAGGTAGAGTCACGAACTGGACCCATCGGCAGATCCGAAGATATGCCAATTGCGAACGACCCTCCTCGTCCTTCATGACAGAAAGAGCTCGATACAGCGCTGACCACAGCGACAGCGTCAGACTCTGCCATGGCATCGTCATCATCATCCATGCACGTCGATATAATCCCAACGGCGTTTCGCCCAACATTCTTCCGATAAGGAACTTGTCTCCGCTCTGGCTCACGTATGTCAAGACATGGGTCAGCGTGTAGTGACCGCCAAACCACATGAGCGATCGGAGACGACCGAACGAGAAACCCTTGCCGACAGGCCATCTCGTAGACAAGGCAAGAAAGGCTAGGTTTGCGAGTTCCGTACACATCGCGGCCACGACGAGAGCCCACACTCCTCCATGATTCACAGCCATAGCCAGACCCACGGTCGTGCCCACGACCCGCGCGGCGAGCTGGAGAGAGCCCAGCTTCAGAAACCTCATCTCAAGCGTGAGAATGGTTTGATAGGTTGCCAGCGGAACGGAAACGATAAAACCAACTGACATCACGATAGCCAGTGGAGCCAACCTCGCTTGATGAAACAGATCAGCGATCAGGCCCGACGCCAACATGAACAGGATCATGAGCAATGTGCCAGCAAACAGCCAATACCAGAATATGGTCGACAGGTCTGCCTCGAGGACTTTTGCCCTCTGCACGAGTGAGGTCCTGAGCCCAAACTCGCGAAGCAGATGTGCAAATCCCATGAGTAACGACACCATGGCGACCATTCCAAAGTCAGATGGTGCGAGCAACCGAGCAAAAGCTATGCCCGCCGCAAAGCCGAAGATCTCCTCACTGGCCCTGAACAGCACACTCCATCCTCCCCCTGAGATGGTCCGAGAGCGGAGATTCCCAGAGAGGTCAGCGGAGTCTACGAGGACTCTTGAACCGTCAGTTGATCCCACGAGCTACAGCCTCCGCTGACGAGAGCAGTTGATCCAGGAGCTGATCAACAGAAGCGATTACTTCTTCCATCCTGTATTGCCGCCGGGGATAGTACATGTCAGCCAAAAAAGCATTGATTGATACTAGCCTGAAAAAACTGGCGACACACAGCCCAGAGACCGCTGGGGCGCTCAGGTTGAGCTGGGACACGTAACCAAGAAAGGCATCCCGATCAGCACCTGGCTCTGACAGGTGCTCGAGCAAACCAAGAAAGCCATCTGTGACCAAGACATCAGACCACAGCTCCCTATACGAGACGTTCAATACCAGCCAATCATGGAGGGGCCAGTCATCTGGTGCCCCGAACTCCCAATCTATGACGCCTGATAACTGGGTAGTCCTCTCGTCCATGAGGAACTGGTAAAGTCCACAGTCTCCATGCCCAAACACAATCGGTATGACCGCATTCTGCAGCTTCTTGCGAATGAACTCCTTGGCTTGCGCACAGGCCTCATCCGAAATCGAAGCGCGCTCTCTGGATTTGAGGCGATCCAGGTAGCTCGTAAATCGCTCCACTTGCCGTGCCGATGCAACCTGTAGCGTTGCGGTCGATGACCCGTGAAGATCCGAAAGAAATCTTTCACCCTCGCGCAATGCCCGATGCGTGAGCTCGCGATTGCGAGTAAATCTGTGGGCCTGAACTCCAGCTATGCGCGACTGTACTGCGTAGTACTGTCCGCCCAACTCTCCAGAACAGACAGGTTGAGGTATCAACGCTTTGACCGCCGAAGACAGATAGGGCTGCGCCCAGAGTTGATTCAGCTGATCATAGCCCTCTCGTACGCGCTTTGACTCCGCGCCATTCAATCCCATAATTGCAACATATCCGGGAACGATCTTGTCATCACGTTGCAGATAGATCACCGCTTTGTCACTACCCGCGCAGATGCTCATGTGCCCGATGCTCATGCCGCACCCATCAGGAAACACCTTGCTGGCAACAGATTTCGCCAGCCGCTCAGCAAAACTCGGCGTGCAAACCGCCTTTGCCGCGACGATGCTGAAGCTTGACGGAAAATATTTGAAGGCACGGAGGCGAGAGAGGGTGCTGAGGGCAATCCTCTTCCGCATCGATCTGGGCGACACCGCACTTCTGACGCAAGATGTCGGTGTTGCGGTCCAGAAAGAGCTGAAACTTGCGTAGTGGGTCCATGGAACGAAAATCTGGCTATCACAGAAGCCTGCTTGGGAAAGCAACCGCTTGTAGCCATAATAGCCATAGAGGTAGTTCCGATAGGATCGTTTCTGCTGAGCAAACGACCAGACATGGGCCAGCCAACGAGGAAGGAACGGGGCATACCTCAGGCCTGAATGATGATCTATTGCGCCCCGGAGATAGCCATAGAAATATCTGTTTTCAATGGCCAAGTAGAGCTGCCCTTCTGGCTTCAGTATCCGTCTCACCTCTCCAAGAAACTGGAGTTGTATCTTCCGAGGGTTCCCCGCATGATTACAGGGCACCCATTCAAGCACACCGTTTAGGACAACCAGATCGAACGAATTATCAAGGAAGGGCAATTGCTCTGAGTTCCCTCCCTGCACCGCAATGACGTTCTTCTTGCCCTCCTGCTCGGCACGCTTCTGAACCATCTGGGCTCGCTCCAAAGTCAAGTCCATCGCAACGACTTCCTGAAAGTTCTCCGCCAAGCTCAACGCGAGCACCCCCCAGCCACAACCAATATCTATCGCCGCACCGCCCTCCTCCGGCAGCGCAGTGAAGAATTTCCAGGATGCACGGCGTGGATCAAGGGCGTAGTCTGCGAGGTCGATCCCAATGTCCTCCGGATGTTCACCTTTCCAGCGGTCCAGAACCACCTTCAGGTTGTCGTCGTCAAGGCGACCCAGCACTTCACGCATCTGAGCTTGGGGAAGTTCGCCAAAGTAGTACTCGTCGTCCTTCCGGAGACAGATGACTCCGTTCTCAAGAGGAAAGGCTGCGGAACACTGGGAACACACCAACTCAGCGCCAGATGGAGCCAGAGGAGTCAGGCATGACGGACACGCTAAGCTTTTGGGCGATTCTGGCAGCATTGGGATCTTCCTCCTACGATTGGAGCCTCTCTACAGAAAACAGTGATAATCGAACACGACAAATGGATCAATTCGGACTCAACTCACCGAAGCAAACGCTGAACAATCGGATTAGACCACACTTTCTGAGCTCTCTTCTGGAAACCTGCCAAGTTAGATATGCGCTGGCGAATGAATTCCGACGCGCCACCTGCTGGTGGCGAGTCACCGCCAACATCCAGCACCAAGAGTCCGTTTGCTTGCTCCAGTCGTTTTCCAATCGTATCCACCAAAATATTCCGCACTATCTGACCAACCCATTCATTGGCCTCATAGTAGTCCTTGCGATCACCCTTGACCCACACCTTGCGCACAGCTGCCCACTGTTCAAGCTGTCGGACCGTCATGCTGGCACCGCCCTTGCTAATCCCCAGAGCCGCCTGTATATCCGAGAGGGCCTGCGGTCTCGGACTGAAGTAAAGAAACGCAAACATCTGCCCAATCGTCCTCCCAAGACCAAGGGAAGTCGTCAGATTGCCGGCATCTTCGATGAAACGCTGGACTATCGAAGGCATTTTTTCAGGTGTCATACAGAAAGGAAACTGACTCTGGCAGCGACGTCAGACAGAGAAAAGTCAACCGCAGACATGGGAGACATTGGCCCATCTTCCACTGCTTAGACCTCTCAGAACCAAGCATTAACCACCACTATCTCACAGACTTCGTCTCCGTAAGTTATGCGCCACTGCTTTGTGATTCCTTCAAAACATACTGAACATACTTGACTTCAAATCAAAGGGCAAGATCAAAAGCAGGGATCTATCTCGCCCCTCAACAGCTAGCTCAGAACGAGCATCTTCGCAATACGAACAGCCGCGGGTCCATCCGGCACTCATAAAGAACCTGATTACCCCCCCCAGACACGGTTTAACAACAGGATGGAGATGTAAATATAGACGACACTGCCGACAGCTCCCACCGTCAGAAGAATGACAGTGCGACTGTCCCATCGAACTATGGGTTCCGCACCCTCAGGAAGATACGCCTGCGTAACGCGCGGGAGCGCTCCCAAGAGCGAGAACAGAAAAAACGTGGGAAAATGAAATGCTCGTGAAAGAAAATACGAGGAGGCACTCATACCGATCATCGCGGCAAGCGCCATACCGGAAAACTTGAAAAGCCATGCGCGTTCAGGGTCCTTATGATCCTTTGCGAGCAGACGCCGCACACGCCAACACCCCGCGATGGATAAGAGCAGCAGAGAAAACCAGAACCAATACCCAAACAGACCGATCTCGGTGTAGCACTCAACAAAAGCATTGTGTGCAGCTCTCGAATCTGCGACTTGCCAGAACATCGCGTGTCCAACACCGAAAAACAAGTTGTGCTTGAATGCCTCATTGGCATACCCCCAGAACACGACACGGTCGTGTGCGGACTCGTCCAATATCGCCCCGGAAAAAGGGCATAACGCCAGCCCTCCAAGAATGCCAATCGTCAACATAGTGGGTACCCATCTCGCAGGCAGAGCCATGACCAGCATGACACCCCCGACGGCAAAGAGCGCAATCATTCCGCCGTCGGAGTAGGTGGTCTGTATGCCTAAGAAAAGCACCGCCGTGCAAACCCCGCCAACTAGCAGAGACAGCCATTTGCCCCGTCTCAATACCACGAAAGATAGAGGTATACTGGTTGCCAGGGTCTGCGCCATGTCATTTGAGTCTTCGAAGATCCCATAGAACAATGTCCTGTATTGCTCTGGGTTGTCGGCGTACGCAGGTACGTAGTATGGTCTCACAGGCCCAAATCCGTAGCCGCGATCGGCCTGCAAAATGGCATGGACGGCCATAAATAAGGACATCGCCACCAACAGACGTGCTACAGACCGGAGTCGAGCTGGCCGGTCAAGAACGCAGAGCATGAGAAGAGAGAAGAAGCAAATCTTAAACACCTCTGGCAACGTCGCCATTATGCCTGCGAAATACGTGTGAGGGACATGCGAAAACATCGCCGCAAACCAGAGCCCACCCAGCAAGAACACCTGTGGCATGCGCTTGGGAAAATCAATACGCCCCTGTCCCATCTCAAGAAGAAGTGCGAGCAATGCGATAAACGTTACGGCATCCAGAATGGGAACGCCATAGAGCTGAGGCACCAGCCAGTCCTGCGGACGCCAGTAGACAAGGAACATGAAGACCAATGTGAAGAAGAAAGTCATAGCGTACCGAAGGTCGGCGGTCGGCGGGCGGCGGCCTGAGGTCGAAAGTCGATAACTGGAGGAAAATAGTCGCAGGTCACAGCTGTCCCATACGCGATCCCAGCTCTCACATTTCAACCCCGGACCTTCGATCGAGCACTTCAGCAACCGTTGAGAACTCAAAGGAATTCATCAGCCGCTCCATCTTCCGCAGAACCGTTCCCATCCCGATCCGGTGACGTGTGAGGACCAGCTTCGAGACATCGGGTTTGGGCTGATCAGGATCCACCTCCCAAGGGTGTATGTATATGATCGCTGAAATGCCTTCGCGATTGATCCGACGGATCGCCCATGTGGTGAGTGCCAATGGATATAGACGCAGGTAGCCCCCCCCAGCAACGGGTAGATTGCGCCCCTTCAGCCGGATCGTTGGAAGGGGCAACTCCAAAAGCGTTCCGGTCGCCGTTTCAATCTCAAAGATGTCGCGAGGGGCATCCGGTTCTCCGTAGCGGTGATGCAGCACGGGAAATATAGAGGAATCATAGGTTATACCGTTCTCATGCAAAACATCCCAGGTCCACTGCATGTCACGACGAATAGAAAATGACGTCGCTCGGTACCCCCTACAGATCTGCCCGGAAGTCTCTCCAATGACGTCAAGCCCCCTCCTGAGGTCATCCCTGAATTCATCCGGACTCATATCGTAGATCAGACGGTGCGCGTAGCCGTGGCAGGCAATCTCGTGGCCAGCCTCAGCGACACGACGTATCAGGGTAGGATGCCGCTCGGCAACCCATCCAAGAATAAAGAAAGTGGCTTTGACTTCAAGCCTATTGAGGAGTTCCAGGATCTGCTCAGTCTGCATCTCGATCCGGCTTTCCAGCGAATCCCAGTCCTCTCGTCGGATAATCTTCTCGAAGTTGCTAACGCAAAACCACTCCTCGAGATCAATTGTTAGCGCATTGAGCATCTTCTCATCCCCCATCTGCGACCATCTGCGGTTCCATCCCTATCTCTGGGCGGGCGTTGCCACAAGGAAGTGTATCTTGCCGACGCGCTTCAGGCTCTTTACGGCCAGTCCACTTTCGGCACAGAGCTTGCGCACCTTGGCTTCGGTGAAGAAGTAGACAGGACAGCCGGCCAGATTTAGCCGAACCCACCGAACGGGCGCACGCCATGACCAGAGAATCGGGAACGTCGCCACGACCTTGACGACAGACGTCTTGGCCATCTTGCTCAGAAACGGGACAGGCTTGTTGATGTAGTCGAAAACGCCAATGGCAATCACTGCATCGAAAGCCTCGTCCAACTCGAGCTCCATGAAGTCCGCCACCCGAAAATCACATTTCTCTGCCACACCGGCCTCTTCGGCGCGCTTCTTAGCGATATCGATCATGGGTTGCGAAAAATCAACACCCAGAATACGCTCCTTACCCTTGGCCAGCGGCAGGCAGAACCGCCCTGAGCCCGTGCCCACGTCCAGGACGGATCGAATGCTGTCTGCACCACACTCTTCAACGGTTAACCGATACCGCTCATACATGTCAGCCCGAAACACTTTGTCCAGCCAGCACTTGAACGGGCTCTTCTCGCCTGAGTAGATCGTGTCGAACTCCGCAGCGATTTTCTCCCAATAGCCCTTTACTTTCGCCGGTTGCACCTGATTCATTGGTCTGCTCCATGTTTCGATTTCTTTGGGGAAGTATCGCCATTTTAGCCTGCGGCGACAAGGGAATTCACCGTGGCGTGCGACGCCAGGACCCTTTCAGCTCTCCACTACAGAAGCGGATAAATCCACAAAAGAGGGCGAGCTGCATCGTAAGAAAGTGGTCGAGGAGGCGAAGCGGGGCTGCGATCGCCGGAAGACGGTAGTCAGAGGTCCCTGCTTCGCCCTCTGGGCTACGAAGGGCAAGCGGAGGTCGGAGGAATACAAGAGCGCGCGCCATGGCCCACAGAAGAAGCGCAACGACTGTTCCTACCGAGACCAGATGAGAGAGGAACGCTGAAGCACCGGTGAGAAGAGCGAGGCTGGAGCCGATGGCGGCCGAGATTGCTGCAAGAAACATCAGGTGGGGAGTGAACCAGCGCAAGACCTTATGCGACCAGAAGGCCCAGGCAAACCATCCCTGCGATGGCAGCAGACTACGGCGACAGAAGCTGATAGCCTGGTAGTCTCCGGAACCTATGCGGACCCGACGACACCATTCGTCCTTTGTTTCGGGGAGCTCTTCCGTCGAGACCGCCTTCGGCTCGAAGAGCACACGTTTGCCCAGCTCACGCACCCTCATGGCGATCACCAAATCATCCACAACCGTGTTGCCCGGTAAGTCTTTCCAGAAACACTCGGGACGAATCGCGTAGATGGGTCCGTTTGCCCCAAGGCACGAATCAAGCGAGGACTCCCACATCTTCAGACGTGTCTCAAAACCCCAATAGGACGCCTCAGGCGCAGGATCCACACCTTCAGATTGAGCCGCTCTGTTACGTCCATGCAAAATGACGCGGCCGCAGACGCCACCGACCTCAGGGTCAGAGAAAGGTTGCACCAGTTGCTGCAGCGCATCGGGGGCGTAGTACGTGTTGGCGTCCGTAAAGACAAAAAAGGAGGCCGGAGCCATGGAATTGGAAGCAGGAGGAAAGCCGCCCGCCCCGGCCTGCGTGGCTGCCTCGACCAGATCTTTCAGAACAGCGGGTTTTCCGCGGTTATCGGGGAACTCGTGCAGATGAAGCGACACAGGGCCTGCATTGAACTCTCGGACTATTGAGGCCGTATTGTCGGTGCATCCGTCGGTACCTACGTGGATAGCGAGGCGGTCGGAGGGATAATCCAGTGACACCAGGTTCGACAGACGATCTCGAATAACCGGCGCTTCGTTGTAGGCGGAGAGAATTACGTCAATATGTGGGAGATCAGCGGTCGACGGTCGGCGGTCAGAGGTCGGCGACCTGCGCCCGAACAGACGTGCACATAGAGCAAGCATCGGCGGATAGCCGATCCATGTGTACCCCAGAACAACAATGCAGGCTACAATAATAACAGAAGCTACAGACACAGGTCTCCTTCTAAGCCCCCACGTTAGACCGCGCCTTCAGCATTGAATGCGACGCCCTTCTCGGCCAAGATATCCATAACCAGCTCCACGCTGAGCATGTCCGCCGCTTCTTCTGGCATGATCTGAATTTCGAATACCTCCTCCAAGGCCATGATCAGGTTGATCATCTGCAGGGAGTTCCATTCCGGTATATCGTTTTGGGTCATCTCCTTCGTGACCTCATGAATCCCGAACACCTGTTTGAAAACGTCGAATAGCTTCTCTCTATTGTTCATTGCTCCTCGTCTTCAGTATACACTGCAATCCACGGCTGCAGGTGATTGTCCGCATTTTCACTGGTGACATCCATATGCCACTCGCACTGGACCGCCGCCGATTCACCCGACACAATTTGATCAAAAAATCTGCGAATCAGACCGTTTTTCTTCGTGGGAACGTACCGCAGCGTAAGCCTGTCGGCCACCCCTACGACTTCAGACATGATGAGACCCACAAAGTGATTTTCAACCGTCCGTTTCAGAACGCGACAGCTCAACATGAACTGCTCAACCGTGGCTTCACGGGCCGTCCGCCGCACGACAGCGCAACCGATAACACCACTCGCGCCGAAGCGATCCAGCAACTCCAGCAGGTATACGTCCACGGCGCTGTCAGCGAGCAACAGACCCACATCTGCTTCGCTCATTCGAATCGTCGTGGCATTGAACTGGTTGGTCCGATGAGACATCTGGACAATCCGCGGGACATCCTGCTCCTCGGCGCGCCACATCCGGCAACGCATCTGGAGATCGGCATAGAAATCGGTCAGGGACATCGCGGAGGCTCGGACCGTCTGGCGTTTCTCCTCCTGCTGGTATGATCGCCCTCGCCATCGATCCTCATCGGAAAGGCTTGTCCTCGCGAAAGGATTGAAACGCTGCCAGAAGGCCAGGAGCTGCAGAGGATTCTCCGGTACCTCGGGCACGAATACGTCCGGACAGCGCGCCCTGATTTCCGCGCGCTCGACGGAGGAGTCGTCAATGAACACAAATGAGTCCATGCTCAGACTCAAACGGTCGACCACAGATCTGATGTTCTCGGACTTTGGTTCCCAATTCACGGCCCAGACGGAGATGTGCTCCGGGCGGAGAATCATGTTGGGATGCTCTTCAAAGAGGGATCTCACCACCGCTTCATCGTTCTTGCTGCAGACACCCAACACAACGCCTTGATGATGAAGCTGCAGAATTAGCTTCTGGATCTCGACGAATGCATTGCCCGGATAGTCGGCATCGAGGCGGATGCCGTCCCAACCATCCTCGCCCACGACACCCCCCCACAGCGTATTGTCGCAATCGAGCAGCAAAACCTTGCGCGGTTTCCGCTCCTCCGTGGCGATCAGCCTTACCACTTCGTCAAGCACAGCAATCTGTCCAGCCAGGCCAACGGGGCACCTGGCAGTCAGGCGCAGCCGATCATCCGGCCAGTGGTCAAATCCGAGCCGGTACTGCAGTTTGGCGAGTCGCAGGATATGCACACCCACCACATTCATGCGGATGACTTCCTCGTGCAGTGCCTCATTCAAACACCGGTGCACGGCACTCGGCGAATGCGCATCCAGCGAGTCAATGACCCCACGACTGGGACCATGGGGATCCATCCCGAAATCAAAGCAGATGACCGTGCCCTTGTGTCGCTCCGCCGCCGTCTTCATCAGCAGGGCGGCATACTGCGCAGCCGTGGTAATCCGATCTGCCCGTTCCTCCGGGCTCCACCCCCAACACGCGTGCATATCGGGGAGGAAATCATTCAGCTGCCACAGAAGCACCAGGTAGTCGAACTGCGAGTCATAGAGCCCGCTCCCAGGGTCGAGTACCTCCTGGTGCAATACCCCGTAGTCCCGCAGATCAAGCGTTATGTCCAGACCGCGGACCGCCCCCAGGAAGAGAATGGCTGGCATGGCGTTGTCAATGGTCCAAGTCCGCGCAACGGCCACGGCCACTTTCACGGTGAGTCTATCCCGATCGATCTTTCCGGCATACGGAAACGTCGCCAGCAGCTCGTGTAGCTTGATCGGACGCCCCTCCACATAGCCGCTCCACACCTTCGCCAGAGCGGCGCCCTGATCCGGTGTGTCTGCATCCTGCAGCGGAATCATCTGGTCTGTTTCGCCCATCATAGAGCCGAACCACCCGTAACAGGAACCGTGGCGCCATTGATGAATGACTCAGCTGCCGCCAGAAGGCTGACCGCAGCAGCCACGTCCGCAGGGGTGCACAGCCGCCGCATGGGCGACTGAATCATCATGGCCTTGCGGGTGCGCTCCGGCAGATCACGCGTCAGGGGGGTATCCACGAATGAGGGTGACACCAGGTTGAATGTGATACCTTTTCCCGTATACTCGGCCATGAGGGCGCGAAACATCCCGACCATGGCATACTTCGCCGTAACGTATGACACCTGCCGCGCGGGAGGAATGCCATGCACCACGGCACTAGAAATACCGATCACGCGACCGAAGGTGCGCTCGCACATCCCCGGCAGCAGCAACTTGAGAAGCTGCGCATGCCCGGTCACCGCAATCTGGAAGTCGGCTTCGAATTCAGACGAGGAGGTGTCTTCAAACGCTTTGCGCCGCCACTCCTGCATAGCGGCACAGACCACGGTGTCAACCGCCCCGTATTGCCGCCCGATCAACTCAGCACTGGAGGCTATCGCCTGCTCATCGGCGAGGTCCAACTTCACAGGATCGGCATTCCCACCACTCTTGCGAATACGCTCCGCAACGGCTTCGGCACGATCAATGTTGTGAGCATACCCAACGAGCACGTAGACATCAGAGGCACCAAGTGTCTCGCAGATAGCCGAGCCAATCCCTCCACTGCCGCCCGTTACAAGCGCCAACCGGTCACCTACCTCATTTTGTTTCTGAATTTTGGGCATTGATACCTTCCCCTTGCCTTTGAACTTCAGGATACCGTTCTGATCCACCCCTTTGACCGTCACACCGAGTGTGCGCGTTCCAGTACTCACATGTTCGATGGCCACGGTGATCTTGATCACATCACCGACGTAAACAGGCTCATCAAACGTGAAATGCTGCGAGAACCATAGAGAGCCATAGCCAGGGAGATCCTCGCCGATCACCTTTGATACAAGACCAGCCAGGTACATTCCGTGCGCCACGCGCCCCCTGAACCCGGCCTCAGTCGCAAACTCCGCATCCATGTGCAGCGGGTTCTTGTCACCCGTCAGATCGGCGTACCGATCAATGGCCTCCGGGGAGATCTCGACACTCCGCGTGGCCTTCTGACCGACGGCAAACTGACTGAACCTGCTCACGACTTATCGCCCTGCGGTCGCTGAATCGGGATCTGGCGCGCAGGGTTCCCTGCCGCCACATGATCTTCTCTCACCGAAGTCATGACGACGGCGTTGGCACCAATACGACAGCGATTCCCCACTGATATCGGACCAATTACTCTCGCCCCCACACCAATGAAGACATTGTCTCCGATCTGGGGCCCACGATCGTCCTCGCCGCCGAGGGTAATGCTGTTCTGCAGCACAAGGTTGTTACTGGCACTGACGGTTTTGTGGATATGCAGACCGAACGGGTGCAAAAGCACAAGTCCGGGCCCGAAACGAGAACCACAGCCGACAGATATGTGTGTGAACAGCCGAAGCAGCTCGAACATCAGCTTGCCCAGCGGGCGCATCATGCCAGAAGCGCCGAGTGCCTCGGCAATCCTGAGCGTCAGCGTCGACAGGGCACCTTCATAAAGTATGGCTCTTAGACGGGCCGATCCGAAATCGTCCCCCTTGTACCAGATGGCCCGCGCCATGAGATCCGCCTCGAGCCTGTGCAAGAGACCGCACCTAAACGTGAAACGTTCAATAGGTACATCCACGATCTCAAATGTGTGCGTTAGAAATTCCACAGCCTGCAGCTCCTCCGCGCGGCCACTCTTGACAGGACCGCATTGACTCGAAATACTAGCAGCATTCTCCTACAGATTGAACTCCCTTTTTTTGAAGTCGAAAGCCCCAATGATTATGAGCATCACACTCGTCTTGGTGGTATTCGCCGGCGGGCCTCATACGGCACCCCGGCTTGAGGTGGCAGAGAACGCACTCGCTTTCTTGAAACCGGATATTGTATTTCTCACGGGAGCAGAGTTTCTGTGCCAGGATGAATCAGGTCGGGTGCCGACAGAGAGATTCAAGTGCGGAGCACCAGACATCAACGTGATCACTGACGATGCCTCGACGACGCTGGCCAGTTGCGTACAGGTCGCCCGCACAATCCGGCAGCAATTCAGGGAGCCGGTACGTGTCACTGCTATTACATCCAACTATCACGCCCCACGCGCCCGATGGCTACTTGAGGGGCTCCTGCCGCGCAACTGCTCGATGGATTGGCTGACATCTCCAGACCTACTGCGCAGTAACTGGAGCGCTACGCCACGGGCCCGGCGACTCATTCGAGGCGAAATAGTCAGCTGGCTCTACTGCGGCCCGGTGGGGCTCATATTCCGGCCGCTGCCGACGGCACTGACACTGGCATGCTGCTCCGCGCTTGCCCTCGATCTGAGACGCCTCGGGCGAGCCCGAGCGGGCGCAACGGCTCCGCCTTCGACTCCGTGACAATCATCAGCAAACCCGGCACCCCCCATTCGTAACAGCCAATATCTGGCCCGCACCCCCTGCTCCGGGGCGCACCAAGGATGTCCGTCGACACCTCCGGCAACACGATCCCGTCATCGACACCCGGCGCTTTTTCGTTCAACCGGTAGTCGCCCGATGCAGCGTCTTTGAATCCGCTCAGAGGAGGGACAATAATAGAATGATGATCATACCCGAGGGCATGCCAGCTATCGAGATCGATGGTCGTCGAGTCTCCATCCGTTGAGAAGCCGTTCATTAGGACATTGTGATCACTGATGGTTCCGGCAACATTCGTATCCCCCAGCACGATAGAGCCGTGAGTGGGGTGCAGATTGAACAGAATATTGTTATGAATTCGGTTGCTGGTGGATCCGGCATTGGGAATATTCAACACCCACCGCCCATTGTCGGCCAGAACGACGGTGTTATGTGCGACAAGAAGGTTCCGGCTCGGCACCGCCCCATTGCCTTGAAAAATGGAGATGCCACTAGCATGTTCATTGTAGATGAGGTTGTTGACCACACGCCCCCCGTCCACACCATCCAAGTTGATCCCTGAGCCGCCAATGTGCCCGTTGTTGTGGATGACGTTCCGCTCAATCACAACGTCGGAGCAGATCCCGTCCCCTCCAATACTCGCGTCCGCATTGATATGCAGCCCTGATCCGCCATTATTGTAGAGATGATTGCCTCGAATCACAGGCCGGTCACCACTGTTCCCAAAGTAAATGCCGTGTTCCCCGCGCCCCGCGCCATATCCATTGGTGTAGCACGCGTTGTTCTCGATGACCGCATTATCGACGAACCACACAGCAATCCCGTCGTAGAAGTTGTCGTGCACCTTATTGTTCCTAATTTCAATGTCGTTGAGAAAGAGCCATGGAAGGCCTTTAGCCAGTATGCCATGACTGGGAGCCCCCGACACTTCGAACCCTTCGACCCGCCAGTATCCAACCGGCCGCTCGGGCCATGGCCATTGGTTGTCAAGAACTATGAAGCAGTTCTTGTGGTAAATACTGCTCACGGGAGGGAGGCCATTGACAATGACATTAGCATCAGGAGCGGCGCGGACCGTGTTATACGCATTCGACGCCCCCGACCAGTTGATCCAGAAACCGTCATATGTCCCTTCCAAGACCGTGATCGTGTCGCCCGTGGTTATGTTGTCAACGGCATGCTGAATAGTTGCCCACCCATTCGACCGGGTAAGGCCGGTGTCGCCATCCGACCCGCCTTCGGCAACAAAATATTCCAGCCCGGCCTGCGTCACGGCCGCCTGCACCAAGAAAACGGACAGGACGGGAAGTAGGCAACGGGGTGTCATGGAATCCATTCGTAGGCTCCGATATCAGGTGAGCAACCATACACGCGAGGAGTACTCTCGATATCGTCGGATACGGGAGGGGCGGCTTGACCGTCATCAACACCAGGAGAGGACTCGGTGAGATGGTAGTCGTCTGCCCCGGCGTCCGCAAAGATGCCAACAGGGGAGGCGATAAAGGAGTGGCGATCGTATCCCAGGGCCTGCCACTCGTCGAAAGTAATCCGCGTCGACCCTCCGTCGATTGAAAACCTATCCATCACGATGTTGTAGTCGCAGACAAGGCCCTGGATCGCCGAGAAAGCCGCAGAAATAGAGCCCCGCCAAGTGTGATCTGTGTAGAGAATGTTGTTTAGCACCGTGTTACTCACGCCACTTGCATCTGCGATATCGATGGCCCAACGGCCACCGCCAGCCGTCAGAACTGTGTTATGGATCACACGCACATTACGCGTCGCGATGGCTCCGTTGCCCTGGAAGAGCGCGATCCCGGTAGCATGCTGGTTGACGATCAGGTTATTGATCACGTCGCCGCCGTCAACACCGTCCAAGTTGATGGCCGCACCGCCAGTGCTTCCGTTGCCGTACAGCACATTCGAATCAACCACAACATCCGAGATAGTTCCGTCACCCCCGATGCTCAGGTCGCCGTTGAATTGGATCCCTGAACTGGTGTTTGTCGAACACCTGTTAGCCCGAACGACCGGTCGATCGCCGCTATTGCTACAGTATATGCCATGCTCGCCGTTCAGATAGCATCGGTTGTTCTCGATCAGAAGATCGTCCGTAAACCCCGTGAATATGCCCGTATATGCCGAGTCGTGCACAACATTGCTGCGAACGGTGATGTGATGGATTGGAACCTGCTCAAGGCCGTAGATCCCAATGCCATGAACCGACGAATTGGCGACCTCAAACCCCTCGATAGTCCAATAGGCGATTGTACTTCCCGTCTTGGTGGCGATATCGACTATGCAGTGGTGGACGTTTTGCGCCCCTTCAGTGTTGAGCACAACACTCGCACCGACATCCGCGCGTACGATTATGGGAGCGTCTGCAGTCGCAGTCACATGGGCCCTGAACCCTGCATATGCACCCTCCGTCACCGTTACGATATCGCCCGTCGTAATGTTGTCAACCGCATGCTGGATCGTCGCCCACGCATTACTCCTCGACAGGCCGGTTGCCACATCAGATCCATTGGTCGACACAAAGAATTCACCGGCACAGGCGACCTGCACCAACCATAGTACCGCGATAAGAATCAGAGCCCTGAACATTTTTGCATTATAGCGTTCCGAGCCGAATTGCGCCACATTAAATGTAACCGAAGCGACGGAGGTCAAT
>JABMPJ010000209.1 GCA_013203785.1 Lentisphaerota bacterium | reverse complement strand
TACTCATGGAACGCCTTGGTAACATCGATTATGGCGAAGCCGTTCATTTTCGGCCCCTATAGGTGGATTTCCTTCGGTAACATTTAATGTGGCGCAATTCGCCTACTTTTGGGGTTGACTAGAGGCTCCTCTTCCTGCCATAATCATTCCAGATAGTAAAAGTCTGTTTGGAGGTTACAGTTATGATTAAGTCGTACTCGCATCAGAGATTCTCTGTGTGGGCAGGGCTCTTGGTCGCAGTCGCCATGGTGGCGAATGTCGCATCAGGAGCGGTTGAGTGGAACGATGATTTCGAGGGATACCCTCTGGGTAGCCTGGGATCGTCCACCAACGAATGGGCATTCACCGGTACTGGTGATGCTGCCGCTGCAGTCACTAATGGCGCACTCACATACTCAGGCACTGCGCCTGCGGATGGTACTCAAGCGCTCTATGTCCCACAGGACACGGTGGCGACTGCGTCGACCAACGACGCGGGGGGCACCAACGTGTGGGTCGATATGTACATCCAACCCAACCTGTACGATGGTGTGGCCCCCAATCGCGCCGTCCCTGCTACTGGTTCCGCGATCTTTATGTTCGCGTCGAACGGCGTCTTGGTTGTGCATGAGGGGGCCACGCCCACCAACTGGGTCCAGAAGACCACCGACATCGGTGGGGCCGCCGTGTCAGCAATCACCGGCACCAAGATGGTTCGCGTAACCGCCTATCTGAACTACGGGTCTGATAGCTATGCGCTGTTCATGGATGATCAGCTCATCGATGAGTCTATCGCATTCCGAACATCCATTGATGATTTTGACTCCGTCGAGATCGATTCCGACGCGTACGTAGATAACGTCTGGGTCAGCTCGACGCAGTATCCGGACGGTGCCGGTACCGCCAGCGATATTCCGTTGACCGGCGATGCCGACAACGACGGTCTGCCTGATGCTTACGAGCTGTATCACTTCGGTGCCGCTCTGGCCCATTTACCTGGTACAGACACGGATGGCGATGGTCGCTCGGATGCTGGCGAATATCAGGATGGAACCGACCCCAACGATGCCAACAGCGTCTCATGGGTAATCCCCTACTTTGAGAAGTTCGCCGCTGGGGCGAATGGTCAGGCCTTGGATACGACCTTCAATGCCTTTACGGAGTTGGCAGGTACCGCCACCATCACGGATACGCATCTAACGGCTATGAGCGACGAGCGCGGCATCGCGTTGAGCGCTGGTGGTCTGAGCGTTGTCGTGTCAAATGCAGCGGGAACCAATGTCTTCTGCCAGGTCTATGTGAAGCCTGTCGCCTGCCCGGAGATTCCGGCGGGTGTGGTTACAGATCAAGCGGCCGCCATCTGTGTGGTCAGCAACGTCCTCTACGTCTACAACGACACCAATTGGGAGGCAACCACCATTTCCGGCGCGCAGCTGACCAATGGAACGTGGATCGGTCTGGCTGCTCACTTGGTCTACAATGGCGTGAACGGACAGGGCACATGGGACCTCTACTACACGGCGGACGACGTCTTTGTTTCGCAGATGACCAAGGTCAACGCCGCACCATACCTGTTCAATGACGGTTATGTCGGCGACGGTATATTCAGTGAGCTGGTCATCACCAATGAGTCCAGTGTCACCACGCATGTGGATGCTGTTGCAGTCTCTCTGTCGTACTCTCCGACCCACACCGATTACACCAATTTGGTGATCTTCGAGCGTGTGGCCGGAGACAATACAGTTGCTGCACGCCCCCCCTATAACTACGCCAACCCGAAGATCTCGGACGGTGGAGGTCTAACGGCGCTGGGTGACGATCTCTCGATCGGGCTCTTCCCTGGTGATTCGGTTTTGGTGTCGAACCAATTTGAATACGTCCTCCAGAACAGCGGCGTATTTAACCGAGAAGTCGGCGCGAGCGATCCCACCATCAAGACCACGACTGGTTTGGTGATTAAACGTAAGCCGGGCTCCGACACGCTGGCTTTCTACCCGTACAGTAACGTGGTGAATTGGTCCAGCACAGAGATCGCGGTATCGACGACCGATCCGGCCAAGGGACGCACGGACCTAGTCGTGCCTAGCACCTACCCAGGTGGTTGCATCGACATCAACGACAAGAACAGCTTGGGCTTCGATGGCACAGCCAACGATTCCGACGAACTCCTGTTCTTCAACCCGAACACCAGGCGAACGAAGAAGTTCCATTACAGTACTGCTTCGTCAAGCTGGCTCTGGAGAGGGCAGCTCATAACCTTCCAGGTCTGCCCAGGTGATGCGTTCATGTATTATAACCGGACCGCGAGCTCGGTCACATGGACTCTGACCAACTAGGGAGTGAAACAGTTGACTGGCAACCATAAAGAAATGAGGAATATCATGATAAAGAGCAGGCTGATAGCACAGTGCCTGGTCGTCTCCGCCCTTAGCGCAGGCCTTGCCTGCGCGGCGGTTACTCCCGGGCAGATAGCAACTCCTCTCGTGAGGCAGAATGCGTTAAACGATGCCGTCGTAACGGCAGGCCCGAATGGCGAGACAATCGTTACATTCGGAGCGCGCCCGACTGGTACCTACCAAGAAATAACCCGTGTAGATGCTGTCGCCAACCTCGGCGTCGCGTCTGGGGCCTTTGTGGGTAACTATCCCGCAGCTGGCATCGTATCCGTAAAGTTCAAGGTCGCCACGGATGGGCACGTTCCTGCAGACTTCTCTGTGGTTCTTGCTCACGGGTCAGAGGCGTGGCAGAGTCGTACGGTGCAGCTCTCGTCAACTCCCGGCGAATGGGTCCAGAATACGGTCGGATTTGATCGTGCCGACGACCAATGGCAGTATGCCGTTGGTCGTGGCGTAAATCCAGACGTGGCTTGGCAAGTGGCGCTAAATGACGTCAATGCATTGGGGCTCCGGATTCAGTCGGAGTACAATAACGACGCCCAAACTGTTATGATCAAGGACTTCGTCCTTGTCGATTCTGACGGTACTGAGCATCCTGGTAACCTTACGCCTCTCGGCAATGCGCTCTGGGCTCGCTTCCGTGTTGGAAAGATTGCCGATGTGGGTGCGCAGGGAGCACTGGATTCGGACAACGATGGCGTGTCGGATCTCAATGAAGTCCTTGCAGGTACTGACGAGAATGACGGTCAGGATAAGTTCATTGCAGAGGTGCTTGAGGTCACCGATTCAGGTGTGACCATTCGCTGGGCTTCCGCAGTTGAGTGGGCAACCTACAACGTCTATCGAAGCACCAGTCTCGCTGATGGCTTCGCGTTGGTAGGGGAAGGCCTTACCTTGGCCAATGTGACGGTCGTGGATGGACAGAGCGTATGGCTTGATGAATCTGCGAGTTCCGCGGGTGCACCATACTTCTACAAAGTAGTTGAAGTAATTGAGGGAGAATAAGCAATGAGGCATCCTATTGTGTTTAGATTCTGTACGCTTGCGGTGGGGCTCAGCCTCTTTGCAGGTGGGGCCAGCGCGGCTACCTTCATCGATGATTTCGATGGATCGACTGAAAACTGGGCCGTGACATCGGAGCCAGTCGCTGGATCGGAGGCTGCCGTGCTGTCGGCGGTTGATCTCGATGGCGACAGTGATACCGACCTTCGCATCTATGCGGCAACGCCGGGCGGCGGTGCAACTGATCGCATCTATGCGCCGGTTGGCGGCGCAGGCACGGCGCTCAACGATGCGACAGGCGGAGAGGGTGATCTAACCACGGTCGACTTCGGATACGGCGACGAGGCTACTGCCCGGGTGACATTTGACTTTTGGTCAAATGCTGACGCTGGCGGTGGCGGCGATAACGAAGCTGCTGCGCTGGAGTTCTACTTCGTGAGTGGCGGCTCGTACTGGCGCTACGGAATTGACCAGACGATGGTCGATGGCATCATGAACGCCGTCTCCATTAGTTTGTACGAGAGCTTGTTCTACCACACCGGAAGTGCGGGCACGTTTGCGGCTGCATTAGCGTCTGTGGACGAGATCGGCATCATGATCACCTACCAGGGATTCACGGGGCAGGAGTATGGAATTGACAACTTTGAGCTCCATAATCCTGAGCCGGGAACCTATGCGGTGTTGGCGTTTGCGCTGATGTCGTTGGGTGTAACTTTCCGTGGCAAGTTGCGCACGGGTTTGAAAGGTCTGCTCTCCAAGTAACCAAAACAGACTAAACTACGCATATGACACGGCCTCGTTGGTGACCCCAACGGGGCCGTTTTTTACCCGGCATATGATCGCCAAGACCGAAGCTATTGTCCTGCGCGTCTCGCCGTTCTCAACCACGTCGCACATGGTGACGTGGTTGACGCCGGACTATGGTCGACTGACGACGGTTGTGAAGGGGGCGATGCGTCCCAAGAGCGCTTTCCTTGGGCAGTACGATCTGTGCTATACTTGCGAACTGCTCTTCTATGAACGCGAGCGCGATGGGGTGCACATGGCGCGTGAATGTTCTCCGCTCAACACCCGACTTCCGCTTAGGCGTCAATGGCGGCACTATACCTGTGCCGCGTATATCTGTGATCTGGCTCTACATGCGACTCTCCCTGGGCGCGATCATACGGAGGAGCTCTATGAGCTCCTTGGCGCGACGCTGGACCGACTGTGTGCGGGGCGGAGCTCCCCCGAGGTATTGGTCCACTGGTTCGAGCTCCGGTTACTTCAGCTCCTGGGCTACGCTCCGCATGTGGAGCGCTGTTTGGTATGCCGCAAGGGGCTGAGTGCCGAGCGAGCGGTATTTGATGCGGCCAAGGGCGGAGCGCTCTGCCTTGACTGCTTGCCTCATCCTGTGCCGGAGCATGTGGTGCCTCTGGGCCCGGATACACAGTCGCTCCTACGCCAGTGGTCAGGTGGTCATGCGCTATCGCTTCTGCGCAACACGGTGGTGTCCGGGAAACAGCTGTTGGCTTTGCAGCGCTTAACGGGTACAATGCTTACGTATTGTCTTGAGATGAGATTGGAATGTCGGAATGTGGCCATGGCGACGTTACGCTGTGAACGGGGAGAGCTGTAATGCGTGAAGCGAGATATGGGATACGGGACGGGATGTCTGGATGGCTCTCCATGGCGGTAGTGATTCTGGCTCTATTCGTGGTGGCTGGGTGTGGCAAAAAGCCCGCTCCTGCCACGTCGGCGGCCGTGCCGGACAACGTGGTGGCGTCTGTGAATGGCACATGGCTGACGGAAGAGGAGGTCGCGCTTGAGCTGAAGTTCCGTATCGCCGCGATCACTCCTTCCCCGACAGGAGATAAGCTTGAAGAGGTGAAGAGCCGGATGCGCAACGTGGTAATCGAGCAGTTCATTGTCCGGACGCTGCTTCTGAATGAGGCGGAGACGCTGAGTGTAGTCGCATCCGAGGAGGATCGGCAGAAGGCTCTGGCGCAGATTGAAGCCACCCTTCCGCCGGGACAGACGATTGAGGCGATGGTGGCCTCCTCCCCCTTGGGTGAGGCAGGCCTACAGAGCGAGGTCGTGACGGGAATCAAGATCAAGAAGCTGCTCTCAACCGTGCTGGCCGACAAATTGGCAGTGAGCGAGGAGGATGTTCTGGCATTCATGTCGGAGCACAAAGATCAGCTCAAGCGGCCGGAGCGGGTGAGGGCGCGGCATATCCTACTGCAATTCTCGGAAAATGAAGACGATGCGGCCAAGGCCACCCAAAAGGAACAGATTGAGGCGTTGCGCCAGAAACTGCTGAGCGGTGGCGATTTTGCGGCCTTAGCCGGTGAGTACAGCACCTGCCCTTCGCGGCTGCGGGGCGGAGATCTCGGGTTCTTCGCACGTGGGCGGATGGCAAAGCCGTTCGAAGCGGCCGCATTCACTCAGGACATCGAAGCGATTGGGCCGGTAATCGAGACGCAGTTTGGCTACCATATCGTCCAGGTGACGGAGAAGGAGGCCGCCGGTGACGCCACCGTCGAGCAGGTCACACTGATGCTGCAACAGCGCAAGCAGCAGGAGGCCGTGCGCGAGTATGTGGCGGGATTGAAGAGCAAGGCGGAGATCCGGGTGAAAGGTGGGCTGGCACCCCCTGCAACGAAATGAACTCAGGCCAGCCGCGACAGCATTACAATCGTTATGCCGAAGTAGATCAGCAGGGCGGAAATGTCGTTGGTGATCGTAATGAAGGGGCCGCTGGCCATGGCGGGATCAATCTTCAGGCGGTCTAGGACGAGCGGGACAAGCGCGCCAAACATGGCGGCAAATGTCATGGCGGAGAAGAGGGCGAGGGCGACTACGACGCCTACGTTGGCGGCAGGGAAGGCCAGCTGATCCGTCTGACCGATCATGGCGAAGCGGGCAGTCAGCCCAATGACGCCGCCGCAGATCCCGCCCATGAGGGCTCCGGTCATGATCTCCCGGCCGAGGATGGCGAGAATCTCTCCTTTGCGGATGGTTCCCAGTGCCAGACTGCGCACGATCAGGGTCGAGGACTGGATCCCGGTGTTGCCGCCCATGGCCAGAACGGCTGGGACAAAGGAAGCCAGAACCATGATACCGGAGAGATAGGCGTGAAAGTGGCGCAGTATGATGCTGGTTATGACGCTGCCAAGGAGGGTGATGAGGAGCCAGGGCAACCGGACGACACAGCTTTTGAATACGGAACTGCCATCCAGCTCGGCATCATCTGATCCGGCCATCTTGAAAATATCCTCAGAGGCCTCCTCTTCGATCACGTCGATGACGTCATCGGCTGTGATCCGTCCCACCAGGACATTGCCATTATCGACAACAGGAATAGCATTGAGATCGTAGCGGACCATCAGCCGGGCCACCTCCTCCTGGTCCATATTCACGTTGGCAGCGATCACGTCGCGGTGCACGAGGTCGGCCAGGGCCCGGTTGCGCTCGCGCTCGCGCAGGAGTTCCCATACGTTGATATTGCCGAGCAGCCGATTGTCGGCGTCCACAATGTTGGCGTGGTAGAACTGCTCATTCGTGTCGAGGTAGGCGATGGCCTGCAAGGCTTCGTCAACGGTCTGCTGTTCGTGCATGGCGACGATGTCGGTGGTCATGATGCCGCCGGCACTGTCCTCGGCGTACTCGAGCAGTTTGCGGACCTCGTTCGATTCCTCGACCTCCATCAGCTGTAGGACGTCTTCGGTTCGCTCTTCGGGCAATTCCCCCAGCACATCAGCCGCATCGTCGGGAGCCATGTCTTCGATGATGTCGGAGAGTTCGATGTTTGTTAGCGATCGCACAACATCGCTCTCGGTATCGCTTTCCAGCTCGGCGAGAACATCTGGCCTGGAGGATTCGGGGACGAGATCAAAGAGGGTACGGTGATACTCGTCGGGAGCTTGCTCGATCAGATCGGCCATGTCAGCCGGGTGCCAGGTGGCAATGGCCGCGGCAATCTGTGCCCAGGCTTTCTGCTCAACCAGGTCGAGCACCTGCTCTTCAGTTATGTGTGGCGTTGGCATTGGCTGGCGGCTCCGTAGCTTCGGGTACTGGAGGGATAAGAGGTGGTGCCATCACGGGCTCTTCGCCCTGCTTAAGCCATGACTCCAGTTTGTCGAGGAGGGTGGGCATACTGCTGCCTCGCTGCCCGGGCGAGACGGCACCGGCTGACATAACGAACGTCAGGGCCTCGGAGACATCCATATCAATGGCAGTGGTCTCGGAGCGCGGTAGCAGGATCAAGATGCCAGAAGTGGGGTTGGGCGTGGTCGGGATGAAGACGCTGACACACTCGGCGGGGTTGCGGCCCCGCGAGAGATGGGCTGCGAGCGGGTCAGGCACGCGGGCCGTGACAAACGCGAGGGAGTAGAGCCCTTTGCGCGGATATTCAATCATGACCACTTCCTTGAAGAGTGTCTTCCGCTGAGTGAAGAGCGATTCGCTGATTTGACGCACCGAGACATAGATCCTCCTAATCACTGGGATTCGGGCCAGGAGGGTGTCGCTGAAGCGGAACATCTGGCGGCCGAGGATGTTGCGTATGAAGAGCCCCACAAACCCGAAGGCACCCAGAATGGCAATCAAGGTGACTATCTGTAGCAGGAGTCGGCCCGCCCAAGATGAACGCCATTCAGGCAGTATCACTTCAGGAAGCCAGCCTGTGGCCAGATCAAAAAGAAAATTGAAGATCAGAATGGTGGCCACAATAGGTACGGTCAGAAAGAAGCCCACCAGTATATTGGCGCGTATTTTTTTGGTCAGACCCCTAAGCATGGCGGATAGATCTCCGTGTGTAGGAAGGAACATCGAACATCGAACGCGGAACGCTGAACATCGAAATGGGCTTCGCACGCTTATGTGCTCCCCCAGTTCGATGTTCGATGTTCGATGTTGAATGTTCGATGTTCATTGTCCGATCAATCCTTCAAAGCTGAATCCCGCCGCCTCCGCCTCTTGCAGCCACTTCAATTCGCGCCGCCGCATCCGCTTCTGCTGGGCGGGGCTGGCGTCGTCTTCCCCCGCCAGGTGGTCGCAGCCGTGGGCGATATAGAGCGCCAGTTCCCGGCTGGGAGACCAGCGTCCAGTCGCCTCTGCCTCGTCCACGGCCCGATCGACATTGACGTAGAGCTCGCCGATGTCGCCCGCCTCTGTCTCCCCCGGAATCGGGCGGTATCGGGCCGTAATGACGTCAGTGGGGCCTTCATGTCCCAACAGGGAGTCATTTATCGCGGCCATGCCCACGTCATCCATGAGGACAATAGAGAGGTCACGCGTGGGCGGTTTCCGGTCCCGTCCCCCGGCTCGTGCCAGGAGATACTCGGCCAACTCCGCGATCCTCCGCTCGTCCAGTTGCCGATGGTCTTGGTTGTTGATTATCTTCATCTTTAGGGTAGGGCACGCGCCCGTGCAGCATGTTGGTGAGTGTGAAAACAAAAGAGCGCTTCACTCGGCTTAACTCTTGCAACGTCAGTTCGCACTCGTCGAGCTGGCCATCCGTGAGTCGCTTATTGACGATCGTGTTGACGAGCTGCTCAATATGGCTGGGGGATGTCTTCTCTATGGAGCGGGAGGCGGCCTCGATGGAGTCGGCCAGGCAGATGATGGCAGATTCCTTGAAAGAGGGGCGTGGGCCGGGATAGCGGAAGGCGCCCTCGTCAATACGACCGTTGCCCCCGGCCACTTCTTTGTCCTGCTGAGACTTGGCCTTGTGGTGGAAGCAGGTGACGATGCTGGTGCCGTGATGCTCCTGGATAACCGCTCTGACCGGGGTCGGCAGTTTATGCATCATGGCTAGGGTCAGGCCCTCTTTGACATGCGAAGTAATCACGAGGGTGCTCATGCTGGGCGGTAGATCGTCGTGTGGATTGCCGCGCTGGTTGATGTTTTCGGCAAAGAAATCGGGTTTGGTCATCTTGCCGATGTCGTGGAAATAGGCGCAGACACGAGTCAGAAGCGAGTTGGCTCCAATGTCATCGGCGGCGACCTGGGCGAGGCTGGCCACGATCAGGCTGTGGTGATAGGTACCCGGGGCTTCCATCGCGAGGCGCTGGAGGAGGGGGTGACCCAGGTCTGTCAGCTCGAGTAGGGTCAGGTTGGTGGTGATCTTGAAGGCCGACTCAAAGGCGGGCAGGATGAGAAGGACCAACAAGGCTGAGAGAAATCCGCTGAGCAGGCAGGCCCCGGCTTGGTCGAAGACGCGCATAACATCCGTCGTGCGTCCGTCCAGGGCGGTCATGGCCAGCACGAGTGTGACTTGGGCGAGACCGACCACTACGCCCGCGCGAATGACTTTGGCCCGTGTCCTGACGCGGTCAGCGATCTGGGCAGCCACGACGCTAGCGACAATGCCCGTGAGGAGGACTGAGAAGCTGCGATCGAGCATGATGGCCATGACGAGGCTGGTCCAGAAACCCAGCAGCACACCGGCTGGAGCCCCCACAAGCATGGTGGCCATGAGAGGTGCCAGGGCGAAGGGGAGGAGGAAGGCAATGACCTCCGGCTGAATCACAAAGGCCGTTTGCGCCCCGTAGAGCGCGACCTGTGCGGCGGCGGTCGCGACCAGAGAAATCAGGACCAAAAGTAGAACGCGGGCATTGTTGCGCATTTTACGGGGCACCACGATCTGGAGGGCAAGGGCGGCAGCAAAGAGCCCGGCAAGCAGAAATACCGCATCTCCAGCGATATCCAGAATGGCCCTGTGTGCGACTGGCCCTCCAAGGAACTGCTGGATATTAATGAATAGGACGGTGATGACCCACAGGGTTAGGGCCAACAGCAGGCCGTAGACGGGGCGCTGTAGAGTCGGAATATGGACGGTTGCTGTTTTACCAGCCTGTCGCTCCCGTGACCGGATCATACGTGCACGTGCTTTGGATAAGGAATGTTTCATAACCCGGGAATAGTAAGGGGCAGAAGGTGGGTTGTCGATGGTGGAGTGAGTATGCCGAGACGGTCGCGGTGGCATCAGAACGCGTTGCGCCAGAATAAAAGGTTACCGAAGCATGTCCCGCGAGAGACATGGCTGCGCCATAATTGATGTTACCGAAGCTTGCTGAAGATTGAGCGTTGTTTTGCATCAATGAGCGTCCTGAGCTTGTAGGGGTCGAGGT
>JABMPJ010000208.1 GCA_013203785.1 Lentisphaerota bacterium | reverse complement strand
CGGACGCGACAAAGCGCGTCCCTCCAGGGCTAGAACATCGGAGAAAGGCGGTATACAGGTGCACTGGAGGGCCACGGTCTCTCGTGGCCGGGCCGTGGAAGGGCCAAAGAGAAAGACCATGGAGACCTCGCGTGGCCCTATCTTCCTCCCAGTGTGTCTCATGGAAGCAATGGATGAGACACAAGAGGAGCCCCCTGCCCCCCTGCAAATGTAGGTTTCAGTGACGCTCCTACCTGTGTATGATGATGGGGAGCAACACCACGTGTCGATGGCACAGATGCGGCTCAGCAGGGACTACTAGGAGACGAACGGCGATTATAGGACAAAAGGAGACGTGACGGATGAAGATGCGCATACAGGTGATCACGACCATACTACTGACCCTGGGCCTTGGCATAATGACCGCGGAAGGGGCCCTCCCAATCGGCAGCACCGCGCCGGGATTCTCGCTGCCGGGTGTAGATGGGGCCTTTCACGGCTTGGACGACCTCAAGGGCACGCGCGCGACCGTGGTGGTATTCACGTGCAACCACTGCCCCTTCGCCAAGGCCTACGAGGATAGGCTGGTCGAGCTACAGTCGCGCTACAACGATCAGGGGGTCCGCTTCATCGCCATCAATCCGAATGATGCGGAGAGCCACCCCCAGGACAACTATGCAAGTATGAAGCAGCGGTCCGACGAGAAGGGCTTTAATTTCCCCTATCTGCGGGACCGCACCCAGCTCGCCGCGGCGGCGTACGGTGCCGAGGTCACGCCGCACATCTTTCTGTTTGATGGTGACTTGAAGCTGCAGTACGAGGGGCGTATCGATGACAACTGGCAGGATTCGGATAAAGTCACATCACCCGACTTGGCCAACGCCATTGAAGCTCTCATCGCAGGCAAAGCCGTTTCGTCGCCGACCACGAATCCACGCGGCTGTAGCATCAAGTGGGCCCGCCCCGGTCAATCACCGGCCACCCCCTTCAGTATCGCGGCGTCTCCAACCACGATTGAGCCTCTGGCCGTGGGTCAACAGCTGCCCAACGCACTGGTGGCCGACATGGAGGGCCGTGTGGTTTGGCTGCGGGATGAACTCAACGATGCCAAGACCGCACTGATCGTATTTCGTGGTGGATGGTGCCCCTACTGCATGCGCCATCTGGGGGGGCTACGGGAGATTGTTGAAACGCTCAAAGAGCGTGACTATCGTATCCTGGCCATCAGTCCCGATACGCCTGAGGGCACGCAGAAAGGCACGCAGCCGCTAGAGCTGGGCTATCGCCTGCTGGCCGATATCGGTATGGAGGCGATCATTGCGATGGGCCTCGCCTTTGAGCTGGATGATGCGACTGTGGAAAAATACCACGAGTACAAGATTCCACTGCGCTCCCCGCCAGGTAGCAGCGCATCGGTCCTCCCGGTTCCAGCGGTCTACCTGCTCGATGCCGCGGGTCAGGTGACCTTTGCCCACAGCGACCCCGATTACAAGGTGCGGTTGGATTCGGAAGCGCTACTCAAAGCGACGGAATAACCACGCCTACTCTTCGCGGATCGAGCGCTTGTAATGGGTCAGAAAGTGGCCGATGACCTCACCATGAGTGATATCAGACACCCCGTAATCGCCGCCCTGCCGAATCATGCTTTCCGTGCGGATGCGGCGAATACCCTTCCGCTCGCGAACCACCATCTCAGCAAAGGGCACAACTCCCTCGGGTAGCGTCCGGCCCTGTAGGCAGTACCAGAATTCATCCGCGCCCTGATACTGGACGACCAACGTAGCAGCCGTAGGGGTTTCGCGAATGGAGACGTGGCGTTCATGCTTCTCCAGCTCCGCCTGTAGCTCGAGATAGGCAGGCATGGCCACGCCCGTGATGAATCGCTCCAGCTCGGAGCGCTCCAACTCGGCGTGCGTCGCCTTCTTCTGCTGAAAGAAATCCCCCAGCTCATGCTGCCAGTCGGTCATAATATCCTCCCTCTAACGCCCGGCAGTATACGCGCCGTTTGGATAAAAACGGAAGTCCTCATTCACGCAGATGACGAATCGGCTCCGCCACTGCCCGATGCGCCGTCTTACAGAAGCCACTGCACGATCACCGGACAGAGGATTGCCGTGACCAGACCGTTGAGGGTCATACCCACACCGCTCATGGTGCTGGCCGTGTGGTTACCCGAGGCCTCGTCATCTTTCATCAGCCGTGCCGTCCCGATGCCGTGTGAGGCCATGCCCACAGCCAGGCCCAACGCCACGCGATTCCGAATCCCGATCAGCCGTACCAGCTCCGGCCCCACCATGGCCCCAATGATCCCGGTGGCAATAACAATGCCAACCGTCAACGATTCAATGCCGCCGATGCTCCCCGAGATCCCCATGGCGATCGGTGCCGTGACAGATTTCGGGGCCAGCGACAGCGCCACCGCATCGGGCGCCCCACAGAGCAGGGCCAGCCCCGTGGCCGACACGATGCCCGTCACGGAACCAACAATCACCCCCACCGCCACCGCCCGCGCGTTCCGGCGAATCATCTCACGTTTCTCATAGAGGCGCACTGCCAGTGCGACGACGGCTGGCTGCAATAGGAACTTGATCAGATTCCCGCCGGGCCGGTAGTCACGCGCGTAGTCCACATTCAGCAATAGTAGCGCGGCGATAATCGCGAATACGGCCAGAAACACCGGCTCGGTCAGGGGCATGGACCGGGCCTTCCGAATCCGCAGGGCACCCATCCACACCCCCACCGTGAAAAGCGCCGCAGCGCCGCCACAACACCAGGGCCTGAGTACCTCCCACATGGTCACTCCCGCCCCTTCCGCCTCATGAGCAGCGCCGTCGTACCGCCTCCCAGCCAGAGCACCGCGACGGTGCTGAGGAGCGTACCCACCAAGATCGGAACCCACTCGGCCGCGATGATGTGCAGATGCTGGATCAAACCAACGCCAGCTGGCACGAAGAAGAAGCCGAGATGGCGCAGGAGCAGGTCTGCACACGGTTTGACGCTCTCCAGCCTCACGAGCCCACACAGCAGGGCCAAGGCCATTAAGATCATCCCCAGCACATTGCCAGGCACCGGTAACGACAGCGCACGCTCAATGAGCTGCCCCGCCACCAGAAAGAGAAGCAGAAGAAAAAACCCCCGCCCGTAAATGAGAATCCGGCTAGGCCCACCGCCACACTCCGACTGGATCGCCTCGCTCATGGCAAGACTGTAGAGAAACACCTACGTCACATCAACGCCTTACACGCAGCAAGATCTACCCATCGGCATAGCGCGATTCATCAATAGAAAAGCCTCCGTTAATCTCGGAAGCGCCATACTTCCAACATCTGACGTTCCCTCTTTTGCGGAAGCACTCTCACCCATCAATCCTATCCACTCAAACCTAAAAGAAGCTCCGCGTCAGCTCTAAAACATACCACGGATGGAATGAGCCTTTTTGCAAAGCTATTTGTTGTGATATGCAATCAATGTAGCTAGCGTAACTGCGCTCCCCCCCCATCCTTCGGCCACCGAGTGGCAGAAGGATGGGGGGGGGGGAGCGCAGAAGACATGGCCTTCGACTCCCGACTGATTGTGACGGCCAACCGGCGCAGTGAGGAGGAACAGGAAGAGATTCTCTTCCGCATGCTGGCCAATCGCGGTTACGTCAACTACGGTAACCTCTACGATTCGAGCCACATCATGCCTGATTGGGTCACGCGTCTGCACAAGCTGTACAACCAGGCGCTGCCGCATATGCGGGGCTGTCGTCGGCTCCTGCCGAACAACGCGGGGGTCCGCTGGGAAAACAGAGCGGGCAACCTGATCTGGACGTACAGCGACTGGCACCCAGACACGGACGCCACATTCGTTCGTCTCGACGGCGAGAAGGAGATGCCATGGACGCAACCGGTACTGGAGTCCGGAAACGTCTACCGATCACTCACATAGGAACGCAACCATGACAGACTAGACGGTCATATGGCCGTCGACTGCGGCGACTGGGGGGGGGCCGTTACCGGCCGGCTGGGCGGAAAAGGACCCGCCGCCTTTTGCGCGTTACTGCTGGCGAACGGCGGGACCTCCCCCACCGAGGAGTTCATCCCAGCCATCACGCGCAGAGCCGCCTACGCCTCCTGCAACCAATCGGGCCGCGGTCGGGTATCAATGATGTCGACCCCGGCGAGACGTTGCCGCTGCTTACGCATATTGAGATCGTTCCATGTGCCCCAGAGCGGCACCTTAGGCATCTCCCAATCGTCTTTGACGATCCGGTCCATCGCCTCAACACGTTCGCGGTACTGGGGATACCAGGCCAGGTTGATCGTTTCGTCGGGATCGTTGGCCAGGTCGTACAGCTCACAGATGTCGTGCTCGGTGTAGATATACTTCCAGCGCTGGTCTCGGACCATGCGACTCGGATCCAGCGACAGATAATACTCGGCAAAGACATGCTCATGCAGTTCCTGCCCGTTGCAGGCCGGACGGAGATCCACACCTTCAACGCTATCGGGCAGAGGAACATCGTTGATCGCCAGGGCCGTCGGCAGGATGTCCATGATCGATGCCAGGAACTGCGTTCTCTGCCCCACCGGGAGCACGCCGGGGCACGACAGGATCAATGGAACGCGAACGGCGTCGTCATAAAACGTGTGCTTCTCACACAGTCCGTGATGGTACAGATTCTCGCCATGGTCGGATGCGTAAACGATCAGCGTATTGTCACGCAGCCCTTGCGCATCAAGCTGCCGCAGCACACGGCCCACGCAGTCGTCACTGTAGGAAACGAAGCCGTAATAGCCCGCGACGGAATTCCGCACCATCTCCTCCGTATAGTGGCCTATATCGAAGTAGTTCTGCCGTTCGATGACGCGACGCGGCTTGTCGGTCGGCGGCGGCTGCCGCCAATGTGTACGAGTACGTGATTGGCGGGACTTTTCCGTACTTTTGAGTAGGCAGGGGACTTCCATGACTAGAGGGCGACGTTTGTTTTCTCCGTTGCCGCCTGCTTTCGCGGCGGTGCCACAATATTTCGTCCATTTCACAGTTGTACCCCTGCCCCTCTCAGAACCGGACAAGCGGCTTTCCCATACATCCGGCTCCCCGATTAGTCATTCAGTGTGCCTCCGCTCTACGGCATGGATTCAGGTCTTTGCAGATACTCACGGTGGGCCAGTTAGCCCAGGCCAAAGCCTGTTTGAACTGATCCCAGGTGTATGCCTTGCGCTGACTCTTGCGGTTGAGCCATTTGAACAGGATTTCAGTTACGCAATGGACATAGTAATTACACCGGTCCGCGTTATCCGTTATGGCGTAATAGTTCAGGTAGCCGACCACACGGGTCCGCGCCGACCTGATCATGTCTCCCTTCCGTTGTACATGGTGGGCTTTAATGGTCCATTCGGTGAACTTGTGCAGACTTTGCCCCAGCTTCTTACGACTGGTACGACGTTTGACCTTGAAGTACCCCTCCTTAGTCTTCCCGCAGTAGTGCGTCAATCCCAGAAAGGTGAAGTCCTGTGGCTTCTCGCCGCGTTGCTGCATTTTCTCGCGGGCGAACCGCCCGAACTCGATGCATTGGGTCTTATCCTCGGCCAACTTCAGCCCGAATCCCTCGATCCGATCTCGCAGCCTTTGAAGGAAGGCCTCCGCATCATCCTTGTACTGGAAGCAGGCAAGGAAGTCGTCAGCGAAGCGGAAGTACTCCGATTCTCCACGACAGTGCCTGCGCACCCGTCTGCTGAACCACAGGTCCAACACGTAGTGCAGGTAGATGTTAGACAACAGCGGCGAGAGAATCGACCCCTGCGGCGTACCTTCCTCGGTGGCGCTGGTCAGACCGTCCTCCATGATGCCGCT
>JABMPJ010000207.1 GCA_013203785.1 Lentisphaerota bacterium | reverse complement strand
TTCCACGGAAAACCGTCAGAGTCCATCATGGAGGGACGCGCTCTGTCGCGTCCGGATACCCAGTGGACGCCATAATGGGAATTGCTGGTGAGCTTGTTGAATGTTGGTCGCGGCGCTACCATGTCGCCGATTATGTTGGATTCCGAACTCTCTGTGGGTGCTTTGACGTTACCGAATCGTGTGCTGCTGGCACCCTTGGTGGCCGTCAGCGACCTGCCTTTTCGCCGGATCTGCACGGAAATGGGCGCTGGCCTGACCACCATCGAGATGTTGTCGGCCCAAACACTGATCTACGGATCGCGCACCTCCAAAGCCCTGCTAGCACGTCATTCGTCCGAACCCTTGCTGGGGGCCCAATTGACTGGGCCGACGCCTGAGATGGTGGCCGATGGCGTGGAGGTGCTGGAAGGGTACCCGCTCGACTTGATCGACATCAACATGGGCTGTCCCGTGCGGAAGATCGTGGCCAAGCAATCCGGATCGGCTATCCTCAAAGACCCAGAACGGATCAGCCGCACTGTGGCGCTCGTGAGGGGACGAACCCAGCGACCCGTTACGGCGAAGATACGGCTGGGCTACGATCAGGAGCGGCGGAACGTGGCGGAGGTTGTGCGGCGCCTCGCGGCCGGAGGGGTGGCGATGATCGGCATCCATGGTCGATTGCGGGAGGATCGTTATGATGTGCCGGTCGACTATGCCGGCATTGCGACGGGAGTCGCGGCGGCGCGAGCCGAGCGCGGGGCAGATTTCCCCATCGTCGGCAACGGCGATGTAACGGACGCCCAGAGCGCCCATGACATGATTGAGAAGACCGGATGTGATGCGGTCATGGTTAGCCGGGGAGCGCTGGGTAACCCATGGGTATTTGAGCAGATCCTGCGTCCCGGCACACCACAGCCCACTGTGCTGGAGTGGCGCCGCGTGCTGATGCGCCACCTGGCCTACCACTGCGAGCATTACGGCGACAAACCTTTTGCCATCTTGCCGTTCCGCAAGCAACTGCTGTGGTATACATCAGGATTCCCGGGTATGCGACAGCTACGCGACAGCTTGGGGGCCATCGAGCATAAGGATCGAATCATCGAACTCATCGATCTCTGCTTGAAGGAGCTGGATCCAGAGACACGCCGCTACGCCACGCAAGCACAGCCCGATGCCGTGGCCGCCTCACTGTCGGAGCGCTATCAAGGATGACCACACGCTCACGCCACGACCCCTATCTTGCCTTCCGCGCCCCCGGTTTCGGTCGCTACTCTCTAGGCAGCCTACTGGTGCATATCGGCGCCGCCGCACAGAGCGTCGCCATTGGGTGGGAGATATACCAGCGCACCGATTCCGCACTCGCTCTCGGGCTGGTAGGCTTGGTCCAAGCACTGCCCATGCTTCTGCTCACCCTGCCGGCCGGTTATCTGGCCGACATCTACGACCGGCGCCGCCTGATGACCCTCGGCCTGGCCGGAACCACCCTGACCTCCCTCGCCCTGGCCGCCTTCAGTCTCACACGTGGCTCCATTCCCGCCATGTTCCTGCTACTCTTCTTTGATTCGGCCTTTCATCGACTGGCCAGCCCCGCCGGCACCGCCCTCGTCCCGTTGCTCGTGCCGGCATCATCCCTCGAAAGTGCGATCAAGTGGCGCAGCTCGATGTTTCATCTCGCCTCCGTGATTGGCCCCGCTCTGGGAGGCATCATCGTGGCCTTCAGCGTTCCGGCCGCCTACCTCTTCAGTGCCGCAACGACAGCCGTCTACGTTGCGGTGCTCTGGAGTCTCCACATACCGGAGGGAAAGCGCAGCACGCCCGGCCGCATGCTGAACCAGCTGCGCGAGGGATTGGACTTCGTGTGGAACCAGAAAATTGTCCTCGGAGCCGTCTCCCTCGACATGGTCGCCGTGCTGCTGGGCGGAGCGGTCTATCTGCTGCCCATATTCGCGCGCGATATTCTGCTCGAGCGGCCGTTTGGACTCCGCCCGGAGCAGGCCCTCGGCTGGCTGCGCGCCGCCCCAGCCCTGGGTGCCGTGATTATGGCGCTGATAATGACGCACCGCCCCCCCATCCAGCGCGCCGGGCGAGGGATGCTATGGGCCGTGGCAGGATTCGGACTGGCCACAATCGCGTTCGGGCTCTCCCGCTCCTTCTGGCTCTCCTTCGCCATGCTCTTCCTGACGGGCTTTTTCGACAACATCAGTGTGGTGATCCGTCACACGCTGGTGCAGGCCCGTACGCCCAATGAGCTGCGTGGCCGCGTCTCCGCCGTGAACTCCATGTTCATCGGCTCCTCCAATGAGCTGGGAGGATTTGAGTCCGGGCTCGTCGCCCGCTTCGTCGGACCGGTGGCCTCCGTGGTCAGCGGCGGTATCGGCACGCTCGTCGTGGCCGCATCATGGGCCAAACTCTTCCCGAGTCTGCGACGCCTGGGTCCCCTCTCCGAGGACCAGAGCTCAGACGAACCTACTCCGTCTTGAAGTCGAGACAGACCGAGTTGATGCAATAGCGCAGACCGGTTGGCTGGGGGCCATCCTCAAAGACGTGTCCCAAATGTGAGCCGCAGTTGGCACAGAGGACCTCCGTCCGCACGCGTCCGAGACTGCTGTCCGTACGCTCGACGACGTTGCTGGCGTTGGCCTTGTCCCAGAAACTGGGCCAGCCGCTACCCGAATCAAATTTCTCGTCCGATTTAAAGAGTGCCACACCGCAGCCAGCGCAATTATAGGTACCATCCGCCTCGTTGTGGACATACGTGCCCGACCCAGGGCGCTCCGTGCCCTGCTCACGCATGACATGATACTGTTCCGGCGTCAGCTCCGACCGCCACTGCGCTTCGCTTTTTTCAATCTTGCCTGTCATAGCCATCTTTCCCTCCGCGCCTCCGCGCCTCACAAACGCCTGCTGTCGGCATGCAGCCAGCAGAACCATTGCCACTATCACTCCCAGTGTCTTCATCATCGTGATCTCCCATGGACAACGAGAAGTGTAGCAGACGCCCCACACAGTGGCGACCTCGACTTCCCTTGCTCCCCCTGGGGCAAACCGACATAATCGCCGACATGACTTCAGGACCGACAAATCTGCCCCCGCCACTTCGCGTCCTGGCGCTTGAGCCCTACTACGGCGGCAGCCACCGGGCCTTTCTGGATGGGTGGGCACAGCGTAGTCGCCACAACTGGACCCTCATGGGACTCCCCCCTACCAAGTGGAAATGGCGCATGCGCCACGCCGCCCTCACCTTTAGCGAACAGGTCGCAGCAGCCATAGCGAAGGGCGAGAGCTGGGACATCATCTTCACGTCGGACATGCTCGGATTGGCAGACTTTAGAGGTCTGGCCCCGCGCCCCCTTCGCAACCTGCCTGCGATTGTCTACTTTCATGAAAACCAACTGACCTATCCAGTGCTCGAGGAGAGCGAGCGCGACTACCACTTCGTCATGTCGAATCTGACCACCGCCCTCGCCGCCGAACGCGTCTGGTTCAATTCAGCCTTTCATCGGGACTCCTTCCTGGAGGCGCTGACCACCTTCCTCAAACGCATGCCGGACTATCAGCCGCTGAATGCCATCAGCGCCATACGCGACAAGTCGGTCATACATCCGCCCTGCATCAACGCGCCCACGCAGCCGGAGAAGCGCGATGGCGGTCCGCTCCATATCCTCTGGGTGGCGCGATGGGAACATGACAAGTGTCCGGAGCGATTCTTCAAGGCGCTGGAGTTGATGGCTGCGGAGAGCGTCGCTTTTCGCGTGAGTGTCATCGGGGGTACGCCCAGCCGCCGGCCCCTGCCCATCTTTGAATGGGCTCGAGAGCACTTTGACGCACGGATCGTTCACTGGGGCTATCAAGAGTCCCGCGAGTCCTATCTGCGCGTACTGGGAGAAGCAGATGTGGTCGTCTCCACGGCCGACCACGAGTTCTTCGGGATCGGTATGCTCGAAGCCGTTGCGTCGGGTGCCTATCCCTTGGTACCCAACCGGCTGGCCTATCCCGAGGTTTTTACCGGAACCGATCAAGCGGGCATGGACTCCTTCTTCTATGACGGCGATGAACGTGAACTGGCCCGTCGTCTCACTCTCCTAGCCGCGCGCAAAACCGGCGGCGACCTGTGGCAGGGCCAACCCGACCGCGCCCGCCGTGTGGCCCAACGCTTTGCGTGGGAATCCTCTGTCCCCGCCTGGGACGACGCCCTCACGGCGAGCACTCTGCGATGCGAAACGAGTTAGTGCGATCAGCGCGAGAGGACAACGCAAGAGTCTGTTTCTGAAAGAGGCAGTCAGAATTCTGACTCCTCCTTGCGCCGCTGCCCCATGCGTGCGACACTCCCCGCTTAATTAACCGCACCTGGAGAGCGAGAGCATGAGTATCACCGTGAACGGAACCGTCATTAGCGACGAGAGTATTGAAAAGCGCATGGCGCAGATACAGGAGCAGTATCAGCAGGAGCGCCCAGGCCACCCCGGCCCCAAACCCAATGAAGAACAGATGCGCACATGGGCTCGCCACTCGATGGTCGAACAGACACTCCTGCGCCAGCTGACGGAGAAGGACGACACCCCCATCACGACGGATGAGCTGCACGAGTTTTACCGCAATGCCAAAGACAACCTACAGAGCATGCCCCTTGAGTCGGCCAAGCCGGAGATCGAGGATCGGCTACGGATGAACCGCATCATGCGCGAGGCCGCCCGCAAGGCTGACGCGGTAACCGAAGCGGACGAGCAGGCCTTCTATAGCGAGAACCCACACCATTTTGAGAAGCCCGAGAGCCTACACGCCGCCCACATCGTCAAGCACGCCAAGACACCGGTCGAGCAGGCCAAGGCACTGGATGCGATCCGGGCGATCGAGAAGGAGCTCAAAGCTGGTGCCGCTTTTGAAGCGCTTGCCACCCGTGAGTCCGACTGTGGTGATAACAACGGCGATCTCGGCACCTTCCCGCGCGGCCAGATGGTGGAGGAGTTTGAGAAGGTGGCCTTTGCGCTGGAACCCGGTGCCATCAGCGGCCCGGTTGAAACGCCGTTCGGCTGCCACCTGATCAAAGTCTACGAGCACATCCCCGCGATCACAGAAGACTTCGCGACCGTTCAAGCCTCCATTCGCGGGCATCTTGAACAGCGCAACCAGCACTCCGCCATCGCCGAATTTGTCCGCAAGCTGCGGGATAGCGCCACCATCGTGGAAGAATAGAGGGAATTGACCACCGATAAACCCAGATAAACACCGATGGGCGGGCACCTCCACTCCCCCTATCTGTGTTTATCCGTGTTCATCCGTGGTTCCTCTTCTCCCCGCCCTGAGCAACCGCTAAGATCGCCGACGACGTGGGGGCGGCTTCCTCTTGGGTGGTGGCATACGCGGCTCACCTCCGCCGGGCGGCAGATTGTTCTTGTCGGTCGATGCCACCCAGATGAAGCGGCTCTCCGATTTACTGTTCTTGTAGGCCGGTACCGTATAGCGGCGCACGGCCAGGCCAGCCCGTACCAGGGCATGCTCATAGGGCTTACTGGATTCGGCCGACCAGACCGCCAAACAGCCCTTCGGTTTCAGCGCCCGACAGCAGGCCTGAATACCCGCGCCACTGTAGAGGCGGCTGTTGGTCGCCTTCGTCATGGCACTGGGCCCGTTATCCACATCGAGCAGGATGGCATCGAACCGGTTGCGCTGCTCGCTGATGACCGCCACCACATCGCGTTGCTCCAACCTGACGCGCGGATCCTTCAAGGGATGATCGGCCAGCGCGCCCAGATGCGTGCGATTCCACTCCACCACCTCACCCATCAGCTCGCTGACCGTAACCGTGGCGGCGGGCCCCACCAGATCCAGGCACTGGCGCACGGTATACCCCAGCCCGAGGCCGCCGATCAGAATGGTCGGTTCCGGCGCGCCAGCCAGATGCGCGCAACCGAGTCGAGCCAACTCCAGCTCAGACTCGTGCTGACGGCTATGCATCAGAACCTCGCCGCCCACCCGGATGAAGAAACTCTCATCATGCTCAAACAGAACCATCTCGGTTCCATCCGGCGTCGTCGCCGATGCTATTTTGATATTCGGCTTCACAACCTAGCTTCCCCTTCTCCCCTCGCGAACGCAGCCAGCACCCTACCCCCAACCCACCGGCGAGACACGCCAATTCTGGCAGGCACCGCTACTTGCGTCTAAGGACGAACTTTCTATCGTCCTTCTCTCATCCTTCGACCGACCATAACATTCCCTTGCGTTCGCCCCCTCGCGTCCCTACATTCAACCTCAAATATGGTTGTGTGATGGACCATTACGGCCAAGAACGAGAGCTCGTCGGTCGTAGGCTACCTACTTGGGAAGAGGTTCAAGACAGGCACTATGAGCCTTGGGTCAAAGAACACGTGGTGATCGACACAGCCAATAAGTCAATTGAGGACTGTATCCGTGAATTACTATTGGAGCTATAAAGTTCCTAACCAACAACTGGACGTACCGCGCGAAACTCTCAGTTGAGGACGTTGAGGATGTAGGATAAGTCCCCGGCGCATAACTGGCCGAAAAATGGATCGCGAGGATGCCGTAGGATTGAATGTCTCGGGTCCACCCTTGTGTTGTGATGCCTCAGAAGTGAGGCTGTTGCGATCGGCGGACTTATCCTACGGCCGCGTTGTGCGGGAGAACATGAAGCTCCCTCGCTGAGAAACAAAAGGAGAAGCGCGATGAGAATCCATGCTGCAATGGCCGCATTGCTCGCAATACTGGCAACGGTTTCGATCTGCCACGCGGAAGAAACGAAGGAACACCCCCTCTGCAATCACACCATCACCCTCGTGATGGTCGAGGGTGAAGAAACGCAGGAGTTCTCTCATACTTTCGCGGGGGCGAAGTTTGAGGTTGCCTTCACAAAGGGCTTCATCCGATTCACAGGTGAACTCCAACCGACCGAGAACGGACAAATGCTCCTCTCTTACCGCTTTGCAGTTAATGACTGGTACGAAGACAAAGGAGAGAGAGTGTATGTCGAAACCGGGTGCCAAGGAGAGTTGCTCCTTGCGTTAGATGCAGGAGTACATGTATTCGGCGGACCTGAACGTTCTTTCTCGATGGTGCTTAGCAAACCCGAGAACGAAGTTAATGGATCGCACAATCGAGTGGCCGGAGACTGACCCATTAGGCCAGCCCCGGCTCCCACACCACCCGGCTTGCGCCCCGGACGGCCGAGGGCGCCCCGCTGCTGCGGGGTGATCGGGGTCAGCCCCCGAATTGATACTTAGAGGCAATTGCAGGAGCGTATCTCCATGCTGCCACGACTGCGCCAACTCACGCCGAGAGATGTGAGATTGGTGTTCCCGAGATCAATCCGTCGCATATCGCCAGGAAAGCTTCACCTGTAACTCATCTTGACAAACTGTAGCCCATTGGCTACAGCACAAATTGATGATAGAAATCCGCAAGACAACTGCGTTTGCGAAATAGATTGACGGTCTGCGGGATATACGCGCACGTGCCCGCGTGCAGGCAAGAATCAGACGGCTTGCCGAAGGACTCTCCGGGGACAGAACACCAGGATTTGATACCATTCTCAAAGTGGTTCAGGCACTTGGCATCGAGCTGCACGCGGCTCCTCTCCATGCCTGAATGTGAATCCAACATCATGCGGCAAGGGGCGGACATTCTCGCATCCTCTAACTTCGCGCAACATTCCCTTGCGTTCGCCCCATCTCGTCCCTACATTCAGCCCTGAAGCTGGCAATGTCGTGGCAGGTTTCCGCTCAGGGAAAACATCGATATTCGCGAAGTCACGCCCGTCAGATGCCGGTATTCTGCAATATGAGATAGGAGGGGCGATATGATGAGATCACTATGGATAGTATTGTTGGTCCTGTGCGCAGCCACGTCACGAGCAGCGGAGATAGCGTCGGTCACGTTTGGAAGAATAGAGCCCATCCTTAAGGAGCTCGTCCTCGCGAATCCGCAGTATGCGGATTTGAAGAAGAGTAGCGAGGAAGCGGGCACATTTGATCCGACCTCCTTTATGAAGACGGATGACAAAGGAAACATTGTTTTCGGCAAGGAACAGTTGCAACAGACATCGAAAATGACATCCCGGTTCAAGGTCGACAAACTCATCAAGGAAGCCATGCTTAGAGAACTTGTCCTCCTCATTGAGGGCATGGACCTGAAACATGACATTGTGGTGAACAGAGATGAATCGGATGCGCTGCTCTACAGCAATGTAGAAATTGAAGACATCACCCAGAAGATCTATCAAGAGCTTGTTAAGCGTTTGCGGGATAGAGAGCCGATTCAGAGCATCGACGGCGACAAGGAATAGCTACTTTCTTCCATTTCATGCGGCCTCAAGATAGGTGACTGAAAGATGATTCATCGGCATCAACATCGGTTTCTGGAACGTCCTTCGGAAGACAATGACGCGCGCTAACGAAAGGATGGACATATGCGAACTCTATTCATCGTGAGCTTTGGTCTGAATCTGATCCTTACCGTTGTGGCCCTGGCCCTGTGCCCATCCAACGTCGCCATTCATTTTGGTGCAGGAGGGGAGCCGAACGGCTGGGCGCCCGCCTACGTCAATGCCCTTATCATGACGGGGGTCGACCTATTGATCTTTGCATCGTTCTTCTTCACTCCGCACCTACTCCGCATAACGCCTTCGCGCTGGATCAATCTCCCAAACAAAGAGTACTGGTTGAAGGATGAGAACAAGGCGAAAATGGAATCCATGCTGACGGCGCATATGTATCAGTTCGGCACGCTTACGCTTGTGTTCATGTTTCTGGTGGGGTTGCTTGCGCTGCAAGCAAACGTGGCGGACCCCATTCGCTTTCGCGAAGATCTCTTCTGGTGGCCCTTCTGGCTCTACATGTCCTATACAGCATACTGGACCGTCAAACTCGTGCGGGCCTTTCGAGTGCCAGAAAGCCTCTAGGGAGACCATCCAGTATCTCATTCCTTCGGTAACATCAATTATGGCGCACGGTGCCTTCTATCATTTTCCTAATACACTATTGGCAGGCATGGCGATTCCCGCTATCATCCGTGCGATAGGCCTTTCACTCTTCTTTGTGGAATTAGAGATATGGAACCTCGGAGCCGAAGATTGCGGGACAAGAGGACAACCAATACGATCCTGGAGTGCGGCATCTACAATCGCACTCTGAGGCACTCGCTGGGCAAGGAAACATAGAATGATATCAGAGCATAGAGTGATCCCAAATGAGATCCATGAATTCGTCATTGAAGGACCGTGTGATGTCGAAGCGGTCATTGATGTCATCTCGACGAGATACTGCTCAATTTCGAAAGGAGTGCTGTGGAACTTGTCACCAGGTACCATCACCAACCTCAGCGCGAATGACATGCGGCGCATAGCTCACGCAGCGAAAGAGCATGCCATACACAGCAAGACCGCATACGTTGGGGATAGAGAAGTCGAGTTTGGTATGTTTCGCATGTATGAAACCTATGCGGAATTATCACAGGTTTCCCCCTTGATGAAAGTGTTCAAGAACAGAGACGAAGCACTCGAATGGCTAAAAGCATAAGGAGCCCTACCAGGAGCGCTGGCGCGGTGACTTATATGGGCAATCCCAGGGACAGCTCACACCCTTCACGCCGTATCCACGACACCAGATTCTTGACACGCAGCCTTTGACTCGTCTCTTATGACCGCTCTGCCGAGTAACCCTCGGAAACACATTATGCATTCACTAGAACCAAAACTTTTGACCGTCATTCGCGAAGGCTACACCGCCAAACGATTCCTTTCCGACTTCACGGCGGGTATTGTGGTTGCGATTATCGCGCTTCCGCTCGCGATCGCTTTTGCCATCGCATCAGGCGTCGCTCCTGAACGCGGTATCTATACGGCTATTATCGGGGGATTCCTGATCTCCGCACTGGGAGGAAGCCGGGTTCAGATCGGGGGGCCGACGGGCGCCTTCATCGTGCTCATCTACGGTATTGTCGCCCAGTATGGCTATGAGGGGCTGGCTGTCGCTACGCTGCTGGCCGGGGGTCTCCTCATTGCCATGGGTCTCGCACGGTTGGGCTCTGTGATTCAATACGTCCCCTATCCGGTGACGCTTGGGTTTACCACAGGAATCGCCATCATCATCGCGGCCAGCCAGGTCCGCGATGCACTCGGCTTGGCCATGGAGTCGGTGCCGTCCGCGTTTATCGCGAAGTGGCCCGCCTATTATCATGTACTAAATTCGATCAATATCTTGGCCGTCATGATGACCATCGCGACCGTCCTCATCCTGGTAGCGCTTCCCCGCCTCGCCCCGCGTATTCCGCGGTCCATTGTGGCATTGGTCGTTTTTGCGGCATGTACCGCCCTATTCGATCTCCCGGTTGATACCATCGGCCATCGGTTCGGAGCGGTCCCCAACACACTCCCCAGTTTTCATATCCCTCGCGTCAGTTGGGACATGCTGCCCAACTTGATCTCCCCAGCCTTCTCCATCGCCCTGCTCGCGGCCATTGAGAGCCTGCTTTCCGCCTCGGTCGCTGACGGCATGACCGGGCGACGACACCGGCCGAACGCCGAGCTTGTTGCCCAAGGCATAGCGAATGTGGCCTCCCCGCTGTGGGGCGGCATCCCTGCCACCGGTGCCATCGCGCGGACCGCAACCAATATCAAGTCGGGAGGGACCACGCCTGTGGCCGGTATAGTCCATGCCTTGGCCCTGCTACTCATTCTGGTCGTGGCCGGTCGCTGGGTGGCCCTGGTGCCCATGCCTGTGCTTGCCGGTATTTTGCTGGTCGTGGCGTACCGTATGAGCGAAATGCATATGTTCACCCGCGTTCTGGTGGCCACGACCAAGGGCGACGCGCTGGTCATGCTATCCACGTTTGCGCTTACCGTTATCGTCGATCTTGCCATCGCTCTTCAAGTAGGCGTTGTGCTGGCCGCCTTGTTGTTCATGCGGCGCATGGTGCAAATTTCGGAGGTCAAGGCTGTTACCATGGACAATGAAGAGGACGCGGAAGTCCCTCCGGAGGAAGCCGCCTTGCTTGCTGGTCTGCCCAAGGAGGTGACCGTTTTCGAAGTCAGCGGACCTTTCTTCTTCGGGGCGACGCAGAAATTTGCTTCCGCTATGTCTGTGATCAAAAAGGAGCCTTCTGTCCTGATACTTCGTATGCGTAGGGTGCCCATCATCGATGCTACCGGCCTGCTTGCGCTGGAAGCCGTACACGCCCAATTGGTCACGCACGGTTCGCAACTCATCTTGTCCGGGCTGCCGCCCCATCCTTACGAGATTCTCATACGCTCAAACTTTATCAAGAAACTGGGGCCGCACAATGCGGTGGCCAGCTTCGAGGCCGCAGTCAACCGGGCCCATGAGATACTAAAGAGCACGGAGGATGAGGGCGGGGCCAGACCATGCGCGTAACCCTCATCACGGCCAATTGGATTGCAGAAGCCGATGCGCTGTGTACGCTGCTTGAGGCAGACGGTATCCAGGCGTTTATACCAGACCAAAGCGCCGTGGCAGCAAACCCGCTGCTCGCGAATGCGTTTGGCGGCATTCGCGTCCAAGTTGATGAGAGCGACCTCCCACGTGCACGGGAGATTCTCGCGAACACGCGGCCTGCGCCTGCCAGGGGACTGTTCGAATGCCCCGTCTGTCACTCAGACTCCGTGCGATACGAGAAGGTCTCGAAACGACTCGCCTTTCTCTCACTCCTTCTCATCGGTATCCCATTGCTCTGGTTCAAACGGCAGTGCGTCTGCGAATCGTGCGGCCACACATGGAAAGAGGATTGACCCAACCGTAACCGTCCACACATATTCCTGAAAGGCCGCACGCACCCCTCCCATATCGTGCGACACTGACCGATAGATGAAAGGATCACACATGCCTCCATATTTTCGCGCGCTCTCGCTCGTAGTCGCTGCGCTTGCCCTGTGCGGTTGTCGACGACATGACGAAGCCCTTGTGCGACTGAACGAGGAGAACGCCGCGCTCGACGCCCGCCTCGCCCGGCTGGAACAGCAGGTCGAAGCCCTCGCGCATCGACCAGCACCACCGCCCCGTGTCCCGACAGTACCCGCGGCCCCGGCGGAGGCCCCGGCCATTGCACCGCCCGACACCTCGGCACTCCTGGCCAGGATTGAGGCCCTGATCGACGCGCGGACCGATGCCGTTCTGAGTGCCAAGGTAAGCGCTCTCGTGCAGCAGGCCGTGGCCCAGACCGTTGGTACGGCAGAGGACATTGAAGCCGTCATGGAGGATGTTGTTAAGGAGGAGATTGCGGCGGCCGAGAAGCGCAAAGCCGAGGCGGACACCAGGGAGCGAGAGGGGCGACGGGCCGAATGGGAGCAGCGGCGCAAAGAGCGTGATGCTGAGCGCCTCGACGAGCTGGCTGTCACGCTCTCCATGAACGATTGGCAGAAGGAACACGTGTCCGAAGCTCAGGAGCACACCCGCGATGAGCTGCGCGCCAAAATGACCGAGATGCGCGACGCTGGCCACTTTGACATGGAGGCCTTCCGCACTACGGCGGAATCCATACAGAGCAACCACAACGTCGCCGTCGCGGAATACCTGACGCCCGAGCAAGCTGAACTCTACAAGGCGCAGCAGGGACAGGACCTTAACTTCTTCAACATGACGGGCGGACGCGGGCGCCGAGGGCGATAATCGCTCCCCTCACGCTAGCCCACATTCGGGCGACGGACCAGAGACCTCACCCGTAACTGAATCATCCCGGTACGTTCTGGGCGGACGCCGCCTGTTTGACCTTGTGCAGATAGGAGGTCAAGGGACGATAGGCCAGATGCGACCACTTCCCGAACGGCACTTCGATCATCAGCATGGGCACGAGGACGGCCATGTGGATGACATAGGTGACGTAGGTGGACATCGGAAATCCGTTGACCCTGAAGATGTGAACCAGGATGCCGGTCAGTGCGGTCAGGAACAGCATGATGAGAAAGAGCCAGTCGGTGGAGTGCGAGAACTTGTGCATCGCCCGCTTCTTCTTGTAGCGGCCCACCATCATGTCGCCGGTGACATAGAGTAAGGCAAAGGTGGCGAAATATCCCAGTAGGCGCTGCGGATGCCAGAAGGGATGCACCGTATCGGTCTGGAACCAGCGCAGGAAGCCCATGATCATGATGAACATCGTGACATAGCCGCAGACAAGCAGGAGGTGCTTCTTCCACATGTGGGTATCCTCACACTCCTTCCAGCGCTTCTGGGTCGCGAACTGGACGGGCAGCTCTGTGAGTTTGGAGAGATAGACCTTCGGGGAGATCTTTTTGAGGTCGTCACCCATCACGTGCTTGACCATGCGCGCCAGATTGGAGAGCAGGAACATTGATAGTATCCCACCCATGGCGAGATCAAACAGTTCGATGATGTGCGCGGGCGCAAAAGAATTCAGGCGCACCCCGCCTTCGGCCGTGAGCGCCGTTGGCATCGGCCCGTGAAAGAGGACGAACAGAAGCACCACCACGGCGCCGAGGCCCAGAACGGCGCCGAACTCCCACGCCTTGGAGGTATACATTTTGTAGGACAGTCCGGTCCAATCGTAGAGCGACGTCAGGTAGCGACGTGCCGCCATGACGGATTCGGCCGGCTCCGCATTCTGCGGACAGGCGTCTGAGCAATCGCCGCAATAGTAGCACAGCCACGGCTCTGAGGACTCCATTAGCTTGCTCTTCAAACCGAGTTGGAGATTCCGAACCACGGTCCGCGGAAAGCTGACACCGTCCTCGGACAGAGGGCAGGTCGCGGTGCAAATGCCGCAGTGATAGCATTTGTCAAGATCCCCAGATCCCAGCTTCCGGGCTTTGGCGGCAATGGTTGAATCTACCTTGATGGCCATACCCTATCTCTCCTCAGAGCCCACGGCGGCATCGTTCGCCGGCTTCTCTTTCAGCTCATACTTGAAATAGCCGTCCACATCTGCACGACCGATCTCTTCCACATCACCGTATCGTCTCATCGCGAATAGCCAGATCGTCACCTCGTAGCTCGAGTGGTGCAGGGCCTCGGCGATCTCAGGAATCGTGCGGGGGCCTTGCGCCAACAGCGCCGCGATGCGATCCTTCATGACCATCTCGTCCTGAACGATCTCCAACATCTCACGCTCAATTTTACAGATCGGGCTCATGCTATGGCGGCCTCCTTGATACTGGCATCAATCATCGCAGTGATCTGGTCGTCCCGGTAGCCTTCGACATCGAGGGCATCGTAGGGGCAGACCGGCACACAGGCCCCCTCTCCTTTGCACATCGCCGCCAACACCTGCGCGACCTCCTTATCCCCGCACACGACCTTCTCGATTGCCCCGTAGGGACATGCTTTCAGACATTCGTCGCACCATATGCATTTGTCAGTGTCCACCTTGGCCACCAACGGCTCCAGATCGACGTAGCCCTTTTTCAGCAACTTGCCGGCCTTGGCTACCGCCGCCAACGCGGAGGCCACGCTCTCGGCGATTGTTTTCGGCCCCTGCGCACTACCGGCAATGAAGACCCCATCAATCACCGTCTCAACGGGCCGCAGCTTGATATGAATCTCGTTGAAGAAGCCATCCTTGCTCAGCGGAATCTTGAGCAGGCTATTCAGGTCACCGTTCAGGCGCGGCACCATCCCCGTCACCAGGACCACCAGATCCGACCCAATCTCCATGGAGTCGCCGGAACCCAGTTCATCCTTAACCGTGACGCAGAGTCGCCCGTCGGCCTGGCCGACCACGGGGGGGGTATCGGGTTTCCATTTCAAGAATAGCGCGCCTTCCTGTCGGGCCTGTTCGTAGACCATCTCCATGTGGCCATAGGTCCGGACATCGCGATAGAGATGATACTGGTTCACCGCCTGACCGGTCTGCTTGGCGACCTGGTGCAGCGTATGCGCGGTGTAGGTGGCCGCGGTACAGCAGTAGCGCGAGCAGTAAGCGTGGGGCGCGGGGCAGGCCTCGGACTTCACCTGGCGACTCCCCACACAGTACACAAAAACCACATCGCGAACCGGCTTGCCGTTGTGCACCAGTGGCCCGGCCGTGAGCATCTGGCGGAACTGCTTTAGATCGACCACCCCATCCAGCCCCCATCCGTACTCCCCGTCAACTGGCGTATAGGTGTCGAATCCCGTCGTGACGACAATCGCACCCACATTGAGCGGAATCTCCTCGCTTCCGCGCAGCCGAATTTTAACGTCAAAATTGCCAATCGTTCCTGACCGTTCGATCAACTCGGCCTCGGTGTAGAGCATCACACGCTCGTGGGCGTCGATGCGGGCCAGCAACGCACGGATGACCTCGGGTCCATGCATCCCTTCGGGCCCCATCATTTCCGTCTCGCTGACCCATCCCCCCGCGGACGCCTCCCTCTCGATGAGGAATACGGAGAGCCCCATATCGGCCAATGAAAGAGCCGCACGCATACCGGAGATGCCAGCTCCAATCACGAGTGCTCGCGGTTGCGTCTCAATGCGAAGCGCGCTGAGAGGCACCGTCAGAGCGCACTTGGCCACCCCGGCTCGGACCAGATTGATGCCCTTCTCTGTCGCTCCAATCTTGTCACCGGTGTGGGCCCAGGAGCATTGTTCGCGCAGATTCACATGCACGTACTGATAAGGGTTGAGTCCGGCGCGCTCGGCCATTCCGCGAAAGGTGAACATGTGCAATTTGGGTGAGCAGGAGGCAATGACAAGACCGTCGAGTTTCTCCTCAACGATCTGGTCAATCATCTCCTGCTGCGACGAATCCGAGCAGGTGAACATGTGCGTCCTGGCAACGGCGACACTCGGCTCGCCCCGAACGCCCTCAACCACTTTCTCCACGTCGACATGGTCTGAGATGTTGCCGCCGCAGTGACAGACAAAGACCCCGATCTTTCGTTTGGTAGCCATCAGTTCGCCCTCGCTGATTCCAGATAGGTGGCCACCTGTGCGGCGGCCGCGCCGGCATGTAGGACGGTGTCGGGAATGTCGCGCACGCCCACCAGTGCACCGGCGGCAAAGAGACCGGCGACATTGGTGCAACAGGGCTCACTGACGGGGTCGAGCTCCCGCACGTAGTCGAAATCATCCGCGTCTAGCGTCCCGCCTTTGTAGAGCTTGAACGGTTCGGTATTGGGCAGAAACCCGACCGTCAACACGACCAGGTCGTGTTCGCGCTTCTTGAGACCACGAGCCCCCTCCATGTCCTCATAGGAGAGTGCCATGTTGCCGTTCTCAAGCTGCTCCACGCGCGCCACCTTACCTTTGACGTAGTTGACGCCCATGCCTTTGGACTGTTCATAGAACTCGTCGTAGCCCTTCCCGAAGGCACGAATGTCGATATAGTAGATCGTGACATCGGCCAGCGGCAGCGCCCCCATCACGAGCTGCGCATGCTTAACCGAGTACATGCAGCCAATCCGGCAGCAGAGCGGGTTGCACACCGTGTGATCGCGTGATCCATTGCACAGCACAATGGCGATATTCTCCGGCTCCTTTCCATCCGACGGCCGCAGCACGCCATTATAGGGCCGCGTCGGCGCCAGGAGGCGATCCATCTGCGGACCGCTGATGACGTCGGGAATCGTGCCATAGCCGAGCGGCACCTTGCGGGCCGGATCGAGAATCTCGTATCCGGTCGAGAGGATGACGGAACCGACCTGCAGCTGCATGGCTTTCGGCTTCATGTCAAAATCAATGCAGAAAGCCGGACAGACCCTCACGCATTCCTGGCACTGCGAGCACTCGCCGCAGTTGAGACAGCGGTTGGCCTCGTGCCGGGCTTCCGCTTCGGTCATCGTTTGCTCGTAGCACTCAAAACTTTGGACGCGTTCCTTGGGCGGGCGCACGGGTAGCGCCACAGGGGCTACCGGACGCCAGCTCTTGGACGTGTCCAGAACGGTCTGCTTGTCCGTCATCTCCAGCGTATCGCCGAACGAGACATCCATCGCTTCGCCGCGCAGCATGCGATCCATGTAGAACGCGGCGCGCCTCCCCTGCCCCATTGCTTCGACAATAATGGAGGGACCGAGGACCGCATCGCCACCGGCAAACACCACCGGATCGGAGGTCTGCAAGGTCTGATCATCGACCGTGATAATCCCGCCGGGAGTCAGGCCCAGCTCATCGCGAAAGGCATCTGTGCTGGGGCCGAGGCCCACGGCCAGGACGACGATGTCGGCCGGGAGGCTCTGTTCGGTGCCGGGAGTGGCCTTGAAGGACTTGAGCTTGCCTTCCTCCGTGAATTCAATCGTTCCGACCTTCAGATACTCGAGCTGTGCCTGACCCTCGGCGTCACGATAGAGACGCTTGGTCGCTCCGCCGGCGCATATGCGGACGCCCTCTTCGTCGGCTTCCTCGACCTCCCAGCCGTGGGCGGGCATCTTCTCGCGCGGCTCCAGGCAGAGAATCGAGACGCTGGCGGCTTCCATACGAACCGCCGTGCGCGCCACATCGAGCGCCACATTGCCGCCCCCGAGCACCACCATGTGCTTGCCCTTGATGTCGGGCAGCTCGTCGCCGACATTCGTCTCTCTCAAAAACCTCATGCAGTCCTGGATCTCGGTACCCGGCAGTTCCCGGCCTTCGATCGGGATGATGCGGGGCTTCTGGTTACCCACGCCGATGTAAACGGCATCAAAGCCCTGCGCCTTTAGCTCCGCGATGCGGTTGACCGGGGTCCCGGTCTGAATCTCCACCCCGAGGGCGGTGATATTGAGGATGTCACGATCAAGGATCTCCTTGGGCATGCGGTAACGCGGCATACCGTGGCGCAGCATGCCGCCAGCATGGCTCTCGGCCTCAAACACGGTCACCTGATGACCCGCCTTGGCCAGATGAAAGGCGGCGGTTAGCCCCCCTGGGCCGGAACCCACAACGGCCACGCGAGTCGCGAGCTGATTCTCGACAGGCCCATACTCCGGCACGGCATGGTCGGCATAGTAGCGGTCGACCATATAGCGCTTGATCGCCCGAATGTGGACCGTACCCTCTTTGTCGCCGCGGGTACACTCCCCCTCGCAGGGGGCGTAGCAGGCACGCGACAGACTGCCCACCATCGGAGCATCCGCGAGATGCATGTGGAACGCCTGCTCATGACGACCCGCGCGCACCAGCGAGACGAACCCACTGGGCTTGACGCCGGCCGGACAGGTGTGCGTGCAGGGCGCCTGTCCGTGGCGCTCGATCACGGCCTTCTTCGGCACCGCCTGCGGAAAAGGAATGTGGGCCACGCGGCGTGCGACCAGATCGTAGTTGTACTGGTCCGGCACAGCGACCGTGCAGGCAATCTCGCACTGGGCACACCCCGTGCAGGCATCAAAGTCAACGTAGGACGCCTTCTTGTGGAGATCGACGGTGAAGGTTCCGTCCCCATTGCGGACAATGCTATCGACCTCGGTATAGACCATGGGATCGATCTGGGGGTGGTGCGCCGCGGCCGCCATTTTCGGCGTCACAATGCAGCTCGCGCAATCCAACGTTGGGAAGACCTTGCTCAGCAGGATGGATCGACCGCCGATGCTGGAGTTTTTCTCCACGAGGGCCACTTTGTACCCCATGTCACCCAGTGAGGCCGCTGACTCCATGCCAGCCACTCCCGCGCCCACGATCATGACGTCGTAATCCAGAGGTTTTGAATCAAGCGTTGGCATCGAGTTTCTTCAGCTCCTCTTGAAAGTTGTTCATATGCGACACGAAGTTTTCGGCACAGACCGAGCAAAGGCCCGACATCTTGAGCCGTTTAGGGCTGATGTCGCTCTCTTTCATCATTTCCTGGGCACGCTTAAGCAGCGCGCTGGTACGGCCCGTGCAGTCCGAAAGGTAGGCACAGTCCCCGCCACAGGCGGCCACAAATACGCCGTCAAATCCCTTCTGGATCGCGTGCACGCTCCAGGAGGGCTTCACCCCGCTGGAGCAGGGCAAGGGAATGACCTGGACGGCCGTTGAGTAGTGCATGTGGGCACTTCCGGCCAGATCGATACCCGGATCGGAGATCGCATTGCTTGAGAAGACAAGGATCTTCGGTCCATGATCTTTGTTAACCGACAGGCTCATTCAGGCACTCTTCCGCAGATAGATGCTCCAGAAGCCGTCGTCCTCGGCATCACCGAGATAGTCGTGCCCCATCTTCTTGCACCAGCGCTGAATGTCGATGATCGTGCCTTCATCCGAGGATTGGACCTCCATCACACCAGCCGCCGGGCACTCGCCGATGGCGCGTTTGGCATCGAGCAGCGGCCCCGGGCAGGCGGTTCCACGTGCATCCACAAGTGTGGCGACTTCGAGGGCTTTCAGTTCATCGGGTGTCATGGTTCGGTTCTCCTTTTTGTTTGATCGAGTCATAGGACCTATGGGACTTATGCCTCTGCACTCACATAAACCAGCACTGCTTGGCTTTGCCGAAGATATCCACAAAGCTTCCCACTCCCACATAGCTCATGTGGGGGTAATCAATCAGCTCCTCTTTCTTGATGCCCATCAGATCCATCGACATCATGCAGACGTGAATTCGGACACCCAGGTCGGCGGCCTGCTTCATCAGTTCCTCGAGTGATTGTGCGCCATGAGCCTTCATGACCTGCTTGATCATGACCGGCCCCATACCCATCATCTGCATCTTGGAGAGCGGCAATTTTCCGGCACCGGTGGGCAACATCGTGCCAAACATCTTCCCCATGAAATCCTTCTTCACCGCCTTCTTTGGATCGCGCAGTGCCGCCGTGGCCCAGAAGGTGAAGAACATGTCGACTTCCATGTCGTAGGCCGTCGCGCCCAGCGCGATGATGAAGGCGGCCATGGTGTAATCCAGATCTCCGCTCATAAGCCCGAGCGCCAGTTTATCTTCCGGGGCGTTGGCTTCGAGCACTTCGACTCGCTTGATCAGACTCTGCAGCAGCGCTGCATCGTTTGGGGTCTCACTCATGGGGTTTGCCTTCACTATGGGGGTTAGGACTTCTCGTTCTGTTCTTCAAGGTGCTCAGCCATGCGGGCTGTTCCACGCAGCTCATCCATCAGGACCGCCTGCACCGCATGGCAGCCCTCCATCAATTTGGGATGCTTCATCCAGTAGTAGACCGTGTGCCCCTCCTTGCGGCAGAGTACAATGTTCTTGTCGCGCATCAGCCGGAGGTGCTGACTCACCGTGCTCACCGAGACCTCGAGTTCCTCGGCCATATCCCCGACACTCGCCTCTCCTTTGCGGCTGAGGAAATCCATGATCATCAGACGCTTGGGGTTGGCCATGAGGGCACACAACTCTGCCTGCATCTCGAATACCTTGTATCTGTCTGATTGCATGGTTACGAGATTTAGCAGGTCTGCAAGTTAGACACAAGAATAAAAGACGTACTCTGTGTACGTCTTTTATCCATAAACACGGATCATCTAAACATCTTTTTACAAAAGAGCACCCCAGCAGGGACTATAAGCCGACCGCAATTCGGAGAATTATTGAGTAGATCTGCTATCTGGAGTCCATCCGAGAAAATTCGGGAGAGTTCGCCGTACGGGCGTTGCCGTCGGTGCGACCTCTTCGGACAGCCTCTACGTACGGTGCCGGGCAGGCCCACATACGCGCGCGGTGCGTGGATACGGACGCCGCGGGTTCTGACTCAGATCGGCGCCTCGGGGAGTTCAGGCGTGTCAGCGGCGTCATAGTGACGCGGCGATGAGCCGGCGTGACCGAGTGATGTCCGGATGGCCTGGAGCTGCGTATCCAGATCCGCGTTTTCACGCTGCCAGAAGGCGTCGCTACCCCATTGCGGGTGATCATGACGAAATTTGTAGTCCTCCACCTGGTGCCCACACCAGGCCAGATAATAGATCATCCGCATGGCGCGCAACGGTTCCACCAGGCGCAGCGATGTGTCGTCGAATTCACGAAACTGCTCGTAGCCGCGAATGAGAAGATCGACTTGAAAGCGGCACTCCTGGACCGGGCCCGGCAAGAGAAGCCACAAGTCGTGCACGGCCGGCCCCATCATCATGTCGTCGAAATCGATCAGACAGAGTCCCTCGCCGGGCCGCGTCAGTATGTTGCCACCGTGGCAGTCGCCGTGGATACGAATGAAATCATCCTCATCAAACAGCTCAGCACTTTCATCGAGGATGGTATCGGCCAGATCCTCGAACTGAGCACGGTGACTGGGGGCGACCAACTCGTGATCGAGCAGGTAATTGATCGAGTCGGCGGTCGATTCCTCCGGATGAATATTCGTGCGATGGACCGCCTCCTTCCGACTGCCCACCACATGCAGGCGGCCCAGCAAATTCCCCACACGCAACCAGTCCGGTCGCGAGTGGATTTCGAACTGACGTCCGAGCCGCTTTTCAAAGAGGGCAAAATAGATGCCGTCGGCTTCATGAAGGGTCTCGCCGGAAGGCAGCCTCATGGGCGCAATCACCGGGATTTCATCCACGACACAATCAAGCGTGAAAGCGTGCTCCTCCTCGATCGCTTCGCGCGACCAGCGATCGGGGCGATAGAATTTGGCGATGAGTCGCTCGCCGCCCATAGTCTGCACCTCGTACACGCGATTGATGTAGCTGGGCAACGGTGTCGCCAAGCCGCTCATACGCATACCCAAAACCGATTCAACCGCGTCGAGCATGACGTCCGGCACCAAGTGCGCAAAATCAGGTGTCGGGGCCATGTATGGTCTCCTCTTGCCGGGTTGGGAAGCAGGGTGTAGCGTACTTCCCCACAGCGCAGATAACAAGCCGCCGCATTGGTGGATATAGGATGGGCATGCGAATTGGAGTGGTCAGTGATTCACACGGCAAGCGCGGGGCGCTCAAGAATGCGCTGGCGCTCCTGGTCAGCAAGCATATCGACGCGGTGCTTCACTGCGGCGACCTCTGCTGCACGAGCTGTCTACGGCTACTCGATAAGCTGGACGTCCCCGCCTGGCTGGTGGCTGGCAATATGGATAGCCACTTGGACGGTCTCGACCACGCCGTTGAACGATCTGCCGTGACATTTTCGTATAGCAGCGTGGAGATTCCGCTGGAGAACGGAGCCTATCTCGTCGCCACGCATGGTCACGACGAGGCACTGCTGGCCTCGCTGATAGGCGGAGAACACTTTCCCTACATCTGCCACGGCCACACCCATCGCGCCAGAGATGAACGCGTGGGGTCAACTCGCATCGTCTGCCCAGGCGCCCTGTGCGGCCCGCGCCATCCCTCCTTCCCGACGGTGGCGCTGCTGGATACATCCGAAGACCGTGTCACGTTCTTCAACATCCTTCATCCCGACAGACTGGTGACGGTGTAGGGGGCATTCGTTCCATCGCGCGAAGCGCTTGGGAGAGCGGCGCCGAGCCTCCGCACTCCAAAATGGTCTCTACCAGGCCAGAACGGCGCGCTTCTCAGCACCAACCAGCCGCCGCCAGACGGGGGCCCCGTTCGTCACCGCCATGAGTCGCCATGTGAAGTTGGTTCCTTCGTGGTTCACAGTCACCGAACGCCCCACCGAGATGATTTGATCATTGCAGAGCACCATTTTTCGACCGTTGGCACCGGTCATGATGCCGGCCACATTGAGGAGTTCGTAGGAGGGATCGGCCGACTCGCCCGAGGCCAATGTCACCTGTCCTTCAGGGATAAGGCGAGTGCCCGGTGCTACCGCCACCTTGCCTTCGGGCATGAGGTGATCACTCGCGACAACGATCGGCGACTCCGCGCCACCTGGAGGGAGCGAGGGGAGTCCTCCCATGTGGCTCATCACGTTGGCGGCTGCATCAAGAACCATGTCGGCGTTGGCCGCGCCGTTCGTGTTGCTGGACTGAAATTCTACTGCATCGGTGATGAGTTCGGCCATCCCGAGGGTGCCGGTCGCCATCAGCGAGGCCAGCCCGGCCAGGCCGCCTTCTGCCGTCAGGTTGGAGCTGATCTGCGCGAGCGAGTCCGCGAGTGGCAGCGGCGCACTGGTAGCGCCACCGCCTGCGAGGTCAGAGAGCATAACGTTATCAAACATCGCATCGCTGACCTCACCCGTAGCGAGCGTAGAGAGAGCCTCGAGCGCCGTCGGCTGCCCCTCCGCGGGTTTCAAAGCGACAAGCGATTGCATCGCCTTCTTGCGCTCCTGATAGACCTCCATGCCCTTGGAAATGTCGGCGCTGAGCCGATCCCGCTCGCCCTTCTCCGTCAGATGGGCCACGGCTTCGAAGGCACGCCCGAAGATCCACTGCCAGTCGATGGCCTTGCCCTCGGCGACACGCATGCTGGAAAGCCCTGCCTTCGCTTTGGAGAATGCCTCCAGAAAGGTGACCCGATTGGGCGCGACCCAGTCGGCAGCTTTGACCGTCCCAACGCTCACCCCGATCAGGAGGGCGCTATACATAAGCGCCACGTAGGCAGCCTTACGCCAGGTAAGCCAGCAGAGAAAGCGAGAGGCGAGAAAGCTGACCACGAGTGCCCCTCCCAGCGCGGCAGGTCCGAGCGGGTCACGCAGCGAGAAAGAGAGCATCCCATAAGTGCCGCCGATCAGAGCCGTAACAAACATGGTTTTGAAGAGAGCGGTATCGGCCATGTGACGTGCCAGGATCCGCAATACCAGACGCAGGAGTCCCACCTTGACGAAGAACGTCAAAATCAGCAGCAGCAGATCAATCGCCGGTGCCAGGGCTTCTTCCATGCCTTATCTTCCCTAAATCAGAAAAACGGTAGCGCACAAGAGTCGACTTTTCAATAACCGCCATCTAGCGGCCTATCGGCGATCCAGTAGAGCTCCGAGCGCCTGCACCAGGTCCGGATGGTGGAAGGCGTAACCCGAAGCCAGCAGTTTGTCAGGGATTGCTCGCGTACTTGCCAGGAGGAGCTCCTCGCCCATCTCTCCCATCAGCAGCCGAATCGCAAAGGAGGGCAGTGGCAACAGACTGGGCCGGTGCAATACGCGGCCGAGGGTGCGGGCGAACTCGCGGCTGGTCACCGGCTCCGGCGCCACCATGTTGACAGGCCCCACCAAGGCGTCCTTCTCGAGCATGGCCTGTACGGACGAGACCACGTCGTCCAGCGTGATCCAGCTCATGAACTGGTTGCCCGAGCCGACCGGCCCACCCGCACCGAAGCGAAACGGCAGGAGCATGCGCGGCAGGGCGCCGCCGGCCGGGCTGAGGATAACCCCCAGGCGCATCGTCACAACCCGGATCCCGGCCGCCGAAGCAGGCACCGTCGCCTGCTCCCATTGCTGCGCCACCTCGGCAAGGAATCCGCTCCCGGCGGGGCGCTCCTCGTTGACAACCTCGTCGCCACAGCTCCCATAGAACCCGACGCCCGAAGCGGAAATAAGCACGCGCGGAGGCTGTGGTAGGCGGGCCACGGCCTCCGCCAACGTACGTGTGCCCTGTACGCGGCTCACCAGAATCTCCTGCTTGACTTGGTCGGTCCACCGCTGCGCCGCAATGGGCGCCCCCGCCAGATGCACCACCCCCTCCACACCGTCGAATGCGCGGTCATCCATCGTGCCGTTGCGAGGATCCCACGCAAAGGCATCGCCCTCGGCACTCGGCCTCCGCACCAGGCGGACGACCTCGTGACCACTCTGCCGCAGCTGCGCCACCAGGGCTGAGCCAACCAAGCCTGAAGCACCTGTTATCAATGTCTTCATGAATTACATCGTCCTCTCCGCCAGCCGGGACCGGTGCCGATTAGGGCGTGTTCAGGGCCGTGCTGAGAGCGGTGAGCAGCTCCCCGTTGTCCGGTTTGGCTCGGCTGCCGAAGCGGGCCACCACGTGGCCTTCACGGTTCACAAGAAACTTGTTGAAGTTCCAGGTGATCTTTCCACTGAAGCCGGGATTGGTCTGCTCCGAGGTCAGGAAGCTGTAGAGCGGATGCGGCTCATCGCCCTTGACCCGCAGCTTTTTGAACATGGGAAATGTGACGCCATAGTTGAGCCGACAGAACGACTGGATCTCTTCGTTACTGCCTGGCTCCTGCCTCAAGAAATCGTTGGAGGGGAATCCCAGTACGACCAGGCCCTTCTCCTTGTGGGTTTCGTAGAGCTTCTGTAGCCCGTCGTACTGTCCCGTGAAACCGCACTTGCTGGCCGTATTCACAATCAGCAGCACCTTGCCCTTGTAGGACTCCAGCGTGATCGATTCACCCGCCATAGGCTCGACCACAATATCGTAGAGACTCTTCACCTGTGCGCTCCCCTCTTCTGCCCATGTATCCGCTACCACCAGCACCGGTAGCAGCGCTAACATCCATCCAACTGTTTTTCTTATTCTCATGATTGCATCCCCTTTGCCCACTGCCGCAGCCTCAGAGCAGCGCGCCAATCGCTTCGCTCGTGGCCTCATCAATCTGGATCGGCTTGCCAGCCTCGACCGTAACACGCTCTACTCCCTCGATGCAGCTCTCCAGGAGTGGGGCCCAGTCGAAGGCGGCCTCATACTGCTCACAACGGAAGGCTTTGGGGGCGGTAGAGGGGCTCTTGGGCACGAAGATGGTGCAGCAGTCCTCGTAGGGCCGGATCGAGATGTCGTGCGTATCGATCCGGCGCGCAAGCTCGATGATCTCGCTCTTGTCCATGCACGCGACCGGCCGAATCACCGGCATGGTGATCACGCAGTTAATCGCGAGCATGCTCTGGGGGGTCTGCGAGGCCACCTGCCCCAGGCTCTCACCATTCGAGATCAGGGCGCAGCCTCGGATGCGCTGCGCCACCCCTTCGGCCACGCGGTACATCATGCGACGCATAATGGTCATGCCGTAGCTCTCGGGCACATGCTCGAAGATCGCTTTCTGGAGCGCCGTAAACGGCACCATGTGCAGCACCATGCGGCCGCTCGGTTGGTAGTGCGCCAATTTCTCAGCGAGATCGAACACCTTCTGCCGCGCACGTGGTGAGGTGTAGGGCGGTGAATCGAAATGCAACCCCTCAATCCCCAAGCCGCGCTTCATCATGAGGTATCCGGCCACAGGGGAGTCGAGTCCGCCCGAAAGCATAAGCAGCGAACGGCCGTTGATCCCGATGGGCAGCCCGCCTAACCCGGGGATTTCCTTAGAAACCACATAGGTCATGGCCTTATGAATCTGCACCTTCACCTTCAGGTCCGGATGGTCCAGATCGATCGGAACGTCCGCGTTCTCAGCCACGTAGCGGCCCACAATACTGGCGACCTGGGGCGAGGTAAGTTCAAATTTCTTGTCGGCCCGCTTGACGGTGACCTTGATCCGCTTGCCGTCGTCGTCCAACGCCTTCACGACCGCAAGGGTTGTGGTCTTGATCGCTTCAATCTCGCTCGCGCAGTGCGTGTAGAGCTGACAGCGCTGGATGCCAAACACTTTATTGATCTGCTCAATCACCGCGGTGGGATCGGCTCCGTTCAACGCAATCGCCAGATTGGTATTGGTCTTCTTATAGGTCAACTGATCAAAGGCGGCCAGGCGGTGTCGGATCGTGCGACAGATCGTGTCGATGAAATGGTGGCGGTTCTTGCCCTTCAGGAAGAGCTCGCCGAACGTTGCGATAATGCCGTCATACTGCATGGGTGGTCCTAGCCGAGTTTGTTCATGATGCGGGCCAAGGCATCCAGGAACTGTTCAATATCCTCGCGGGTGGTGAGGTGCGAGAGTGAGATACGGATCGTATTGCGGGCACGCTCCTTGTCGCCGGTAAGCGCCAGGATCACAGGCGAGGGCTCCGTGCCCTTCGAGGCACAAGCCGAGGCCGTCGAAATGTAGATCGCTTCGCCAACCAGGCCATGCAGGATCGTCTCCGACTTTATGCCGCTGACGGATCCGTTCAAAATATACGGCGAGGCCGTTTGGGGTGAGTTGATGACGATCTGCGGGAGACCGGCCAGACCCTTCCGCAACAGATCATTCAGCACGCCAGCATTCGCCAGCTTTGGGGCCAGCCCGTCGAACGAGAGCCGTAGCGCTTTCGCACAGGCCGCCGCACGCGGCACGTCGGCTGTTCCCGAACGGAGTCCAAATTCCTGTCCTCCACCCAACAGCTGGGGGGGGAGCTGTTGGCGCTCCCGTAAAATGAGTGCGCCGCTGCCTTTGAGTCCGAAGAACTTGTGAGCCGAAAACGACAGAAAATCGACCGGCGTCTCGGCCAGCGAGAAGGGAAGTTTGCCAATGCCCTGCGCCCCATCGACGTGATAGAGGGCCTGGTGAGCACTCAGACAACCGGCAATTGCGCTGATTGGGTTGACCGCGCCGGTCTCATTATTGACCCACATCGTCGAGACCAGGATCGTCTGGTGGGTCAGTGCCGCCTCGACCTGCCCGGGCGTCACGGCCCCATCCGGCCCCACCGGCAGCCGGGTCACGACGCAGCCCGCCCCCTCGAGCCACTGCATGACCTTCTCAACCGAGGGGTGTTCGCTGTTGGTGGTAATGAGGTGGTTGCCGCGGGCGCGGTACTGCTCAACAACGCCTTTGATGGCCAAGTTGTTGCTCTCCGTCGCCCCCGAGGTAAAGAGCGTCCGGTAGCCGCTCCCACCCAGAAGCTCCGTGACCTGTGCGCGCGCCTGCTCCAGGAGCTGCTCCGCTTGCTCCCCCGGCCGGTGCAACGAATGCGGATTGGCCCAAAAGGTCGCATAGACCTTGTTGAACGTCTCTAGCACCGCCGGGTCCGGCGGTGTCGTTGCAGCATTGTCGAGATAGATCATAAGTGACCCCGGTCCAATTCGTAGGCTCGTGTGGGGGGCAGTATGGCAAACTTGGCCCGCGTTTGGCCAGCCTCACGCACACACATACCCACGCACGCTCATACGCTACCAGCGGTCCTTACGTCGGCGCACGGCGGCAAAGACCTCGGCCGCATCATCGTCGGGTCGGCCGATCGCTTCAGCAATGGCGTCACTATCACAGCGCAAGAAGGGGTTAGTCCGCTTTTCCTCGGCCAATGTGGCGGCCGTCTCGTCACCGGTCTCTACCCGCACCAGACGCTCCCGCACGTCGCGGTTGTCTGGCTCAAGGTGGGCGGCGAATTCCAGATTATCGATTGTGTAGTCGTGTCCGCCATACAGATAGGTATCGTCAGGAAGCGCGCGCAGCTTGAGGATGGAGAGCCACATCTGCGCCATCTGTCCCCCCAGCACGCGCCCGCAACCACCGGAAAACAGAACGTCGCCCGTGAATAGCGCCTTCGCCGCAGGCAGATAGTATGCCACATCGCAGTCTGTATGCCCCACCACCTCCAGCACCTCGATTACATGACCAGCAAAACCGACCACCTCCCCGTCATGCACAACCGGGTCGACCCCAATAGCGCCGCCGCTCGGCCCAGCTACGCGACAGTCGGCCGCCTGTCTCAACGCCGCCACCCCGCCGGTATGGTCGCCGTGGTAGTGCGTGATCAGGATCAACTCAAGCGTCAGCCCCCGTTCCCGCAGCAGCGCCGTCACTGGAGCCGACACCCCAGGGTCCACCACCGCCGCACGATCCCCCTCGATCAGCACGTAGATGTAGTTATCCCCAACCTGTAGCGTCTCAATATCCATAGCATCGACCATGCTCGCACCCCATTGGCATCCTGCCAAGGAGAACTCGGCCCTCCTCGCGAAGGGACCACGGGTGTGCGTTGTTTCTAAATGACGCAAGCATAGGTGATTAGACAATATCCGAGGTCTCAAGACATGCCGAACGTGGTGTAGCGTTGGCC
>JABMPJ010000206.1 GCA_013203785.1 Lentisphaerota bacterium | reverse complement strand
TCGGTAACATTTAATGTGGCGCAATTCGCTGTTCGAATGTTCGGCTGTTCATGCCCCTCTCCTTATTGATAGAGTGCGCGGCATGAGGATTACGGGGGGCGAGTTTCGGGGACGGGTGCTTCGGGCACCGAAGGCGGGCGTGCGGCCGACGCAGGATCGGGTGCGTCAGGCGGTGTTTAATATTTTGATGGATCGGGTGGCTGGCGAGCGCTTTCTTGACCTCTATGCGGGGTCGGGTGCGGTGGGCCTCGAGGCACTCAGCCGAGGCGCATCAGAGGTGGTTTGGGTGGAGCAGGATCGGCGGGCTCTATCTGTCCTGCGCGCTAATGTGGCCGATCTGGGCCATGGTGCCGGGCAAGTGGTGGCGGATGATGTTATTCGGTTTTTGGGGCGTGTGGCGGGGCGGGGCGTGTTCGATGTCGTCTATGCCGATCCGCCCTATACGGATGGTCGCGATGGTGGTGAGGATCCGCTACCGGGTTTGCTGGTGGCCATGCAGTCGGGAGGGGTACTGGCCAAGGATGGCATTTTGGTGTATGAATCGTCTGGAGGCAGGCGTGCCCGCGGTGGCGAGCTGCCGCCGGGGTGGACGGCGCTGGTGGATCGAACCTATGGTCGAGCGCGGGTGCGGGTGTTTGGTGAGGCGTAGATGGTGGTGATTGGGGAAAACGATGAACAGGATAGCAGTTTATGCGGGTACATTTGATCCTCTCACATTGGGGCATGTGGACCTGATTTTGCGGTCGGCAGAGATTTTTGACCGGGTGATTTTGGCGGTGGCGGAGGCCACGCCGAAGGATACGCTTTTCTCTGCGGTTGAGCGGGCGGCCATGGTGGGTGAGGTGACGTCCGAGCTGGCGAACGTTGAGGTGGATATATTTAACGAATTGCTGGTCAACTATGCACGGGCGAAGGGGGCCGGGATACTTATTCGGGGGCTGCGCGCCTATTCTGACTTCGAGTACGAATTCCAAATGGCCCTGACGAACCGGAAACTGGCACCTGAGATCGAGACTCTTTTCATGATGCCGAAGGAGATTCACAGCTATGTGAGTTCGAGTACGGTGCGTGAAGTAGCCGGTTTGGGTGGTGACACAAGCGAGTTTGTACCTGCGTCGGTGCAGAAGCACTTGACGGCGTACTTTAAACGCGGGATCAAGAGTGATTAGAGAGAATTAGCCAATGGAAATCCTATTATCACGCTTGGCTGAGGGGGGGGAACGTTTCATAGGGGAGGAGCCTGCCGAGGTCCTCGACCTGGAGTTAGGAGAGACGATCGTCTCCGTCGGGCCGATGCGGTACGATCTGATGGTGGCGTCGGTGGTTGGGGATGAGCTGCTGGTGAGGGGCAAGGTGTGGTGTGAGACCGAGTGCCTTTGCTCGCGTTGTGCGGATCCTTTCGATTTGACCGTGGGTGAAAACCCTTATGTTCGCTCCTATGAGCTGCAGAATGAAACCGAATCTGTGGACTTGACCCCAGATATGCGTGAAGCTACACTCCTCGCCTTTCCTGCATACCCGGTCTGTCGGCCGGCGTGCGCGGGGTTGTGTTCGATGTGTGGAGCGAATTTTAATGCGGGATCGTGCGATTGCCAGCCCGCTCAAGACGCCCGGTGGGGTGGGCTTGATGGATTGAGTCTGTAGAAGAATAGACTGAGAGTGATACTATGGCGGTACCGAAAAGAAAATCATCGAAGAGCAAGATCCGCATGCGCAAGGCTTCGCACAAAACGACTGTGAACGCTTCCCAGCCGTGCCCTGAGTGCGGTGCCTCACAGCAGCCGCACCGCGCCTGCCCTTCCTGTGGCTATTATCGCGGTCGACAGGTGATCTCCGTTACGGCGGAGTAGATGGCGGCATCCAGTGTCTTTCTGCCCTATCGGATCATTCGATAGAGGTTGATTGGCATGTGCGAGTGTGCGTACGGCAATAGTCTCTCCAGTCGTGCGCCAGCCCGTGTAGGCTGATCTCTTCTGGTCTGACCAGCCACAGTGACTGTTGAGGGAAAGCAAGTATGCGAATTGCGGTTGACGCCATGGGTGGGGATCACGCTCCCCATGAAATCGTGCGCGGTGCCGTCGAGGCTGCACGCCGGCTGGACGGAATCTCCAAAATTATCCTCGTGGGTGACGAGAACGCTGTGCGGGCCGAGATGGCCCAGTGCGGTGCGATCTCCGACAAAATTGAGGTCTTTCACGCATCGCAGATCGTGGGTATGGACGACAAGCCGGTTGAGGCATTGCGCCGTAAGAAGGATTCCTCTATAGCGCGCGCGGTGGATCTGGTAAGGGACGGTGCGGCCGATGCGGTGGTCTCCGCTGGGAACACAGGCGCGGTCATGGTCTCGGCCACGCTAAAGCTTCGTAAACTTGAGGCGGTGGAGCGTCCGGCCATCGCGACGGTTATGCCGACCCAGAATCGCCCTTTTGTACTGGTAGACGCAGGGGCGAACACGGACTGTACCTCAGAGTTCCTTGCCCAGTTCGCCGTGATGGGGAGCGTCTACGCGCAGACGATTCTGGGGTGTGAAAACCCGGTCGTGGGCCTGCTCAGCATTGGCGGCGAGGAGGTCAAGGGCAACGATATTACGCGCGAGACCTTCAAGCTGCTCAGCGAGTCCCATCTTAATTTTCGTGGCAATGTCGAGGGGCATGACCTGTTTGAGGGCGAAACGGATGTGGTCGTCTGTGATGGATTCGTGGGCAACGTGGTCTTGAAGACCGCCGAGAGTGCTGGCACGGCGATTGGTCATTGGATGAAGCAGGAATTCAAGCGGACCCCCATTCGTATGCTGGGCGCACTGTTGCTTAGCGGGGCACTGCGGACGATGAAGCAGCGTCTTGATCCTGAGAGCTATGGCGGCGCACCGCTGCTCGGCGTGAACGGGGTCTGCATCATCACCCACGGCTCGTCAAGTTCGCACGCTATCTACCATGCCATTCGCGTGGCGAAGGATTCCGTGGTGGGGCATTTGAACGAGATGATTGTGGAGCAGATCAAGGCTATGGGTGCCTAGAGAGAACGAATAAGTAAGGACCACAGTATGTTGCGCACCGTAAGAATCGCGGGAACGGGCTCGTACCTGCCTGAGAAAATCCTCACCAACTATGATCTCGAGAAAATAGTGGACACCACGCATGAGTGGATTCACTCGCGCTCGGGTATTTCGGAGCGTCATATCGCGGCCGAGGGTGAGGCGACGTCCCACATGGCTGCCGCGGCGGCGCGTCGTGCGTTGGACTCCGCCGGTCTTTCGGCTGAAGATCTAGATCTGATCATCGTCGGGACCATCACGCCCGACATGGTCTTTCCCAATACAGCCTGCTTTGTCCAGGACCAGATCGGTGCGACCCAGGCCTTCTGCTTTGATGTGGAGGCGGCCTGCTCCGGGTTCCTCTACGCACTCGATATTGCGCGCCACTATGTGGCGAGCGGCACGGCCACGCATGTTATGGTGATCGGTGCAGAGAAGCTGAGCGGTATCACGGATTGGGAGGATCGGACGACCTGTGTCCTTTTTGGCGACGGGGCCGGGGCGGTAATACTGAGTGCCGCAGAGCATGGCCGAGGCATCATGAAGACGGTTATGGGATCCGATGGCCGCTTGAACGAACTCTTGAATGTGCCGGGCGGCGGGAGCCGGCATCCGGCATCCCACAAGACCGTGGATGACCGTTTGCACTATATGAAGATGGCTGGGCGTGAGGTTTTCAAACATGCCGTACGTTGCATGTCGGATGCCGCGACTCAAGCGCTGGACGAGTGCGGCCTAACCGTGAAGGATGTGAGCTGCATCATCCCGCACCAGGCCAACGCACGCATCATTAATGCCATCGCATCGCGACTGGGTGCCCGCGAGGATCAGGTCTTCATGAATCTCGACCATGTGGGTAATATGTCGGCCGCATCGGTACCGGTGGCGCTGGACGAAGCCGTGGCGGCTGGCCGGATCAAGAGTGGCGATATTGTGCTGTTCGTGGTCTTTGGTGGCGGGTTTACGTGGGGGGCGACGGTTCTGGAATGGTAGTGGGTCGCTCCGGCCAGGGGGAGCCTCTCTTGGCTGGAGAGCGTGGAATACCACGCTCAAAGGCCGACGAGAGCCCCCCCCTGGCCTCCGCGTGGGGTAGTTGGAGAGCCGGGAGCGAGGACGGAAGAGTGAAGTCGATGGTTGGAGAATGGATATGAGCACAGCACAGATATTTTCAGGCCAGGGGGCGCAGGCGGTGGGCATGGGGCAGGACTTGGCGGCGACCTATCCGGTCTGTGCGGAGCTGTATGCCCGCGCCGATGAGGTGATCGGCTATGATCTCTCGCGGATCTGTTTTGAGGGTCCTGAGGAGGAGCTGACCAAGTCGAGTCACTGTCAGCCTGCGATATTTGTGACGAGTGTGGCGTGTGCGAAGGCGCTTGAGGCTGCTGGTGTGGCCCCTGAACCGGTTGCGACGGCGGGCTTGAGCCTGGGTGAATGGACGGCGCTGCACATGGCCGGTGTATTGAGCTTTGAGGATACGGTTCGGGTACTGGAGGCGCGTGGTCGCTTTATGCAGGAGGCCTGTGAGGAGCAGGCCGGCGGCATGGTGAGCATTATCGGGCTGTCGCGCGAGCAGTTGGATGCCATCTGTGTTGAGGCGGGAGTGACGATTGCGAACCTGAATTCATCTGCCCAGACGGTGTTGTCCGGCCCCAAAGAGGGTGTTGCGAAGGCCGAGGCGTTGGCGACCGAAGCGGGTGCCAAACGGGCGATCGTCCTGAATGTGGCGGGTGCGTTTCATTCCTCTCTGATGGCGTCGGCGGGAGAGAAGCTGGCTGCGATGCTGGCGGGCGTGGTGTTTCAGGCGCCACGGGTCCCGGTGCTTTCCAACGTGATGGGTGAGCCGCACGCCACGGTCGAGGCGATTCGAGGCAACATGGTGCGCCAGGTGACGGAATCGGTGCAGTGGCTCTCCTGTGTGGAGTGGATGGTGGCGCAGGGCGTCGACCAGTATATTGAGTGCGGGCCGGGCCGGGTCCTGACCAGTTTGATTAAGCGAATTGCTGTCGGAGCATCGCTGGTGAATGTCATGGATGTGGCATCGGTGGAGAAGGTGGTGAGCGGTTAATGGTTATTGGGCAGTGGGGATGGAGAGGATTGGGGTGTAAGGGTATGTGTAGGAGTACGGGGAGCATGTGGCCGTACTCTTACACATACTCGTTCACACGAATTCTCCTGAACGCCCATCAATGGGACTAAGAAGATTGGAGTAAAAATATGGGTGCATTAGACGGGAAGGTGGCCGTAGTGACCGGGGCGGCGCGCGGGATTGGTGCGGCAATTGCCGTTCGGTTGGCCACTGAAGGAGCAGATATCGCATTGTGTGATTTGCAGGTCGACTGGCTTGCGGAGACGGCTGAGGCGGTCAAGAAGACGGGTCGCAAGGTGGCCTGTTTCAGCGTCGACGTCAGCAATGCGGACGGCGTGACCGAGGCGGTTAAGGCCATTTTGTCTGAGTATGGCGGCGTGGATATCCTGATCAATAACGCCGGGATTACGCGTGACGGGCTGATGATGCGCATGTCGGAGGAGGATTGGGATGCGGTTCTAGACGTGAACCTGAAGGGAACCTTCCTCGTTACGCGTGCTCTGTCGCGTCCGATGATGAAGCGCCGGGCGGGTACGATCGTCAATATCGCCTCGATTATTGGCTTGATAGGCAATGCCGGTCAGTGTAATTATGCCGCGTCAAAAGCCGGAGTCATTGCGCTCACGAAATCCGCGGCTAAAGAGTTGGCCTCGCGGAATATTCGGGTCAACGCCGTGGCACCGGGTTTCATTCAGTCGAAGATGACCGATGCTTTGTCGGAGGACGTTCGAGACCGGATGATGGGGAACATTCCGATGCAACGCTTTGGTAGCCCGGATGACGTGGCCAATGTCGTAATGTTTCTCGCTGGCGATGCGTCGGCATATATGACCGGGCAGGTTTTGACAGTGAGTGGCGGGATGGTAATGTAGGGTCCAGTGACTGGACCCATTATTAAGGAGGAGCAACATGGCTCTGGAAGATAAAGTCAAAGAGATCATCGTCGAGCAGTTGGGTGTTAATGCGGACCAGGTGACGGGTGATGCCTCGTTTATTGAGGACCTGGGTGCGGATTCCCTGGATACCGTTGAGCTGGTGATGGCGTTCGAAGAAGAGTTCGGCGCAGAGATTCCGGATGAGGACGCAGAGAAGCTGACGAGCGTCGGCAATGTCATCGCGTACTTGAAGGAAAAGGGCTTTGATGCCTGAGTGATAGTGCTTTGAGTGACCGGGAGAGCCCGTGAGGGTTTTCCCGGTTATTTTCTTTTACGGGCCATGCAGCAGTTTGCTCCGAAAGTGGGCCTTCTGCTGGGTTTAGAGACACAATCTGAATATCCAATAACCAACAAGGAATACCCAAGGCGTAAATGGGAGCATAGCCTCTCACGCACGGGCGCAGATCTCCACCGGAAGTTTTACTCTGGATATTGGATATTCCTTGTTGGATGTTGACACCCGCGCAGCGGGAATCGCCATGCTGAGAACGTGTGTAGCGGACAGGAGCAAAAAATCATGAAGCGTGTAGTCGTAAGTGGATTGGGTGTGGTATCGCCGCTAGGGTGTGATATGGCGATGGTGTGGCAGCGGTTACAGGCCGGGGCCTCTGGGATTGGGCCTATCACCAAGTTCGACGCGACAGACTATGCGAGCAAAATTGCTGGCGAGGTGTCGGATTTTGATCCGAGCGTGGCCGTCGAGCCCAAGGCGCAGCGCCGCATGGATGAGTTCTCCCTGTTTGCCATGGTGGCCGCCAAGGAGGCCATGGCGGACTCGGGTCTCGATATCGCAGCCGAGGATCCCACCCGCATGGGCGTGATTGTCTCGTCCGGTATCGGCGGACTACAGACCCTCGAGGTGCAGCACAAGAGCCTGATGGAGCGCGGTCCAGGCCGTTGCTCGCCCTTTATGATTCCCCAGATGATCATCAACATGGCCGGCGGCTTGATCGCGATCGAGTACAACTGCCAAGGACCCAACTTCGCCGTCGTCACCGCCTGTGCCTCGGCGTCGCACGGTATCGGTGAGTCGCTGCGACTGATCCAGCGCGGCGAAGCGGATGTGATAATTAGCGGCGGCACTGAGGCTTCGGTCTGTGCCCTGGGCGTGGGCGGTTTCTGTGCCATGCGCGCACTGAGCACGCGCAACGACGACCCGCAGCGGGCCAGTCGTCCGTTCGATGTGGGACGTGACGGTTTTGTGATTGCGGATGGCGCGGCGATCCTCGTGTTGGAGGAGTATGAGCATGCCAAAGCGCGCGGCGCTGACATCTACTGCGAGCTGGCCGGCTTTGGCATGAGCTGCGATGCCTTTCACATCACGGCGCCGTCCGAGGATGGCGACGGAGCGGCTCGTGCGATTAAGAGCGCTATGAAGGACGCCGGTGTGAACCCGGAGCAGGTGAGCTACATCAACGCGCATGGTACGAGCACGCAGTTGAACGATATCATGGAGACCAAGGCGATCAAGGGTGCCTTAGGTGAGGCATCCAAGAGCGTGATGGTGAGTTCGACCAAGTCGATGACCGGCCACATGTTGGGTGCGGCGGGCGGATTTGAGGCGGCGGCGGTGAGTCTTGCCCTGCGCGACCAGGTGGTGCCACCGACGATCAACCATGACACTCCCGATCCGCAGTGCGATCTGGACTACGTCCCGAACACGGCCCGCCAGACCGAGGTCAACGTCTGCCTGAGCAACTCACTCGGCTTTGGCGGGCACAATGCCTGTCTGGCGTTCAAGAAGATTTAGGGATTACTTCCCGCAGATCTGCGGCCATCTGCGGGAAAACGCTTCACTGCGTCAGCAGACCTCACCGCGCGGACACCCCGCATCAGCGGGGCAAGTCTGCGGGCGACTCCTACTTCTCCGCCGCAAACACCGACATTCCCTTTTTGACAGCATCGGCGCCGGTGAGGATCTTGAGGTAGGTGATCTTCTCTTTGACGCTGGCGGCTTCGGCGGTGGCGACAGTGGTCATTTCGCTGTCAAGAACCTCACCGGTGTCTTCGTCTACCAGCTCTTCGACGCCCCCGATGGTGAAGCGTGCGCCTGTGGTTACTCCTTCGCGCGAGCCGCGATTCATGATGAATTTATCGCCTGTGGCAAGCGCAACCGTGCCTTCCCATGGGATTTCTTCGAGCTGTTTGATCAGGAATTCGAGGCCCTGGACGACGGCGTCCTCGCAGGCTTTTCCAACATTGTCATTCTGGAAGCCGGCCAAATCGCCGCGCAGGCCTCCCAGTGCGGATCCGTGATAGCCGACCGAGAGGCCCTTCTTACCAGAATGACCCACCAGCTTGGAGGAGGCTACGACCTGGCCGGTCTCGGAGTCGACCACGTACATGGTGATGTTCACCTCGGCGCTATCCTTGCTGCCGCCCAGGCGGATGCCCTTGAAGCTGAGGCCGCCCTTGCCTCCCGTGGTGCTGGATTGCACGTGGGTGATCTCGCCTTTAACGAGTAGCTGGGCGGGAGTCATGCGACCAACCTTGGGAGCCTTCTTCCCCCCAGCCGCGCGCCCGCTGGCGGCAAAATCCTGCTCGTGCATGGCCTCGTTACGCATCTGGGCGTCGCCCAATACGATGAACCAGCCGGATTGCTGTAGGGCGTCGGTCAGGATGGAGGTGAACCCATCGCCCACGCTCCACCTGCCGCTCCAGCTGGCTTTGTTTTGGAAGGTGCTGACCGTTATGGAATAGCGCAGGTTCCCCTTGTTTTCGGGTATATCGGCCGTGGCGATGGCGGCCGTGAGGCCGATGAGGATGAGTGAAAGCAGGAGCTTCTTCATGATGGGCGATCCTTTCGGTTGGATGATTTAACTGTTCGGTTATGTTAATAGGGAGATGCCCACGGCGCGAGGAGTTTATTGGGGGATCATTCATCTCTCTACGGCAACGAGCCAAAGAGCAGTATCCCCTCCCGTTCGACGCGGTCCCAGAGAGGGATGTACTCCTCGCGGTCCATCGTGTTGAGATCGAGCATATGCTGTTCGAGCGTGAGTGCGTAGCGGTCCTGGATCTGGGCGGCGAGGGCACCCACCGTTTGGAGGGCGCGCAGGCGGTTGCGGCCGGTTGAGAAGAGCATCGTGAGCATGAGGCGTCCACCATATTGGGTCTCGTCACGCGCCAGCGGGCCTGTCGCCACGGCGGCGATGGGGCGAGGACGAACAATACGGCGGATCGTGCGGCCCACGTCCTGCCAGAACTGCTCTTCGGCGGCAAACGCGGGCTGGAGGGCGCGATCAACCAGGTAGTGATTGCGGTTGATCTCGTAGAGCTGGCTGCGGCCGTGGCGCTCCATGTGAATCGCGCGCAATTCAACGAGATGATCCAGCGCGTTCATGATGACGCGGTTGGAGAGTCCCGCCGCCCGCTGGACGGAGCGCCCGCTGAGGGGCTGATCGGAGGCAAGCAGAATGCGGAGCACTCTGAGCTGGGTGCGGTTGGAGAGGAGGAAGTCGAGACCGTGCATGGGGAATCAGCATAGCGCATAGGGTGGGGGTGGGAAAAGGGGGAATTAACCACCCGCTTCAGCACCCCTTTTCGTCGCTGCCAATGGCGTTTCGGATCAGCTCCGCTAGTGTGCTGGCGATGCGGTGGGCGGAGTCGTCGGTGGCGGCTTCGACCATGACGCGGCAGATGGCTTGGGTGCCGGAGTAGCGGTTGAGAACGCGGCCAGCCGTGCCGAGCTCAGCTACGGCCCGCGCCAGGGCATCGCTATAGCCCGGCAGGCTGTCGAGGGCGGGCTTGTCGCTGACCGGGATATTGATCAGGACCTGCGGCGAGGGGGTCATGATTGTAGCCAACTCTGAGAGTCGCCGGCCGGATAGGCGGATGGCGACGAGAAGTTGCAGGGCGGAAACAATGCCATCGCCGGTGGTGTGGTGGTCGCGGAAGATGATGTGGCCCGACTGTTCGCCACCGAGGTTGGCACCTTCCTTCAGCATGAGCTCAAGGACGTTGCGATCGCCGACATCGGCTTCGGGATAGGTGATCCCCATGCGATCAAAGGCACGGCGCAGTCCGACGTTGGCCATACAGGTGATCACGACTTTATCGTGCTTCAGAACGCCGGCCTCCCGCATGCCGAGCGCGCAAATCGCGAGCAGAAAATCGCCACTGATTTCGGTGCCGGTGTCGTCGACGCCGATGAGACGGTCGCCGTCGCCATCAAAGGCGAGCCCGAGGTCGGCCTGGTGGTCGCGCACGGCAACGATGAGGTCCCCCGTGTGCTGCGAGCCACACTGGGCATTGATGTTACGGCCATCGGGTTTGTTGTGGATCGCGATGACCTCGGCCCCGAGCTCCTGGAAGATGATGGGGGCGACCTTGTAAGTGGCGCCGTTGGAGCAATCCAGAACAATCTTCATGCCTTCCAGGTCCATGTCGGCGGGGAATGTGTTCTTGCAGAAAACGATATACCGGCCAATGGCGTCGTCGATGCGCTGGGCCCGGCCAACATCATCGGCGGTGGGGCGGATGTCATTGATCTTACCGGTTGAGACGAGCATCTCGATCTCGGCTTCGTCTTCGTCTGAGAGCTTAAAGCCATCGCCGGAGAAGATCTTAATCCCATTGTCCTGGTAGGGGTTGTGAGAGGCGGAGATAACGATGCCGGCATCGGCGCGCATGCTGCGCGTGGTGAAGGCGATGCCGGGGGTCGGGAGCGGGCCGAGGAGGAGGACATCGACGCCCATGGAGCAGATGCCGGCCGTGAGCGCATTCTCGAGCATGTATCCGCTCAGGCGGGTGTCTTTGCCAATCACGATACGGTGACGCCGCTCGTGACGGCGACATATATGGGCTGTGGCGCGGCCGATTGCCAAGGCGCTTTCCACGGTCATGGGGGCCACGTTCGCGATGCCACGGATGCCGTCGGTTCCGAAGAGTTTGCTCATAGTGTCTCTTTTTCCATTCCATCAGCCACGCTGTCTACGATGCTTTGGAGCCAGCCGGTGCCGCCGGCGCTTGCGCTGGCGGAGAGGGCTTTTATGGCGGTGAGATAGTCGGGGGTGGCATCGAGTGTGGCCAGGAAGGCGTCGCGGGCCGTGGTGTTGCCGGGGTGGAGGGCGCTCGATGCCAGCGTCGGCTTCACGCTGGGCCAGCGAGCGATGAATTGTTGATGCAGCGCGAAAGGCTTGTCCGGCAGGCCGCCGGGACTGGCCGAGCGGGCACGGTCGATCGAGTGGCTAAGGCGCTCGGTCAGCTTATCAAGGTGACTGACCCGTTCATCGATCAGCTCATCGAGGCGGAGGAGGGCGCCCGCATGGCTGTGGGTTACGTGCTGAGTACCTACAAAGAGGAATCTAACCCGGCGGTACCACTCGCGCAGGGCGTGCAGATTACCGATGTAGAGGGTGTTGTTGCGTAGTTTACGCGAAATATCACCGTAGATGCCGGGCTGGTAGGGGCGCGGGCGCGATGAGGCATGGCTGGAGCCAACGACGAGGAGTCCGGGCTCCAGGATGTCGCGGCGGTGGATCGTGCCAGCCGCAAGGACGGTGCCGTAGGCTATGCGTACGGGCCCCACCATGCCGCCCTGCCCGCCCAGAAAAATAGGGGCCTGATTGAGCATGACGCCGCTGGGCACATCGCCCATAAGGGATGGGGTGGCTTTGTCGCCGTGGGGGGTATAGTTAAAGTGAATATAGGAGGAGCCCACTTCGCTGTGGTGGGTGCGGCTGGTGCCGCCGGTCATCATGCAGTCGCAGAAATTGATCAGGCTGCCCATGATCACATGCGGCATGAGCAGGGTATGCTTGAGGCCCACGCTGTGCGCGCAGGAGGACTGTTCTTCCAAAAGGCAGCCAGGGCGGATATGCGCGTTGGGGCCAACCGCGACCCCGTCGAGAAGGGTGCAGCGGTGAAAGGTGCCGCTCCCGAGGGCGACGCCAGCGCCGAGCTGGCAGTCACGCAGCACAACCGGGCCGTCGCTGCCGATCACACAGTTGGGTCCGATCGCAGTGGCGGCACCGGCGAGGCGAGTGCCGGGGTGAAGCGTTGTGCCGGGTGCGATGCGGGACGCGTCCACATCGTCGTCGATATGGATCAGGGCGGGGGCGGGGATGAGGACGCCGGAATCGAGTAGGGATTGGATGGGGGGGGTCATGAGCGTTCCGCTGGAATGCGTGAGGCGATTCCGTTGAACATCGAACATCGAACATTCAACATCGAACATCGAAGTGAAAGAGACGCGCGAAGCACACTTCGATGTTGCACGTTCGATGTTCTATGTTCGATGTTCAAAATGACGCTCCCTATTCC
>JABMPJ010000020.1 GCA_013203785.1 Lentisphaerota bacterium | reverse complement strand
ACGCCCTCGGGCCGGGACGGCCCGGGGCTACTTGAGGCCATCGGTCTCCTACGTTATTCACAATCGTAATCGTGGGCGGATTTCGAGCATGAGCAGGATTACGATTACGATGGGTACCAATGCAACGTAACGCAGATGCGCCCTGCAGTCACAGGCCATCCGCACGGGTATTGACATGCCATCCGAGCCGCGAGATACTCCGTTCGACCGGTGGGGTATCGCGTGACATGGTGCTGTTGGCCCTATCCCCCACTGGGTTTTGATCCAACTGATCCCACGTTCGGAGCAGAGATAATGACCATGGATTCGAGAACCAGACTGTTGACAACGCTCAATCACAAGGAGCCGGATCGTGTCCCGTTTGATCTGGCCGGCAGTCATGTCAGCGGGATCTCGCTCAAGGCGTATGAGAACTTGCGCCGTCATCTCGGACTGTCACCAGACGACCCTGTGTTGGCCGATATGGTTCAGCAGGTGGTCATTCCCGGAGATGACGTGCTCGATATGCTCGAGGTCGATACGCGCGGGCTGTTCCCGCTCTCGTCACACAATATTCCTCTCCCCATGTATGGTGAGAAGTGGCATCAGTGCCACAGTGAGACCCCAGAGGGCTGGCAGTATGTGGACGAGTGGGGATTCACGCAGTGCTTCCCGAAGCAGGACGGCCTCTACTACGCGATTACGGAGCACCCTTTGGATGGTTTCGAGGCCACTGTTGAAGCCCTTGACGCACTGCCTATGCCGGCCGGCGGTGAGGCCTGGCGTTTTGAGGGACTGGCCGAGAAGGCGCGCGGCTTTCATCAGCAGGGCAAGGCGGTTGTGGTCAAATCGATTTGCGCGGGACTGTTCGAGATGGGGCAGCGCATTCGTGGGATGGAAAATTTCCTGTGTGACATGATGGTCAGTCCAGACCTAGCCGGCCGGGCCATGGACCGTGTTCTGGAGATCAAGTTGAGATTCTGGGAAACGGCCATCAAAGAGCTGGGGGATACCATCGACGTCGTTGTTGAGTCAGACGACTACGGCACGCAGGACTCTCAATTGATCCGACCGGAGCAGTTCAGGGAGATGATCAAACCGCGGGTGGCTCACCTGGTGAAGCACATTAAGGGGCTGGCCCCCAACGTGAAGTTCTTCTTCCATTCCTGCGGTAATGTTCGGCCGCTTATCCCCGATTTCATTGAAATCGGCATCGATATTCTGAACCCCGTACATATCGCGGCTGAGGGCATGGATCCGATCGGCCTCAAGAGGGATTTCGGCAACGAGATCAGCTTCTGGGGAGGCGGCGTTGAGACGCAGGAGGTCCTGCCGAAAGGGACACCCGAACAGGTGCGGGACGATGTCCGCCGCAATGTCGATGCCCTGGCGCCGGGAGGCGGGTGGGTCTTCAATACCGTGCATAACATTCAGGCCGATTGTCCCCCCGAGAACATCATGGCCATGTGGAAAGCGCTACGTGAGTTTGGGGGCTCGCAGGCTTAGGCCTACCGGTCCCCTCATCACAAGGGTGCGCGCCGATCAGAGCGGGTCGTGGTAGCGGTAGATGTCGCCGCGATAGTTCCGGAGCAGAAGGTCATCGCCCTCACGCCCCTCTATGTAATCTGGACCCACGGGCACTTTACCGCCACCACCCGGCGCATCGATCATATACATGGGCACGGCATATCCCGTCGTATGGCCGTGCAGACTACGTATGATGTCCTGACCGGCTTTGACGGAGGTCTTGAAGTGTGCGCTGCCAATGATCGGGTCGCACTGATGCAGGTAGTAAGGTTTCACACGACACTCAAGCAAGCCCTCGCAGAGCGCCCGCATGGTCTCACTTGAGTCGTTGACCCCTTTCAGAAGCACCATCTGTCCCCCCAATGGTATACCCGCATTGACGAGACGTTGGCAGGCGGTTCGGACGTCCGGGCAGAGTTCGTTGGGATGCGTGAAATGGATGCTGATGTAGAGCGGATGGTAGCGCTTCAGCATCCGCACGAGAGCTGGCGTGATGCGCTGCGGAAGGACGGCCGGAATCTTGGAGCCGATACGAAGCAGCTTAACATGCGGGATGGCGTGCAGCCTCGCCAGCAACATCTCGATGCGCTCATCCGCCAGTGTTAAGGGGTCGCCGCCGGAAATCAGGACGTCGCGTATCTCCTCATGCGCCTCAATGTACTGCAGAGCGGGTTCCCATTCGGCGGGACTCGTTTTCCATGCGCCGCTCCCAACGGAGCGGGCGCGCGTACAGTAGCGGCAGTAGGTTGCGCAAAAATCCGTGACGAGAAAGAGCACCTTGCTTGGGTAGGTGTGCACGATACGGGGAACCGGCGTGTGGGCCTCCTCGCCCAGAGGGTCGCTCCGTTCACCCGCGGAGTGGAGATGCTCTTCGGCGCGCGGAATCATGGTGCGTCGCAGTGGATCTTCCGGGTTCGAGAGGTCCATCAGGCTCAGATAGTGCGGCGTAATGGAGAGAGGGAAGGCGCGTCCTCCGGAGGTGAAGCCCGCCTTCTCTCCCTCGGAGAGTGTCACCACGCGTTCAAGCTGGCCCTGCGAACGGAACGCGTTACTGAGCTGCCAATGCCAGTCTCGCCATTGTGCCGCCGTCGCCTGGGGAAAATATCTCTTTCTAAACAGTGTCGTCATCTCGTATCGGCTCCGGCTTCCGTCAATTCCTTTTTGTCGAGGAGAACCACTCACTACCCCAAACCAGGGGTCCAACGATGCTCCGGCACAGCCACCGAGCGGGTACCGACAATCACTTGTTGCCAGGCCATCGTTGAAAAGAGGGTGCGGCCTGATAGACGGCCTCGGTCCAGCGCTCGACTATGATCGTGACGCCGCCCACCCGCTCAGAACTCAGAGCAGTTGAAGACAATTCGGTAGACGCAGAGCTCACTTCGGCAGACGACCTTGCAGCTCTCCTGCTGCAACGCCTCCCCACAGACAGGGCAGACCGAGTTGCTTCTGGCTGACCCCTCGCGGGGACCGGCACGCTCTGGCTGTGTGGGTTCCGAATCAGACATCATTGCGGCTCCACGTTAGCCTTTTGCGGGTGTCCGGGGCAATCCGCAACTCTACCGTTCTGAAGCGAGGCAAATTCCTCTCGGACCGCTGGCCGTGTCAAATGGAGTAGCGTCGCGATTCCGAGTGCGGTACCCAACGGAAAGTCGATGCAGGAGAAGGCGGCCGCCGCGATGCAGAAGCGCCACCACCTGCGCCCCGCAATGGCGCGGGCGGCAGAGAGGTAGAGCGCAGCGACGGCCCAGTCCAGGCCCCATACGCCCACTGCAACAATACAGCGGGTGGGCGTCAGCATCTGGTTCTCCCGCAGTACAATGACGATGAGGGCAGGCACCGCCACACCCGTGACCAAGGCCAGCCCGCCCAGCACGTAGTAGAGCGTTGAGAGGGTGCGCGCCCTTTTCTCCAGTTCCATATCCCCTCCCCTGTGTGGCCAACCGATCAGTTACCGTCCACCTCTTGTGGCACCTGGCGTGACCAGTAGCGGGCCAGCAGCGAGGCGGTGATCACACACCATGTGGCAAATATGGCAGGGATAAGGGCTGTCTCAGGTGAAAAGTGGGCAATAGCCAGCACCGCCCCCAGACCGGCGTTCTGCATCCCCACCTCTATGGCCAAAGTCCGTCGTCGACGGCGATCGAACCGGAAGAGTTTACCTGCTACATAGCCGCCGCTGTAGCCGAGCAGATTGTGCGTGAAGATGGCCAGAAAGATCACGAGGGAGAGGGAGGCTATCCGGGACTGGTTCAGCGCCACAACCATACCGCAGATAATGGCGATGCAGAGCGCGGAGAGTGCGGGGAAGACATCATGAATCCGCTCGACCGGCTTGGGGCAGAAATGTTTGAGCGAGAAACCGATCAGGAGGGGCAGTAGCACGATCTTGAGGATGCTCAGACACATCGCCCAGGAATCGATGTGGATCACGGTGCCCGCATAGAGATAGGTCAGCGCCGGCGTGAGAATCGGTGAGAGCAGCGTCGCCGTCGAGGTCAGCGCAATCGAATAGGCCACATCGGTCCGGGCCAGATAGGACACCACGTTGCTGGCCATGGCCCCAGGGACCACGCCTACCAGGATCATGCCAAGAAAGAGTTCGGGCGGAAAATGCAGTGCTTTGGCAATTAGGAAGCCGCAGCCAGGCATGATAATGAACTGGGCCAGAAGGCCCAATAAGACCAAATGCGGGTGGCGGACGAGTGGCCGAAAATCGGAAAACTGCATGGTGCAGCCAATACCCAGCATCGTCCCAAAGAACATCCACTCCAGGTAGGGTTTGAACCAGACCAGGGGCGGCGGGTAGAGATAACCGACGATCCCCAACGCGACCACCCACAACGGCATCAGTGCAGCAAAACGGCGAATCATTCCCTGTTTATAGCAGAGAGCGGGGCGTGTCTGCCAGCCATTCGAATGATGACCGTATCCGAACCACCACGGCCGCCGAGGCCGGGGTCCCTCCCGAAGGCATTCTGGGTGCTTCTTGGAGGGAGGGCGGGCGGCCTCGCGAGCCGGGGCCACGATGAGAATGGTTGTTTACTTGCATTAGGGGGTGGACATTCGCTGCGGAAACGGGTCACACTCTCCGGCAACCTTCACAGGCGAACCAGAGAATAGTACCGTGGGGACTGGATAATGGATGATGAAACATAGAGTAACACGCTTGGTGATCCTGCTATTTACGATAGGCACAACCACCCTTTTGGCCGGTTCCACAGAGTTGCCCATTGTGATCCAGTACCGCGGCATCATCGCCCTACCCGTCGATTTTGATCCTGAGGAACCGGTCGTCGTGCTGCGGACGGAGGCGGAATACAGCAGTTTTACGGCGGATCTTGTGGACCCAGCCGACCCGCTGGCCCAACAACCAGCCATTGATTTTGCGGCACACATGCTGGTCGCCGTGCTGCGCAGCGGATCGATGGAGGCGCCGCATATTATGAAGGCACTCAATATGCTTGGCCACGCCGTGGTGCAAACCGAATATCCCAAACATGTCACCGTACCGCCCGAGGGCGTAGGCTCCTACGCGGCCGTTGTCATCAGCAAGTCAAAGCTGAAGGTGTTCATACAGTCGACCCACCCCGACGGCATCCCCACCCCCTGACCGGCCCGGTCAGGGCGTGTCGAGCGTGAGACGGTAGAAGCTTGGCAGTGGGGCATTGCTGTGTATCATGCTGTCGCTGCCGCCAATGCCGGGACGTGGACCAGCCCCAGGGACATTGCTCCACGCGCCGGAGAGCAGATTGCTTCGGCTCTCCATCCAGTAGATTCTGTTGGAGGATGAATTGAACATGACCGTCACGGAAGACGCCGTGGTGATGTTCATGATGTGGAAATAGTCGTTACTATTCGCACCGTCGGTATCGGCCAACATCTCCACGTAATCACCGTGCGGATCGCCATCCGTATTGCTATTCAGCGGGCTGGTACCGTAGAGGAATAGCTCGTCGTCATCGACCAGACCATCCCCATCACTATCGTACAGAGCGCCGTCGTATTCGTACGCACCTCGATCAATCGTGGCGTTGACGATACGAGGCCGATCATCGAGATCGGGTCCCAACGCCATGCCATTCGTGCCTGAATCCACACAGGGAGAGCCGTAAAGCAGCCGGTAGTCGCCACTGCCGCTCGCAAAGAACTGCGGATTAAGCGTGATGTTGGAGACACCGCCGGGGTCGGGGGTCGTACAGGTGTAGGCGATGGTATGACCTGAACCAAACAGGTAGATATTATCTGATGAGTCAGCCGTATTACCCCATACGATGGAGTTGCTCACTGCACCCCCGAAGAAACACTTCACCCCACCGCCGTCCACACCCTCATTGGCAACAATCGTGCAATTCAGCAGCGCACCGCCCCCAAAGAGCTCTACCCCACCGCCCTGGGGCGCGGTATTGCTCACAATCAAACAGCTCTCCAGAGTCCCACCCCCGTTGCACTCCACGCCACCGCCGTAAGATTTTGCTGAGCTTCCGGATATGATGCAGCGACGTAGTATGCCGCCACCGTCCAGCAGTGCACCACCGCCGGCCCAGTTCTGCCATGCGCCTCCGCTCAATTTGGTATGACCATCCTGAAGCGTGAAGCCGGTCAGGGACGCGCCATCGACCAGATAGGCACACCGAGAGGCAAAGAAGCCGTTGCCCTCAAGATCGCCGAGGGCATCCGCCGCGCCACGAATCGTGGTGACTTCGGGCCCGTTGACACTCACGACCGCAATGTTGGTCGAGATCGAGACCCGGCTGTTCAACGTATATCCCGCTGCCACGGCCCCCCCACTGTCGTAGACGCCGTTGGTCACGAGCACCGTATCATTGGTCACGGCAGCGTTGACCGCAGTCTGGATGACATGATAGGCGTTTGACCAAGCTGTGCCGGGCCCATCGGTCGGGCTATTGGTCCAGACGTGAATGGTCTTGGCGGAGACGGGCCGACCGGCGCACAGAACCAGGAGAAGCGCCGGTAACACGTACCAGAGCACGGGGGCACACCTTGGAGTGGATCGGCGCAAACACATAGAGTTCAACTCCCTCAAAACACTGCGTATGGTAACATAGAACAGCGAAAAGAGGGAGGGCAAATCTACGTTAAGCTTTCTGCGCTGCGCGCCTCACGCAGGAGTCAGAATTCAGTAGCCAGAAGTGCTCACGCATCAGATCCAAGGTCCCGAGCAATAACAGCATCTCGAATTCTGACTCCTTAATTCTGAATTCTTCGCTGGGGAGATAGAGGCTCACACCACCATTTCGCGCTGCTCGCGGTGACTCGTTTCGCATCGCAGAGAGCTCTACGTCCGGCTGATGGCGATGGAGACATCCTTGGGTAGGGCCAGGTTGGTGGCCACCTGCATGGTCTTCACAGCACCAGCCGGGACAATGCAGGCTTCGCAGCATCCCTTGGTTTGCAGCAGCGCCCGGGCTTTGGCCAGCATGGGGTTTTCATCCGGACCCAAAGCCATGTAGGCATCCACCGGTGAAATGGCCTCAACCTGCCGGGCAAATTCCCGCATGGTCTCGCATTCCGTCACAAACTCAAACGAGACATTCTGACCATCTTCTGTGGCGGCGGCCACCGTGGCATGAAAACCACAGATGCCGGGATCAATCTTTGTTTCCACTCTCATAGCACGACCTCTCTACCGCTTCGCTCACGCGAAATGAGTCTTCATGGCTCCAAGCAGGGCGTTGTAAATCGGACCGCAGAACTCACCCACGGCCGTGTCGTCGGCAGACTCGTAGGTCGATACCCACTCCACAAAGGTGGTGTTGTCGTTCGTGACCGGACGTACCGAAACGGTGCCGACATAGTTCTTCACGGCGTCCCTGGCCACCGGACCCGGGCCGTCGTCAATGGAGTAAGTTAATCCCTTGGCTTCATGATCAATGGAGAGGAGCGTTTCGTGAAACAGCTCGTTCAGAATCCGTTTGGCTCCGGGCGTGCGGCCATCCTTCTCCCCGATTTTTTCCAGATTGGTAATCACACCGGCGGCCCATGACATGTCATGGAAATCTTTGATGGTCTCCCACACCTGTTCGCTTGACGCATTGAGTGTCACTGAGTTGTAGCATGTTCCCATGGTAGTATTCTCCTTTAGTATAGACGCACCTCGGCAGCACAATTGAACCGCCGACCCTTAAAAGCTAGGGGCTGGCCATCCGGCTGTCCAGCGCGATATGGGGAGGCCCATGCGCGAGGGGACCCTCTTTCTACTCGCTGCTCCAAAAAACGCTTTATATAGAACTATAGTTCTGTTATGGTGTGGCCGCCATGGACGATCACCCCTTTACTGTCAGAAGCTACCCGCGCGCCATCCTGCATATCGATGCGGATGCCTTTTTTACATCGGTCGAACAGGCACTCGACCCCTCCCTACGAGGTAAACCGGTGGTCACCGGCCAGGAGCGCGGTATTATTGCCTGTGCCAGTTATGAAGCCAAGGCACGCGGCGTGAAGCGCGGTGTGTCACTCCACGATGCCCGCCGTCTCTGTCCCGGTTTGATTGTGCTTCCCAGCGATTATGAAAGCTATAGCCTCTACTCCAAACGCATGTTTAGCGTCATGCGCCAGTTTACACCCTGCGTAGAGGAGTACTCGGTCGACGAGGCCTTTCTGGATATTACAGGCATGCGTCGACTCTACCACTGCTCCTACGAGGAGATTGCGCGTAAGATCCAGCAGGAGATCCACAAGGAGCTTGGCTTCACCGTGTCGGTCGGGCTCAGCCTCTCCAAGGCCCTCGGCAAGCTCTGCTCCAAATTTCGCAAACCACGCGGCTTCACCGCCGTTCCAGGACGCTATATCCATATTCTACTCCAACGCACCGCACTGGAACAGGTCTGGGGCTTCGGGCCCAGTACGGTCAATCTCCTGACCAAATATGGCCTGCGAACCGCCTATGATTTTACCATGCGGCCCCAGCTCTGGGCCGCCAACCTGCTCAAGAAGCCGGGACGCGAGATTTGGAGCGAGCTACGAGGGGAGTCGGTCTGGCCGGTGGAAACCGAGGAGAAAACCACCTATGGCTCCATCATGAAGTCTAAAACCTTCACCCCTCCCTCCACCGACAAGGAGTTTATCTTCGCCAAGCTCGTCAAAAACGTGGAGTCGGCCTTCATGAAAGCACGACGCTACCACCTTCGTCCACGCATGCTCGGCGTCATACTGCGCCGACAGGATTTCCGTCACGATGGACTCGAAGCCAAGCTCAGTAGGGCCACCTCATCCACCCTCGAGGTGATGCCGCTCATCCGCACCATGTTTGAGCAGGTGTTCTATCCGCAGCGGGAATACCGCTCTACCATGATCTTTATGGGAGGTCTCGAGGATGACCACAGTGACCAGTTTGACCTCTTTGAAGACCGACTCAAAATTGATGCCTTTGCCCGCGTCACCGGGGCCATCGACGACATCAACCACCGCTACGGCAAACATGCGGTCCGTTCGGCCACATCCCTCTTCCTGCCTCACAAGCCCGATAGCCCACGCGACAGCGAACACGCCCGCAAGCAACTCCTCTTTCCCGGCGAAACCGCCCGACGACGACTGAATATTCCAAGGATGGGAATTGAAGTGTGAGGGATATGCACATGAATGCTTCGCAATGAGATCAATGTGTACGAGCAGGTGTAAGAGTATGGAAATGGGGCCGTACTCGTACACGCCAATCTTCCCCCAGAGGGGGCTCCCCCATAGACACCCCACTTCTATTCCACTATCCTCCCCTGCAATGAAACTTCGCTGCCCATACTGCCAGGGGATCTTTGGAACCGCCGCGGGAGCCACCTGTCCGCATTGCGGCAAGGTCGTCAACCTGCCGTCCAAACTGCGCGCCAGGAAACCAACCCTTCGCGTCACGCGCAGAGACCGCACCTCCCGCTACGATGACAGCCGTCGTGAGGTGCTGACACCCACATTCCAATTTGGTCGCAAACCCTCCACAGTCCTTTTCTCCCTCGCGATTCTGGCTGTGGTGGGTGGTTTCCTACTCATACGCGCGAGCGCGCGCCTGGGAAAATCACAACCCCGCACCCCACAGATCGTGGCTCTTGAAGCGGTCGACATTCTGGCGACGGCTTCACGCTTTTTCGCCAGGGAGTGTGGCAGACTCCCCTCCAACGAAGAGGGGCTGATCGTGCTCATCAGCAACCCAGGTGTCGAGGGCTGGGATGGCCCCTATATCACCATGATCAAGCCCGATCCCTGGGAGGAACCGTATCGCTACCTGCTCAGCAACGGCGTGGCCACAATCAGCTCATCAGGACCGGACCAGCAGGCTGGGACCGCCGATGATATCGCCGTGTCGACGGATGAGTGAAGCAGCTTTGTCCGGGCGATAGGGAGCCATGCGCATCTGCGGTTCGTTGCAGGGCAGCAGATTCGAAGACCGCATTATTCTTCATCATGCGTGGCTGATTCGCTCAAGTGCAGTTGATTCATCTGGAATCGCAGTAGCGCGGGGCCGTCCCGCCCCAGCGCCGAGCGAGGAACAGGCACCGATTGCGCATGCCATGACAGAAGGCCGCACATGCCTGAGACGTGCACCCTCCTCGCACGCCCTCGGGCCGGGACGGCCCGGGGCTACTT
>JABMPJ010000003.1 GCA_013203785.1 Lentisphaerota bacterium | reverse complement strand
GGCATGTGCTGTGGTGCTGGTGGCGCTCGTATGTGGATGGAAGAGACGATTGGCACCAAGGTCAACGACGAACGTGCCCGTGAAGCAATCAGCACTGGCGCGAGCCGTGTCGCAACGGCATGTCCGTTCTGTTACATCATGCTTGATGATGGTGTGAAGGCTGCTGGCGTTGAAGAAGACCAGATGAAGGTTGCCGATATCTCGATTCACTTGCTTGAAGCCATCGAAAATGGCGAACGGCTATTGGCCAATCCGGCCACACCGCTTAAACTCTCTTGATTCTGGGTCGCTTTTCGGACACTGGACGTCCGAATAACGACCCAGAATCATCGGATTGGCGGGCTCCAACCTCGTGAACGAAGTGCTTGTTCTAATTCTCGGATTACCTTGCGCTCACTTCGAATTACTTCACGCCACGTAAAGTGCACCACGATCCATCCGTTGATCTGCAGAAATGCATCGCGACGTGCCTGTTGACGAAATTGCTCTAATCGTTCGTACTTACCCCATCCGTCGAGTTCACCCGCAACTTTCACATCTGGCCACCCGAAATCAATCCGATATTTCCCCACATTGATTTGCGTTTCATGGATAGGTAGGCCATATTTTTTTAGAACTCGATCCATTCGTAATTCAAAGACCGAGTCAGCGGGGCGACTTGAATATGGCCATGAGGCAAGAACTTCTCGCAACGGGCCTATGCCATCACGTCCGCGTTGCGAATGGCGCACCAAGGCGCGTTGTAAGTGCTCGCGTGTCACGTGTCCAGCAATCAAAAGCCTCTCAGTCACACTCGGAACCGCTGCTGGCACCACTGCACCAAGATCAAGAAGGGTTCGAGACGCTGTGGTTGAACGAATGCCCATTTTCCGAATCGGGGCAAGATCGTTGTGATCTCGTGGTCGATGCGTCATGACACCCGAAAGGTGTCTACCGCTTACCCGTTGACCAATGATGATGTCCACCGGATCATCTTCACTAGGTGTCCAAACACCCCATAACTCGGCGGCCGATCGATGCGAAGCAATCCCACGTCCATCAAGGGCAAGGGTCGCCGCCATCATTCTCTGCTCACGAGAATTTGGGAAACCAAACAGGCCACTCACACCAGTGTGACGGCGAACAAAAATTCCGCTTGAATTCAACCGACTCCATTGACGATCTGAAATACCGACTGTCCGAGCCTGCTCACGGGTCACTAGCCCAAATTGTCGCTCTGCGATGTTTTGAAGTTCACCATGAATCACGAAGAAGAGTGATCATTGATACCCCACCTGCGGCGACCCACGATTCTGGGTCGTTTTTTGGACACTGGTTGTCCGAAAAACGACCCAGAATCGAAAGGATTACGCCTTAAGGTGACTGTTCACGAGTGAGCGAAGGTGTTCGATACCGACACCTTTGCTTGCACTCACCCACACGATGTCACCTTGATCGAGCATGCATCCAGCAGCAAGGTCTTTCTTGCGAGTAGCACGTTTTGATGACTTCACTTTGTCATGCTTGGTTGCAACAACCGTGTGCGGCACGCCATTGGCACGCAACCACGTGAGCATCTGTACATCAAGTTTGGTCGGGCCGATTTCGCCGTCAACCAAAACGTAAACGTTGACGAGTTCTTCGCGATCAAGCAAGTAGCCCTCAATCATCTTTTGCCAGCCCTGCTTAATTCGACCAGGCACTGCGGCGTAACCGTATCCAGGAAGGTCGACGAGGGTGCTGCCATTTGGCAAAGTAAACAAGTTGATCAGTTGCGTACGGCCTGGCGTATTTGACACACGAGCGAGTTGTTTGTGATTTGCCAGAGCATTGATCAACGATGACTTGCCGACATTTGATCGACCGACAACGGCGACCTCTGCTGGTGAACCTGGCAGGGTGCTGATATCAACTGCCGAAGTCACGAATGTCAGTTGTAATGGCCCAGTCATGACCTGCAGTGTACGGACTTACCGAGTCAAAGGTTTGCTAGTTGAGTCCGAGTGCAGCTAGTTCAGCGCCGATTGTGGTGCTATCACCGTGACCAGTGTGAACAATTGTCTCAGCCGGCAAACCAAACAACTTGCGACGAATGGATGCCACGATCGTGTCGTAATCGCTAAAACTTCGACCAGTTGCACCGGGCCCACCACAAAAGAGAGTGTCGCCACTAAAGATCGCGTCGCCACCATTGCTGGTCGCTCCCACAACATGGAAACAACAACCTCCTGGCGAGTGACCAGGTGTGTGAATGACGCCAATGTCGGTTGACGCAACTTTCAAGACCCCACCATGCGTGAGTGATCCATCGGGTTGCGAATCTGGATACACAACTTGCCACAACATGAGGTCGTCGGGGTGCAACAAGATCGGAGCATCAACAACATCTTGCAAAGCCATCGCAGCATTGATGTGGTCGTTGTGACCATGCGTCAATGCAATTGCTTTCACGCGACGTCCATTGATTGCTTCAACGATTGGTGCAGCGTCGTGTGCCGCATCAATCACAATGACTTCGCGATCATTACCGACCAACCAAATGTTGTTCGTTACTTCCCATTCGCCGCCATCAAGCGCGAAAATTCCAGTGGTATTAACTAACTCAATCAAAGCACGACCACGCTTCGCAAAACTTCGCCACGCTCCATGCGATGGAACGCCTGCTCGATTTCGGACAGCCCAATCGTCTCGGACACAAAATCTTCAAGCGGCAAACGACCTTGCAGGTGCAGGTCAACTAATAGCGGGAAGTCACGACTTGGCAAACAATCGCCATACCAACTTGGCTTCAATGCTCCACCACGACCAAAGAAATCAATCATCGGGATATTGGGCATCACCATGTCGGGAGTTGGTACACCAACTTGCACGACAGTTCCAGCGAGATCACGTGCGTAAAAAGCTTGGCGCAAAACTTCGGGGTGACCAACCGCTTCAATGCACACATCGGCACCTAAACCATTGGTTGCAGCTTGTACCGCGGCAATTGGTTCAGTTTTGCTGGCATTGACAGTGTGCGTTGCGCCAAACTGGCGGGCCCATTCAAGTTTGCGATCGTCAAGGTCGACAGCGACAATCGTTGTTGCTCCGGCAAGACGTGCGCCAGCAATCGCCGCATTACCAACTCCACCACAACCAAAGACTGCAACACTGCTTCCTCGCTCCACTTCGCCAGTCAACATTGAAGCACCGATACCGGCCATGACTCCACAACCCAGCAAACCTGCAACAGCAGGAGAAGCCAAAGGATTTACCAATGTGCATTGACCTGCAGCAACCAAGGTCATCTCGGCAAATGCACCAATGCCTAATGCCGGAGCAAGCGGAGTTCCATCGGTCAATGTCATTTTCTGGGTTGCGTTGAAAGTGCTGAAACACAATTGCGGCTTGCCACGTAGACACGACCGACAGTTTCCACACACCGCGCGCCAGTTCAAGACAACAAAGTCACCTGGCTTTACATTGGTGACGTTGTCACCGATTGACTCGACGATGCCAGCGGCTTCGTGCCCTAACAAGAACGGGAAATCATCATTGATTCCACCTTCGCGATAATGAAGGTCGGTGTGGCACACACCGCAGGCCTGCACTCGGACTCGTGCTTCACCGGGCCCTGGCTTCGGAACATTGATATCAACGAGTTCAACAGGCAAACCCTTGCCACGGGCGATAACGCCCTTCACTGTTTGGGACATGTTTTTCCTTAGTGTCGGTATTGATCAGTCGGTGCGAAAGTTTTCGAAGTAACGGCTGGGCGTTGGTCCACGCTGGCCGTGATACTTCGAACCACGTGCACCAGACCCATACGGCTGATCGGCAGGAGTTGTCATTTGCATGAAACTCACTTGGCCGATTTTCATACCCGGATACAACGTGATCGGCAAGCTTGCGACGTTCGCGAGTTCAAGCGTGACGTGACCATCGAAACCTGCGTCGATGAAACCTGCAGTTGAGTGGATTAACAGTCCGAGTCGACCAAGCGAGCTCTTACCTTCAATGCGTGCCACCAAATCGTTGGGCACGGCAATACGTTCAAGGGTTGATCCCAAAACAAATTCGCCGGGGTGAAGCATGAACACGCCATCTTCAGGGATGTCCACAAGTTCGGTGAGCGAAGTCATGTCTTTCTTGACGTCAATGATTCCGGCGGTGTGATTACGAAAGACGCGAAAGAGATGGTGCAGGCGAACGTCAATTGATGACGGCTGGATGAGAGCCTCATCGAGAGGATCGATGATGATTCGGCCCGCATTTAGGGCCTCACGGAGCGAACGGTCAGACAAGATCACGCCTCCTACCGTAGTGGGTCGGGCCCTATCGGGCAGAATGAAAGGGTGACTTCACGAGCCGAGGCTGAACTTTTAGATCAGCAAGACCCACTCGCCCATTTCCGCCATGAATTTCTAATACCTGACGACTCGGTTGTATACCTTGACGGCAACTCACTTGGCCGGACTCCACTGGCAACAGTGACCCGCATGAAGCAGGTCATCGAAACTGAATGGGCCGCCGATCTCATTAGTAGCTGGGAACATTGGCTTGATATGCCTCGCAAGGTTGGCGATCGCATGGGGCTCATCATTGGCTCGCGACCTGGTGAAGTCGCGGTGCACGACAACACCACGCTCAATATCTTCCAAGGCGTACATATGGCCCTCGGTCTGTGCCCCGACCGCAAGGTTGTTGTCGTCGCTGCTGACGAGTTTCCCACCGACCGTTATGTTGTTGAAGGAATCGCTCACGATCTTGGTCTGAGTGTTCGTGCATTAACACCCGACACCGACCTGTCCGATGTTGCGGTCGTCGTACGAAGTGTCATTGATTATCGAACCGCCGAAGTATGTGACGTTGCTGCATGCACGGCCCATGCACGCGAGCAAGGGGCGTTAGTTCTTTGGGATCTGTCGCACACCGCTGGTGCGATTGAATTTGATGTTCACGCGCTTGGTGTCGAACTTGCGGTTGGCTGCACGTACAAGTTTCTCAATGGCGGGCCCGGCGCACCTGCATGGGCATTCGTTGCCGAACATTTGCAGTCACAAATTCAGCAACCCATCAAGGGATGGTTCGCACAAAAAGATCAGTTCGCCATGGAAAAGCCTTTCGCACCACACGATGACATTCGACGGGTCTTACTGGGCACCCCGAATATGTTGAGCTTGGTGGCTGCCGAAGAAGGTATTGCGTTGTCGGGTCGCGCTGGTATGCCCGCAATCGCCAAGAAAGGTCAAGCCCTAACAAAGTTTGGTCTTGGAGTCATTGATCATTTTGGGTTAACAACTTCGACACCACGTGAAGCAACGCGACGTGGTTGCCATTTAGCTGTTCATCATCACAATGCTGCACAACTCGTCACCGATCTGGCTTCACAATTCAAGGTCATCGCTGACGTGCGTCCACCCGATATTGTGCGACTCGGTTTAAGCCCACTCACGACGCGATACACCGATGTTTGGGATGGTCTTGAAAAACTCAGTCGACTGATCAATCAATGATTGATTACAACAATGATTGATTACAACAATGAACTTCGCGATCGCATCACTAAAAATTTGTCAGAGCATGAACGAACATCTCAATCACTTGATGGCTTGCGACACGCAGCAGTTGCGATCGTCATTATTGATAGCGAGCCAAATGATTTTGAAGATCCGCATCAGCCAAGCGACGATCCAATGCGGGGAGTCCCAGGTGACGTCAGTGGTTTAGATGGTCGTATGCGCGGAGTTTCTGGTGGAGCTTCATTTTTACTGTGCCGCCGCGCCGCCAAAATGAACCGTCACGCGGGTCAGTGGGCATTGCCCGGCGGAAAGTTAGACGAGGGCGAAACGGCGATTGATGCCGCACTGCGTGAGCTACACGAAGAGCTTGGACTTCAACTTTCTGAACAGCATGTACTCGGCCTGCTTGATGACTACACGACTCGGTCAGGTTTCGTGATGACTCCTGTCGTGGTGTGGGCCGGTGTTGATGCAGTCATTGTTCCCGATCCCTCTGAAGTTGCCCATGCATATCGCATCGGTCTCCATGAACTATGTCGTGCTGATTCTCCAAGGTTTGTCGCCATTCCTGAAAGTGATCGACCAGTCGTGCAAATTCCGCTCAGCGGAGATCTCATTCACGCGCCAACTGGCGCAGTCTTATTGCAATTGCGCTGGGTCTGCGTTGAAGGTCGGATCAACGAACGTGTTGATCATCTTGAACAACCGGTATTTGCCTGGAAATAGATAATTTCCTGCTGATTTCTTGAGGAAGTCACGAACTCAATTGACCGAAGAACCTGGAGTTCTATTCAAGGGGAAACATTCGTGACTCGGTATCAACGTCTATCGCAAACTTTTACGGGTCTTCTCATTCTAAGCGTCGGGTCAGTATTAGTCGCGAATCTATTGATCACTAGTCAACGCGCACTCTCCTTAGCCATCACCTTGCCAATCATTATCGCGGGCACAACCTTGAGCGGCCGTCGCACTTCATCATTAGGTATAACTCGGGGTGATCGTCAGATTGTTCTTTCGCCGATCGGCCACTTCTTTTTTGCGTCGGCAATTCTTCTCCCACCATTCGCCCTAGTCATCGTTGCATTGATTGTTCCAACCGAACGACGATCACCCTCAAGTTGGTTGATTCGTTTTCAAAGATTGCTCACGATGAACTCGTCAAGTTTGATTTTCTGGTTATTCGTCAACAATCAACCTCTCAACGGTGACTTAACTAATCGGCAAGTGCTTGCATTCGTTTTAGCGATCACCATCCATTTGCTCATCGATTCGCTCATTGTTTCGGTGGTCATGGGTCTTGCAAGTCACAATCCAGTTCTTGTCACTGCACATTGGAATCCAAAATCGTTGCTTCGAGAATTCGCCGAGATATCAATCGGTTGTATTGGGGCCATTTTCGCCCTCATCAACCCACTACTTCTTTTCATTGTTGTTGCTCCCTGCTATTTAGCCGTTGAACATCTCCGGGTCAATCAGTCGGCACAATTCAGTAAACGAGATATACGAACTGGATTACTGAATTCATCTGGTCTGCAAGAGTTTGTCGACCACGAATTTGAACGCTCAAAACGTCATTCAACCGAACTGTGTCTTGTAGTACTTGATTTAGATTTTCTGAGGGACGTCAACAACAATTTCGGACATCAAGTTGGTGATCTTGCAATTAGTTCGGTCGCCAAACAAATTTCGGTAATGACTCGAACGATCGATGGAACTGCGCGTATCGGCGGCGAAGAGTTTGTCGTGGTTTTGCCTGACACAGATCTTGCAAGCGCCGTGGTAGTTGCCGAACGCATTCGGGCAGGCATTCAATGTTTGGTCATTGAAACCGCAAAGGGCACTCTTCGTTTAACAATTTCTGCAGGTGTGGCCTTACGACAAATGAATGAAACGTATCCAGAATTGTTTGATCGAGCAGATACAGCGCTTTATGAATCTAAACGACTTGGTCGTAACCGAGTTTCGCTTGCCGAAGAATCAGTGAAGACTTTCCAAGCCAACCAAATAAATACAAACTGAAATGGGAGTCGCCCATAAGCAACGATCTGTTTCGAGAACGGCTCATCGCGCCAGTCCCAGACCATGTAAATGTTGGCCGGGTACACCGCCACGAATAAGGCAACAGCTGCAACCGCACCTTGCTTGCGATATTTGGGCCACAACAACATCGGACCAACAATCAGTTCGGCGACACCACTGAGGTATGTCCAAAAACTTTCACTGGGCGGCAACCACGGCGGAACGATGTCGTTAAAGAAATCGGGGTTGACGAAGTGCATGACTCCAGCCAAAGTGGTGAAGAAGCCCATCGCGGTAGCGATTCGGCCGGCATTTTTGGAAGGCATTAGGACAGTTTGGTGTGCGCCAAACTCAGATCCTGTATCGTGCGCCCGGAGAGACTCGAACTCCCAACCGTCTGATCCGAAGTCAGATGCTCTATCCATTGAGCCACGGGTGCCTAAGGAGGTAAGAACAAAGGCACGCTAGACCAGCAGCGACCGCGGGTCAAGTGAAGAGGACAGGCTCTACCGAGGATTGATCGTCTCTTCGGCGCGCTTGCCGCCGATGAGCCGATAGAGCGCCTCCCGCGTGGCGGGGCCGGTGGGTTCCTTGGCAACAGGGAACGGGGTTTGAGGGGCCACAGCTTCGAAGGCAAAGGTGTAGGGGCCGATCTCGATGCGGTCGCCTGAGACAATCGCCGCCTTCGGCGTTCGGGTGCCGTTGAGCACCACGCCGTTACGGCTCTCCAGGTCCTCGATCTGCCACCCCTCCCCGTCACGACGGATAACGGCATGATGCTTGGAGACCTCGCGATCGGTCAACTGTACAAGGTTGTCGGCCGCGCGGCCGATCGTGGTAAAGGGTTCCGCAACCGGATGCGCGGATTCGGTGCCGTCATCCCCATGATTGACCAGCCGATACTCCATCTCGCCACTCCTCCGACACGCAACGGCCGTGCCCGTTCGTCCTGCAAAAGTGGGGTATTCTACCATGTGCCGCCGTGCTCAGCAAAGGCTGAACTTTATGCTCTGGCCAAGGCCTCAGGGCTTGCCTGTGAGCTTCGACATGGCATACTGGGCGGCATGAAGCCCTTCTTTTCACTCTGTATTCTGCTCAGTGGGGTGGTGGCGGCAGCCGCCCAGGTCGACCGCTACTGGAATGCCACACCCAACGACGTCAACAATCTGCTCAAGTCGATGAAGGGTAAGATCGACACAGACTACGCGATGGATGTGAAATCGATCGCCGAGGTCGACACCGATCCTGAGAAGAATCCGATTCTGTATCGCTCTGGCCACTACAACTTTGCTTACACGCCTGCCGAGCGCAAGAAGCTGCGCGAATATCTGCTCGCGGGCGGTATGATCATCTATAATACCGGCCTCGGCTCAGCGCCATTCTACCGGTCGGCCAAACGCGAGCTGGCTGAGATCTTCCCGGAACAGCCTCTCCAACGCCTCGGCTCCGACCACCCCATTTTCCACGCCTACCATGATGTCGACCGCGTGGAGTATTGCGCGGGAGTCCGGGCGGCTGGCTACAAAGGCAACGAGCCTTGGTTTGACGGTATCGAGATTAACTGCCGCGTGGTCGCCCTGGTCTCCCGCTGGGGCATGGCAGTTGGCTGGGAGGGCGCGGTCGAAGAGGAGTTCCAAGCCTATCAGCCCGACTCCGCCTACCAACTCGGCGTCAACATCTTCTCCTACGCCTCTTCCATGCGCGCGTGGGCCCGTAACGCCGCTCAGGCCATGACCTTTGTGGACAAGGAGGCGTCGTCGACCGACAAGGTTATGCTCGCCCAGGTGGTGTATGACGGCGTGTGGCGTACACGCCATGCAGGACTCTCCGTGCTGCTCCAGACCTTTAACCGAAAAACCGACATCCCGGTGAAATTTGCGCTCAAGGAACTACGCCTCTCCGATCCCAGCATCTTCAATGCACCCCTACTCTACCTGACCGGCCATGAGTATTTTGAGCTGAACGCCAAGGAGAAGACCATGCTGCGCGACTATCTCAACAACGGCGGCTTCCTCTTCGCGGAAGCCTGCTGCGGACGCAAAGGCTTCGACCTGGCCTTCCGACGGCTGATGCAGGAAATCATGCCCACCCGCCGCCTGCTGCGCATCGACCCTAAGAACTCACTCTTCAGCCTGCCCAACGACGTTCGAACCGTGGGGGTCACCCCCACCCTCGCAGCCGACCTCGGCAAGAACACCACGTCGCCCTGGCTGGAAGGCCTTGATATGGACGGTCACTTCGGTGTGATCTATTCGCCGCTGGGTCTGGCCGGAGGATGGGAGATGTCCCAGAGCCCCTACGCCCGCGGCTGCAACGCAGTGGGCTCGCTACAGCTCGGCCAGAATGTGTTGATGTATGCGGTGACGCAGTAGAGGGAAGATGTCGGGAGGCGGAGGTCGGAGGGAGCAGTAGCGATGAAGCGGTTCACTATGACGATTCTGGCTCTGCTGACGGCTCTGAGCAGTGGCGCTTGGGCCAGAACTGACAACGGCAATGACGTTGCGCTCTATCTATCCGAGGCGCGGACACCATCAGACCAGAAGTCGCTGATAAGCGATGCCATGGGGCGCCCCCACTACTTCCGCTACCTGCGTATCATGACCATTGAAGAGGGAGAGACCAACGGGCTGCCCTGCATGGCCTTCGTGACAGAAGAACCGGCCTCCTACATGAAGGTGGCGTTCACGATCTCGAAGCCGGTCTCGATGAAGACGCTCAAGGAGGCCCCGCCCTCCATGATTGGAGATGCCATCGCCGTCAGCGGAAAGATTGCCGCAGTCGACCTCAAGCGACAGCTCATTACGTTGCGTCCGGTGATCGTGCGACACAAAGATCGCCTGACCCCCAAGATCGGCAAGGAGATGCTCTACGAGCTGGATCCCTCGGCGATTTGCTACTCCTTTACGGCCGTGAAGCCAGGCGTGCAACTGCCCTACAAGCATCGCGATCTTCTCGACCACAAGGCGGAGATTCTGGAGAAGCAGGGCAAACAGGCCTGGGCCGACTTCCTGCGTTCCGAGCTCGCCAAACGTAAACAGGCCGAACGCCCATGATCTCTATCCGCCGCCGCACAGCGCTTGCCGCGATGCTTCTTCTCGCCACGGGAAGCATCAGTCACGCCAACGACGAGCAGGCCTTCTGGGCGGTATGGAAACTGCAGAGCGCACCCACGAACCAGCCCACGGAGGTTATCGCCGCCTGCGAGGCTTTTGAGACTGCCGCTCCGGCCGACCCGCTCGCGATCGTAGCGCGCCAGTTCAGGGCCTGGCAGCTCCTCAAACTGGGACGCCACGGCGAGGCCGCCGCACTGCTCAGCCCCATGATCAAGCGCGGCGCCAACGGAATCGATCAGGGCGCGGCGGATATTGCCCGCGCGTGGCTGACCCGTCTCGATGCCGAGCTCGTGAAGGCGGCCCTACAAAAGCTCTACCTGCGTGATGTGGCCTATCCGGCACAACTCGACGTCTGGGCCGATACCCCCACGCAGGCCCCTCCACTGGTCGACCGCTGGAGCAAGTCCTGGGACTATCGGTTGGTTGGCTTTGAGCATCTGCCCGGGCTACGCAATCAGAAATACAGGCTGCAATCCAACATCCTTCGCGCCGACTCCGAGCTCGCCCCAGCACTGGCCAGGCCCTATGCCGACCGGATTGACCTGCAGCCGCTGCGGCTCAAGCCCATGGCCGCCGGCGCGCCCCTCGTGGAGTTTAAAACGAACGACCAAGCGGGGCAGGCCCTACTGGCCTCCGAAACGCACCACGGCGACATCCTCTTTGCCTATATGGGCGATCACATCCTCTTACTTGCCGACCACGACCACTGGAAGGCTGTTGCACGTCCCCGATGAAGAAAGACCATGCCGACACCCATCCAAACCGAGCATAAAACGCCGCCCAAGAGCGGTATCGCCGCCTATCTGACGCCCGCTGAGATGCACAGTCTGGGCCGCCTTGTGCTGCACTCGCGCTACGTCGTCGAGGGCAATCTGACGGGGGCACATCGGAGCCCTTTGCGCGGTGCCAGCTCGGAGTTTGCCGACCACAAGGCCTATGCCCTCGGCGATGACCTCAAACATATCGACTGGAAAGTGCTGGGCCGTACCGACCGCTACTTTGTGAAGCGCTTTGAGGATGAAACCAACCTGCGGGTCTATATCGCGCTCGACCACAGCAAGTCGATGGCCTACGGCAGCAACGGAACCACCAAGTATGATTTTGCCTGCCACCTTGCCGCCGCCATCGGCTATGTCGTCACGAAAGCCAAGGACTCCATCGGTCTCTTTCTGCATGCCGACAAAGTCGACGTCCAGATGGAAGCGCGCAACTCATTCCAGCATCTCAACAACCTGCTGCGCAAGGTCGCCGAATATCCGCCTGATTCCACCACCGACGTGGCTGAGGCCTTGCACCAGATTGCGGGCGGGGTCCATAAGCGCGCCCTGATCGTCGTGATCTCAGACCTGCTCGATAACGAGGAGGGGGTCACCCGGGCCTTGGCCCACTTCCGCAAACAGCATCACGACGTCATCGTCTTCCAGGTGCTCGATCCGATGGAGATGGATCTGACTTACAAGAAGGGTTGTCTCTTTGAAGATCTCGAAACGGGTGAGACCATCGCGGCCGATCCGCGCGGTCTGGCGCGCGACTACGAGCGGGTCTTCAGCGCATTTCTCGATCGCTACCGCCAAGCCTGTGCCAAGATGCAGATCGACTATCGCATCGCCCGCACCGATCAATCTGTGGAGACCTTTGTACGCGCCTACCTTGAAGAACGGCGGAGGCTGAGTAAGTGAGATGTTTACTTTTCTGACACCTCTATTTCTGTGGGCCGCAGTCGCCGCGATGATCCCGCTGGTGCTGCATCTGATCCAGAGCCGGCGCTCCGTGCGCGTGCCGTTCAGCACGATTCGCTTTCTGAAGCTGGCCGACAGCCACTCATCGCGCCGCATCAAAATGGAGCACTTCATCCTCTGGCTGCTGCGGACGCTCCTGATCCTGCTGCTGGTCATGGCTTTTGCGATGCCCATCCTGCGCACCACGGGGCTGGCGTCTTTCCTGAGCCGGGCCAACCGCGATGTAGCGATCGTGCTCGACACCTCCAGCAGCATGCACTACGTCATGGGCCGCGAGACCGTCTGGGACCAGGCCATCGAAGACGCCGTGAGTGTGATCGAGGGACTCGCCGATCAGGATCGCGTCTGCATCTTCCTGGCGGGCCGTGAGGTCACCCCCCTGATCGAGCAGCTTTCCGGCGATCGTGAGAGCGCGGTACGACGACTCAAGCAGCTTCGCCCCGGCTTTACCGGCTCTCGCATCGAACCTGCCCTCATCGCCGCCAACGACGCTCTCAAGGAGGAGCCACGGCGGCGCGAGCGTGAGATCCACATCATCAGCGACAACCAGGCCCTGCCCTGGGAGCGTTTTGAGCAGTGGAAGACCGACCTGCTGGCCGAGCACACCACCCTCTTCGTCAGCCTCCTGGGTGTTCCCAACCCCGAAAACACAGCACCCCTCACCGTCACGATCGATCCGCCCATCATCATGGCCGATAGGCCGGTTAGCGTGAACGTCCGCCTGACCGGCAGCGGCACCGCCCACGATACGATCATCACGCTGATCGTCGACGAGAAGGAGATCGGCCGCCGCGCCATCTCGCGCAGTGGTAACGGTGTGAGCGATGCCACCTTTACGATCCCGCCCCTCGGCCCCGGCGTGCATGCCGCACGCGTCGAGACGCCCATGGACAATCTGCCCCCGGACGACGCCTTCTATTTCCTGCTGCGCACGCGTGATCAGCTCCCGACCCTCTGCGTGGGCTCGGAGGAGGCGACCCTCTTCCTGCGGCTGGCCTTCGAGGCGAACTCCGGGGCAGGATCGGGAATTGCTGTCAAGCGCATCGCCCCGGATGCGTTGGTTGATGAGTCTCTAGATGATTACGCCTGCCTCTTCCTATGCAATGCACTCCCCCTGCCCGGTCAAGAGGTGATGCAGGTTGAACGCTACGTCCGCAGCGGCGGTCTGTTGGTCATCTGGCCTGGCAGCACGGCACGACCGGCCGACTATGCCGCGTGGCGCTGTCTGCCCGGTCTGCCGACCGCCATCAGCGACGTGCCGATCGCGGCACGCACGCGCATCCTGCGCTGGCGCCAACCACAGCACCCCCTCCTCAGCGCCCTGCGCCAGGGCGTCGGTACACCGGTCGTGGCGATCCGGCGTCAATTGAGCTGGGACGAGCTGGCTGATGACACGGAGACTCTGGTATCCGCCGGGGCCGAGGATGCTTTTCTCCTCGCGCGCCCCTTTGGCCAGGGGCGCGTCCTCTGCCTCTCCATTTCGGCCGACCGTTCATGGAGCGATTTTCCGCTCTCACCCTACTATCTGCCTCTGGCCCACCAGATTGTCCAATTCGCCGCAGGCATGGGCCGTTTCAGTCACTACCACTGGATTACCGACTCTCTCGCCCTGACCGATCCTCTGCCCGAGGCCACGCTGGACTCCGCCCTGCGCGACCCGGCAGGCGCGCCCCTCTCCCTGCGCAGTGCCATCCTCGACGGGGTCACGGCCTTGCAGGCCGAGGATCTCGACCTGCCGGGAATATACACCCTCAGTACGCCGGCTCAGCCGACACCCCAACCCGCCCTGGCCATCAATATGCCGCGGCAGGAATCCGATCTGACCCCCATCGACCCGGCTGACGTGCGAGCGCGGCTCGCCGTAGATGACGTGCAGGTGGCCACCGACCCCGCGACCCTGCTGCGCCTGATCGAGGAGCATCGCATCGGCAAGACCTTCGGTGAAGCCCTGCTCTGGCTGGCCCTCGTCGTGGCCCTGGCCGAGGTGGTCTACGGTAACGCCCTCGCCCGCGGCGTCCCCAAACTCTCCGAGGCCCTGCACATCGATGCGACCGGAAAGGTGAAGGGCTGAAGATGAATGAACATCGAACATCGAACACTGAACATCGAACGTCGAAATCGGGACACGTCGATGTTCGATGTTCGATTTCAATTCTCTTGAGCTGCTTCGCGATGCATGCGTCAGGCAGGAAGGGCGCATGATCCTATTCGAACACAGCACGGCGACGCTCCTGATCTGGGCATGCCTCCTGGCGGCTATGGGCGTCGCGCTCTACAGCTATTGGCGTTTTGCGGCGCACAACCTGCGCACGCTCGCCATGGCCGCGGTGCGCGTGCTCTTCCTCGCACTGCTGGCCTGGTGCCTCTTTATGCCGGGCCTTAAAGAGATCCAGACCCGCACTCAGAAGCCGCGCTTCGTGGTTTTGATCGACACCTCCGCCAGCATGCGGCTGGCCCCCTCCCCGGAACTTCCCGACCGCTGGAGCCGGGCCCAGGAGATCCTCGGACAGGCCTGGACCGACCGCGTGGGAGCCGAGTGCGATATAGACGCCTACGCCTTTGATGCGGAGGTCGGACCGGAACGCTCTCTGGCGGAGGGACGTGAGCTGGAGCCTAACGGCACGTCCAGCCTGTTGCGCGATGCCCTCAAGCGGATTAGCGCCCGCTACGCAGGACAGAAGGTCATGGGTGGGTTGCTACTCAGCGACGGTATCGATACGCGCGAGGCGGTCGACGACTGGGCCTCCGAAAGTCGGCCTTTCCCCATCTATACGGTCCGCCTGGAACCCGCCACGGGATGGAAAGTCGAGCCGGACGTTCGCGTCGACACCGTCACCACGCCGCGCCGTGTCACGGTGGACTGGAAGACTGAACTCAAGGCCGTGCTGTCCGGTCAGGGCACCGGGGGTCAACCCGTCACGGTGCAGCTCTACCGCGATGAGGCCCTGCAGCAGGAGCTACCGATCACACTCCCCGATGGCGGTGGGTCACGCGATGTGACGTTTGAGCTGGATCACTCCGAGATCGGCGTCTTTACCTATCGTGTGGCGGTGCCCCCTCTGGCGAAAGAATCACACACCAACGACAACACCTATGCGGTCTCGGTGCAGGTCATCACCTCACGCAACCACCTGCTCTATGTCGAGGGACCGCCGCGCTGGGAGTCAAAGTATCTGGGCCGGGCCCTCAAGGCCAACCGACAGATGACGCCGCTTGTTTTTCTGCGAGGTCCTGGAGGCACGTTCATGACGATCGGTGAGGCCGGCAGCATGACCCCCGAGATGCGCGAAGATCAGCTCGCCTTCTTCAAAATCGTCATACTCGGCAATCTCGACGCCGAAGAGCTCGGAGCGGCGCGCGCCAACCATCTGGTACAATTCGTCGCCGATGGCGGCAGCCTGGTCCTGCTGGGCGGCTCCAAGGGCTGGGGCGAGAACGGTTTTGCGGCCTCTCCGCTGCAGAAGCTGCTGCCCGCCCGACGGCGCGGAGCCGCGGCGGATGAAGGCGACTACCCCGTGCGCCTGACCGACACCGGGCGCGCCCACCCTGCCTTTGCGGGCGATCCCGCGCTGTGGGAGTCGATCCCCCCGGTGCGCTCCCTCTTTCTCTTTTCGGAGCTGACCGCCGGCGCACGGTCGTTGGTCGAAGTGACCACCCCCAGCGGGCTCCAGCCTCTCGTCGTCTCGCTGCGCTATGGACAGGGCAAGGTGGCCGCGCTCTTCACCGACTCGCTCTGGAAATGGCAGCTCAGTCCGGATGCCGGCACCAGCCAGCCCTACCGGCGCTTCTGGGATCAGCTCATCGCCTGGCTGGTTCCCGAGGAAGAGGCGCTTGAGGGCAAGCTGCTTGATTGTTTTGTGGACCGCGAGCAGCTCTTCCTCGGCGAAGAGCTTGAGATCACAGCACGCGGCAGCAAAGCCGACACTCTCGATGAAACAACCACGGTGCAGTGTCTCATCACCGGTCCTGATGGGCGTGCCGTGCCCTTCACCATGACCAGCCGCTTCGTCCCGACAGCATCGGGCCAATCCGTTCCCGGGCGCGCCTTCACCTTCCAAGCCGAACAGCCGGGACTGCACACGGCCCGCGCCACAGCCGAAATCGATGGCCGTAACGTTGAGTCCGACCCCGTATCCTTCTTCGTCAAGCCCTTCACCCCGGAATCGATGCCGCGCCCGGCCAACATCCCCGTTCTGCAGGCTGTGGCCGCCTCTAGCGGCGGACGCTACTACGAGACCGCCCAAGCCCTCGACAAAGCGCTCTCTGCCCTCGACTTCAGCAGCGAAGAGGAGGAGATCTCCACCTACCGCTCCCTCTGGCAACTCTGGACCATCCTGGGTTGCCTCGTGGGGCTGCTGACGGTAGAATGGTTGGTCAGGAAGAGCGCAAATAGGCCATAGGACATTGAGGCGGATTGAGGCCAGCTTCTGCTCATGGGAAAAGGGTTCCTCTTCAATCTTGCTTGCATTCCAAGGGGGCGGCAGTAGCATGTAGACAGCTAAACGGAGACTGTAGATGGGCGTTCCAGCACACAAAGAGATGAGATGTACGTGGAACGATTACCGCGGCTGGGATGGAGAGGAGCGCTTTGAGATCGTCGGCGGTGAGGTCTATTCCATGAGTCCCGCTCCGTCGACGCGACACCAACGCATTCAACAGGAACTGGGGCGCCAGCTCGGCAACCACTTCATGGAAGCACCATGTTCCGTCTACCCCGCGCCCGTGGACGTGAAGCTGTCAGACATCAATATCGTTCAGCCCGACCTCGTAGTCGTCTGCGATGAAGAGCGGATCAAGCCCACCCACATTGATGGGCCGCCCACGCTGGTGATCGAGATACTGTCCCCCGCGACCGCTACGTATGATCGCACCAAGAAGCTGGACCTGTACGCCCGGAGCGGGGTGACAGAAGTCTGGCTGATCACGCCCTATCCTTCATGCATTGAGGTCTTTCTCCTGGATGGCAGCACGTACCGTTTCATCCATGCCTGCGACAAGGACCAGACCTTCCGCAGCCCCACCTTCCCCGACCTGACCATCGAACTCCCCCGCCTGTTCGACTTCCGCCTCGAACCCGGCGAGGAGATCCAACTGATCAGGGAAGTCCCCCCCCCCTACGCTACGCAAGAGCGGGCCGACTAACTCCAGTGGGCTGGTCTTTAGCATTGAATCTGCGCGCATTCACGGAGGAAAAGACATATGAAACACCTACTTAAACTCGCCATCGTGTTGTCGTCAACCTGTGCATTTGCTGGCGGGGGGAACCTGCTGAAGAATGGAGATTTTGAGAGCAAAGAAAATCCGATGGCCGGATGGACCGTTGACTACGCCTGGACTGGCAACGGGGTATACGTGGACAATACGTCGCGTGTCTCTGTCGTGGCGCGTGACGGACTGAAACGTAACGTGCTTACGATCACACCGACGGAGGAGAGCAAAGTAGAGAGCCAACTCCAGCCCTTTGATCCCGCGGCCCGCTATCGCTGCACACTGGATGTGAAGGCGACACCGGGAGCGCCAACCCGCATCTACTTTGCCGGTTACCGATGGAAGCCGGGCGTACGACCACACGACAACCCACACCCCGGCGAGCTGCGCATGGTCTACAAGAGCCAGGCCATCACCGATTTCTCCGGGGCGTGGCAAAACCATTCGCTTGAGTTCCCTATGCAGAAACTCTCAGCGGCGGCCAGAAAGCATCTGCAGCAGGTTCGCTTTTTCTCCCTCTATGTCTGGACCGCCCAAGGCGTTGCCATCGATAACGTAAAGGTCACGAAGATCCCGTAAGCCCATGACACATACATCGATGAACCAAGAACTGCAGCACATCGGACGCACGGTGCGGCGCTGGCATGCACAGGTTCGACTGATGATCGCTGCGGCGGGCCTGCTCCTTGGGCTCTTCATTCTGGTTCTCTCTGACCTCCTGCTCCAGTGGGGTCGCCTCGCCCGTGGCGCGACCTGTCTGGCCCTGCTGGCCGCGATCGGTGTCACCTTGTGGTGGCTGCGCCGCTCGCTCAAACAACCGCTCACGCCGCAGGCCGTGGCGGCTTCGGTCGAGCAGGCCTTCCCCGAGCTCGACAACCATCTGATCAACTATCTCCAGTTTGCGGACAACCCCTCCGCCGACCCCTTCAAGACGGCCTACCTCAAGCGCGACATCCCAGGCTGGAGCCGGGTCAACGTCACCGGCATGAAGAACCACCGCCTTCATCGCTGGGCCATCGGCGCGCTCTCTGTCGCGCTGGTCGTGATCCTGCTGCCCACCGCCTTCAGTGGCCGCGCCTGGGCCGTGGCGATGTGGCGTGTGACCAATCCCTTCAGCAACGCCAAACCGATCAGCCTGACGCACATCGTCTCGGTCAGCCCAGGCACCACCACAGCGCGGCAGGGCGAACCGCTCGGGCTGACCTGCACGGTCACAGGCCGACGTGGACACAGCGTTCTGCTGGACATCAAACCGGCCGATGGCGACGCCACGACCTATACTCTGGGCACGATCGAGGGCGAACCGACGGAGGGCTTCTCGCACCACATCCCACTCCTCTCCACGGGTCTGCGCTACCGCTTCCGGGCCGGCGATGCGCCCTTCCCTGCGTGGTTCGAGATCACCCCGCGCCCCCCGCTCGCATTCACCGCCCTCACGCTCTCCGTCACGCCGCCATCCCACACCGGTATCGCGCCAACCATCCTCGATGGTCTGGCCGCCAGCGTGGAGATCCCGGACGGCTCACACCTCGCCCTGCGCCTCGCCTGCAATGGCACGCTCGATGCGGCGTCGGCCCAGTTGAACCGCGATACCCCCGTGCCCCTGCAGCAGGGCAGCGGCGAGGACGCGCGGTGGTGGAGCGGAGGACTGATGATCGACCATGCGGACGGACTGCTCCTCAGCGCAACCGATAGCTATGGTGAGACCATCGAGGCGCAGCTCCAGTATACCCTCCTGCCCGATCGCCCACCGGTGATCCAAATTCTCGCCCCGACCGGACGGACGGCCCTACCGCCCGGAGCGCAACCGACAATCGACTTTGTGGTCGACGACGACTACGGCCTGGCTGACGTCACGCTCGAGCGTATCGCGCCCGGCGGCCCAAGCGATGCCCCCGGTAGCCCGGTCACGCAGTGGGTGCCCACCACCACCTCGTTCAGCATGCTCTGGAGCGAGGCCGTGGACGCGGCCGACGGACGCTCCATGGCGTTCCGCATCGTCGCGCGCGACAACCACCCGCTGCAGCCCCACATCGTCCACTCTCCCACGATCCTCTTCAACGCCACCAGCCTGGCCGACATGGCGACGACACACGATAAGCAGGAGCAGGCAACCCGCGCCAATCTTGGCACACTCATCGAGATGCAACGCGACAACATCAGCCGCACGCGTGCCTGCCAAACCGCCGTCGTTGCCACCACCGCCGAGCAGTGGGGCCAGACTACCGAGCAGCAGCGCCGCATCCGCCTCCTCATGCGCGACCTGCTGGCCACTCCCGGCGAACCACTGGGGAGTCTCACCCCCACCGCGAAGCGGCTCTACCTCAACGATATGCAGCAGGTCATCGACACCCTCGCGCGCATCCCCACTGCACCGGATCGGGCCGTGCTCGCCACACGTGCCATCAATACAGAGGAGAAGATCCTGCGTCAGCTCACCTATGCCGAGGTGGCAGCCGCCCAGACCCGCGTCGAGCAGCGTATCAGCGCCCTCTCCGGTATGCTCGCCACGTTGATCAGTGGCGAGACACAGGTGATCAAGACCACCCGACACTACATCACCACCGCCGCCACCGTGGGCGAGGCCATCGTCGACCAGCAGGATGACCTGGCGGCCGATCTGACCGAGTTCATGGAAGCCTGTCGACGCGAATCCGCGGCCATTGCCGCCAACGATCAGGTCTTCGCTGCCCTTCTGATCGAGCTGGCCGCGCAGTGCGAGAGCACGCGCATTCGCGACGACATGACCCTTGCCGCCGAAGCGCTCGATGGCAACAAGCCCGCCGCTGCCCTCCCCGACGAGCAACAGGCTCTCGCCAAACTCCAAGCCGTGCAAACGCGCCTGAATGCCGTCGCGACCTCCGAGGTGGCCGCGCAGGAGGAGGAGATGCTTGATGTCCTGGAACATGCCAAGGAGAAGTTCCGCAAGGTACGCGAGATGCACCAGCGCGCCCTCGAATCGATCGAGATGGTGAAGGAACAGAACGACGATAGCGATGAGATGGTGGACCTGATGGAAGAGGAGTACCAGGAGCTGGTTAAAAACACCAAGGCCGCTCTGTTGGAGGTACCCACGGATCTACACATCTTCAAGGAACTGAACGCCGCCAACGACCTGGTCGAGGACGTCTTCTCAATTTTCGAAGAGGTCGCCGAAGAGGAAGAGAAAGCCCAGAGCGCTTCCGAGAAGGACGGCGAGGAGGTGACCGAAAAGGCCTACGCCAAGCGCGAGGAACTCCTTGAGAAGATGGAGGAGATGGAAGGCCGTTTCGACAAACTCGAAGAGTGGCTGGGCCAGAAAGCTGAAAACGATGTCATCACGACCGAGGCCTTCGATCAGGACGAACTGCCCGAGGATGGCGTGGCCATGGGTGCCCTGGCCGCCGAGGCTGAAGACCTGATCGGGGACCTTCTGGAGGAGGCCGATGAGGGTGCCGATAAGGCCAAGGACAGCGCCACCAACCACGCCGTTCCGGACGACCCCGGATTGGGCTGGGAGGTCAAGGAGGGCGATCTGGCCTCCTTCGCGGCCAAGGGCAAGTCGGGCAACCAGGTGCCCGATCATAAGGAACAGGACGGTCGATCCAACGTGGGACGCCAGGGCATGGCGGTGGGCGAAAACGCATCCGGGTCAGGCACCCTTGGCGAGGGCGACAGCGACATCGAAGCGCGTCGCACCCAGGACCCGACGCAGGATGGACAAGTCGATCTCGATGGCGAAGCCAACGTCCAGGCCACCGGTGGCGGCAAACAGGCCTCCGGTAAGGCGGGCGAGGAGGGGATGGCCGGCGGTACGCGGCGGATGGACTCCACCGAGGCCGGGTCGATGGAGGGCCTCGAAGCGCTGATGGCCCAACAGGCCGACGCCATGTACACCAAGGCCTCGCTCAAGAATGTACGTGCCGACTCCCTCAAAGATGCCGCCCACCACCTGCGCCAAGCCGCCGATGCCATTGCCAACGGCCAGCCGATCGAGCAGATCAAAGAGCATCGCCACCGCGCCGTAGTCGCCCTCAAGCGGGCCAAGACCCAACTGGAGGCCGGTCCCTCCGCTACCTTAACCGACGCCCACGCCTCGGCCCTGCTGGATGGCGTCGTCTCCGGCGGCCCAGATGAGGCCCCGTCGCGTTACCGTGACCTCGTCGCCGATTACTACAAGAAGCTCAATGAGGCACTGTGAGCATAAGTCTATATTCGGCAGATGAGAGACCATGAAAGAGGCCAACAAAATAGTCCCCCCGCTAATCCCGGAAGCGCCAACGGCTGTGGCCGAGGCGATGGATGATGGCTAACAGGATAGGGGCCAGGAAGGAACAGACCCCGGCCTTTCTTTGCGGGGGTGAGATCCAACATGCTTATCGGGAGATCGCTGTCGCGATCTGGTCGGCTTGGTGTGCGTCGACCTTTGCGGCGGATGCAAAGCGGGACCAGTTTGCCAGTGCGCTTGCTACCTCGTCAATAATACCCGTCAGATTGGGCCGGGTGGCGATGCCACAGTTGCGGCCACAGGCGATGAGATCGTCGGAGGTGATCGATTCGCGCTTACCGCCTACAGACATCTGTTGGGTGGCCGTCCACTTGCCTGGCTCTGGATTCTGGGCGTAGGAGACGTCATAGGCTGGCGCCAACCTCCAACCGGTGTCGGGCTCCATAAGGAATCCGAAATTCTTGGTATGGTCGTCACGATTGCATCCCATCACATTGAAAACCATGCGCCGGAAGGCCTCCAATCGATCGGTCGGATCAAGGTCGAGTCGGGTGATGACAATATCGAAATAGTCTTCGTAGGCATGGCTATGTTCCCATGGTGCGCCATAGGCCATGTGTGCCAACCCGAAAAGGGAGGCCATGTGGACTTTGCCGCCTTCCGGCGTGCGGTCGAATCGACGGGTCATGAAATGTGCTCGCCCTCCTTCTTCAAAGAGTCGGCAGTCCGACATCGCGATTCCGGCCTCCTTCGCCATGAGAGAGTAAGCATATTCAATGCGACCGTAGCCCTGTGGATCCCGCACGCCGTCAAAGGCTGCCGAGACCCCGTCAAACTTGAGGAGCCAGTGTTCAAATCCAGCGGGGGCCAGTGCCTGGCCGGATCGGACCTCGTTTGTCTCGGGGTTCCATGCAATGACGGCCTTGGCGCGTGCTCCACCGGCCGAGGTCCCTACGCTGAGGATCGCGCTGAGATCTTCTTCGTGCTGCAGCTGGGTTGAGAGGCCCTGTTTCGCGGCAAGAGCCTCTGAGGCCAGTTCAACCAACCGGTTGACCTCAACATGCTCTGATCGGGGCGCTTGGGGTCTAAGGCCGGGGCGAAACTCCAGTGCGCCCATACCACGGTCGCCGATGTAGCAGAGACGTTCCACGGGGGAGAAACTGTTGGGGGTACGTCCCTGCCGTCGTACCCATTCGTCGATCAGCACGTTACCGTACGTATCGGGGATGCTCTCAGCCAGAAGCCCGGGCAAGCCCCAATAGGAGGGATGCAGTCGTGGGTACTGATACGGTCCACTGCGTGCAGGCATCTCGAGGGGTGCCAGCTCGATTCCGGTGGCAACGAATTCGGGGGTATATTCAAATACCGCCGTGCGACGTGGAGCATCCCAGAAGACAACGCCGACTTTCGTTCCATGATACACGATATCTGCCAGTTGAATGGGCATCTAACGGACCCTCTGGCGTTGCTTGCCGGCAAGCTTCTGAAGTTCCAGTGGGCTCACCGTCGGGGGGGGCAGCACGTCAGAAAGTGCTCCACGATGCCCGAGTGCGTGGAGTATACGTACCAGCGTTGCCGTTGTGACTGGGCTTCCACGCTCGAGTGACGCCAGCGAGGCGATGCTGACCGCTGCTCGTGCCGCCAGTTCACGTTGCTTCAGTTTTGCCGTGATGCGTGTGTGCCGAATGCGCTCTCCCAACTCAATCAACTCTTTCATAAGACGTGTTATATCATTATGTATATGCACTGTAAAGTGATAAAACATCATAAACAACGTGTTACGAGTAATGTGTGTAGTCGATATAGAACACCTGCTTGAAGGGGGGGGCATGTTCTCTGGGGATATCGTGGAACGCCATCTTGGAGAGGTGTTTTGGGACGGGAGGGACGGCGTGTCGCCGGCCGCATCGGGGCCAGGAAGGGACCGGGGCCAGGAAGGGACAGACCCCGGCCTTGCCTAGGTGAGTCCGATGCAATGGCGGTGGGCCGAAAGAGATGCAATGTCTCATCCGATCTCGTGCCCAACATTTATGCAATAACGGAGCTGCACTCCCATATGTCATGATATATGGTGTCACGTGTGATCGATAGAAGCATATCAGGCGAGCTGCTAACGCTTATTACCGAATACAGGCCGTGACGATCATGGGGCCACGGCGGGCGGGGAAGACGACGTTGGATTAGGCGAAAGTGATTGCGAACATTCTCACAGCTAAAACCAAGACCATCCGATCGGCTCTGTCGGCCCTGCTCCTCCTATCACTCTCCGCTATCGCCCAGGTCAGGCCCCTCGATGAACTTCCGCGCGAACAGTTGCGCGTCTTTCTAAAGGGACACATGGGCGACTGGCGACTGGATACGGATCAGACCAAAGGACGGCCCGCCCCGCTCGCACATAAGCCGCCCCCCTTGGACGCACACCTGATCGCGCTCCCCCGCCCGGATACGCTCCATCTTGGTGCCATGCCTCTGAAAGACGCCATCGGGCAGCGCCGCAGTCGACGCGCCTTCAGCGATGCACCGCTCACTCTCTCAGAGCTGAGCTTTCTGCTCTGGTGTACGCAGGGCATTACAAAGATCGAGCGCGATAAAGAAGGTCAGATCGTTAACGAGTTCCGCACGGTACCCTCCGGCGGCGCGCGTCATCCATTCGAGACCTACCTGCTCCTTAATCGCGTCACGTCGCTCATACCCGGTCTCTATCGCTACCTGCCACTCGACCACGCGCTTGTCCTGCTTCGTGCGGACGACGCGCTGGAAGCAAAGAGCGTGGAGGCCTGCTACGATGCGGCCTTTGTTGGCCAGGCGGCCGTCGTATTTGTCTGGGCGGCCCTTCCCGCCCGCACCGAGTGGCGCTACGGTCCCATTGCCCACCGCATGATCGCGATCGAAGCGGGCCATGTGGCCCAGAATCTTGCCCTCGCCGTCGAATCACTCGGAGCCGGGTGCTGCCCCATGCTGGGTTACAACCAACGCAAGATGGATGCCCTCATCGGCGTGGACGGCGACGAAGAGTTCACGATCTACCTTGCTCCCGTTGGAAAGGTGCGGCATGACACACCTTGATCCACCCCCCTTCCCTTTTCGCTCACTGGAGCAGCTCCGGGCAGAGGTAGAGCAGCAGGCACCGGCCCTTCCGATCGACGATGATCTGGAGCCCCTGAGCCGCCCATTGGTCATTGGTGCACACACGCTGCCCAACCGTTTCTGCGTGCTCCCGCTCGAAGGCGCCGATGCGGAGGCCGATGGTGCGCCGGGGCCACTCACCATCCAACGCTACACCGACTTCGCGCGCGGTGGGGCCGGACTCATCTGGATGGAGGCTACGGCGGTAGCCGAGGCCGGTCGCTCCCAGGCCGCCCAGCTCTGGCTGCATGAACGCAACGTCAACGCGTTCACGGCGCTGGCAAGCCGCATGCGCACCGCCGCGCGGGAGCGCTTCGGGCATGACGTCTGTATCATCATCCAACTCACCCACGCTGCAGGCGAATGTACGGACGCTTACCTGGAGCGTCTCACGGGGCACTTCGTTTCCGCCGCCGCCCTGGCCGAACAGGCTGGTTTCGATGGCGTCGATATCAAGAGCTGCCACGATTCACTGGGGGCGGCACTTCTGGCCGGTACAGACCGCGCCGGGGACTATGGCGGCAGCTTTGAAAACCGGACCCACTTCCTACGCGACACCGTAACGCGTGTCCGGAGCGCACGGCCCAACCTTCTGCTCGCCACGCGCCTGAGTGTGCACGATCCAGTCTACCACCCCTGCGGCATCCCTGCTGCCGAAGCCCAGCCGCTGGTCGCCGCGCTCATGGAGTGCGGCCTCGATCTCCTCAACCTCTCTGCCTCCGATACCTACAACGATCCCTCCTTCACCACACCCACCGACCACCATCCGCTGGCCGGGCTGGCGCATGCCATCGAGGTTGTGGGCGATCTGCAGAGCGCCTTTCCCAAGCTACCCATTGTCAGTGGCGGCGGCTTCTCCCGTCTCGGAGCCTACCTCCCCGTCGTGGCCGCTGGTGTTATCCGCTCCGGTCGCGCTGCGCTGATCGGCCTCGGCCGCGCCGCACTGGCCTATCCCGAGCTACCGGCCGACACGCTTGAACAAGGTGCCGCCGATTCAACCCGCTGCTGCATCAGCTGTGGCGCCTGCTCCACGCTCTATCGCAGTGGGGGCCCCACCGGATGCGTGATCAACGATCCGGACCGCTTTGGAGCCGCCTACCGCCACCAGCGACGCTTTGGGCTCGACCATCTCACCGCCGAGGCGAAACGCTGTCACCAATGCGCCTCCGCGCCCTGCACCACCGCCAGTCCCAACCGGCTTGACGTGCCAGCGTTCATCAAGGCCTTTGCCGAGGGTGACATCGCACGCAGCTACGCCATCCTGAAGCACGCCAACCCGCTGCCCGAGCTCTGCTCACACCTCACCCCCACCGGGATGTTCAGCGAGGGCGCCTGCGTCGAAGCCACACTAAGCGGCAACCCGATTCCGATCACAGACATCCAGTATACCGTCGCCTGGCTGGGACGCGAGGCGGGGTATCCCGGCCTCAGCCTGCCGGACCACGCATCCGGTCGCCGCGTCGCCATCGTCGGCGGAGGCCCCACAGGAATCGCCTGCGCCACGGCACTGCTTGAAAGGGGCCACCACGTCACGCTCATCGAACGTGACGCGGCTCTCGGCGGCACACCGCGCACGCTCATCCCGGCGCGACGACTGCCCGATCCCCAGCCCGAGATAGACGCGCTGCTTGCGCCCGCGATCGCGGCGGAGCGGCTGACCGTCCGGCTCGGAGAAGAAATAGGCCGCGCTCTTACACTGGAGGCGCTGAGTGAAACGCACGACGCCATCCTGCTCGCCACCGGACTGTGGCAGGAGCGGTCGTTAGGTGCTGCCGAAGGCGTCATGGATGCGTTGCGCTTTCTACGCGAAACGAAAGCCGGGACACGCACCACCGTTCCGCCCAGCGTGGCCGTTCTCGCTGGCGACGACTGCGCCATGGACGCCGCTGCCACGGCTCAAGCCCTCGGTACCAAGCATCTCTACATCATCTTCAGCGGCCCCCGCTCCGCCATGCATTGGCACAAAGACGAAGCGTGGTTCAAGAGCGAGGGAGTGCACTGTCTCCCCCTCACCAAACCCTTGGGCTACGAGGCGGACACAGAAGGTCGACTGACGGGACTGCGTGTTGCGCGGACCTTGCCAGCTTCCTGCGCCGATGAGATCAACACCCAACGCCCAACGCCCAACGTCCAACGTCCAATTATGAGCTCCCACTTGGATGTTGGGAGTTGGATGTTGGACGTTGGATGTTGCGAAACCATCCTCCCTGTTGAGCTCGTCATCGAAGCCCTATTACTGGAACCCGAGGACAGCCTCTCCTACCCCCACGCCGACAACCTCTTCACCGCCGGCGGCATGCTCAACGGCGGCGCCACCGTGGCTCAATGCATTGCCGAAGGCCGCGAGGCCGCCGCGACGATTCATCGCGCGATCATGTGAGCGGCGTACCGAAGGGTGATCACCCGACATCTCGGCTCGTGAATTCCATGTGGTCGGGTATCTGCAAATCACCCGTGTGAATTAAATTCATTTACTTCCCGCGCCCCATCAAAAGAGCGGTCCATCACGAACCCTCGGACACGCACACCTCTGGACATTGAAAGGCATGTATCAAGTCACGGGGCGAGATCGAGAGAGAAACCTCTTCTTGCGGGTCCGAAGGCTGCGGGGAGGCGAGTCATCGGATCCATTTTTCAATGACTTTCCCGTTCTCCCAGATCACGAGGGGTGTATTGGTGGCCTTGGCGATGCGTCGCGCCGCTTGGGCGGCGCGGCGCAGGGCGGGCTCCGCACCGCGTATATCAGGGTCTTTGACTCTGCGTCGCTTTGTCATTTCTCATCCTCCTCCAGCAGAACCGGCCGGTCACCTGAGTTGTCGAATAGGGCCCATGCATCAACCAATGGCCTGTAGATTTTGTCGAAGTTGCTGCGCCCCGCGGCGAAGCGCCTCTGAATAGTGGGTTCAGGAATCGCATGCCCGCCCTGCCTCACTCGACTGGCGACGCGCGCGAGTGCAAGAGTGACGCTGGGGAGCGACAAGAAGATCAGCTTCACAGCGTATCCCTGCGCCTGCCACCGCGGTATGAGCTGGGCGTATCGCCTGCCACTGAGGGTGGTCTCAAGGGCGACGTTACGACGATGCGCAATATGATCAGCCACCTCACTCAGCATCACCTTCCCCGCTTTCATCGCCGCCTGCCCGGGCGAGAACGGGGAGAGCCCGTGGGCAATGTAATCGGCATTAATAAAGATCGGACAACCGGCCTCGTGCGGGAGAAACTCGCGCGCAAATGTGGTCTTTCCTGCCCCGTTGGGACCCGCAATGATCAGGATCTTCTGCGTTGATGTCTCGTAGATCCCCGGCGCCTCCGCGACCTTGAGCGCCTCACGACTGCCAGAAGATTCGTATGTCATATAGATATCAGCCGGTAGCGGCGAGCTATCGGCACGCACGATCACGCTGACAGCCGCATACAAAGGATGCGCCGTGTTGATCTTCACCATGCGCCGGTTCGCCTCGCGTCGACTGGTGATGAAGCCCGCCACTTCGAGCGCGTTGAGCCCCCGCTGGAAAACCCCGGGCGCCTTGCCCATCAATCGCCCCAGCTCCGACACCGTGAAGGCACGATCCGGTGCCCCGACCAATAGGCGCAAAATGACAATCTGATTACCCGTAAACATATTTATGCTCCATGCATAAGACTGTATGCACGCGGCACATATGGGTCAAGCCGTGAAGCTGTGTTGATGTTATCCCCGTCTGTCTGGCCTCAAAGCAGAACCCGTGACCGAGTTCGATTAGAAACTCCTGAAGTTTGTCCGCCAGGGCGGCCTCCAATTCGGATTCCGCCATGACCTCGCTCGGCTTGATGCCCAGGAACTCAAAGACGTAGGGATCGCGGATGGCGAGATGTGGCTCGGATTGTTCAGCATTTGCATGTGCCATTTGCGACAGCTTCTTCTTATTCAGGGATAGGCCGGAGCGTTCGTAATACAGGCTGGCAATCTGACGTTTTAGTTCGCGAACGGACCAGCCACCGTTGATGCACTCGAACTCGTAGAATGTGCGTTTCGTCTCGTCGTCGATGTCAACGAGCAGCTTGAACTTGCTGTAAGACAGGCTGCTGACCAGCTTCTCGGGCGGAATGACGAATTGTGCCGACACTGTCGGCACTTTCTCTTCTCTTTTTGCAACACGGTCAGGTACAAGTGTTTGCAATTGTGCCGACACCGACCGCACAATCTGAGGGTATGTACGGTGAAACTTGAGGTAATCATAGAGCTGGCGTCGGTTGGAGTTGCTCACATGGAGGGCGGTCAGCCGACTGGCCAGGTCCTGCAAAAGATTCTCCCCGTACTTCGCCCGATCCTCGCCGTGCAGCTCATACTCGGCAATATAGCACCCGATCAGCCAGTTGCGCAGCGTAAGGCTGATATTGACCGCCCTGCTTGCCTCAGCAGCCAGATGATCATGCGCCTGCTGAATAGAGACGACCAGTGTGTCGAAATCCATCTTGGGAGTCTTTTCTGCTATCCGTTCTCGTACCATAATTTTCATGCTCTTGTACGTGAATCGCAGCGATGGGGCAAGGGGTTATTGCTGAGCTACACGGCGGGGCTTGAGTTATTGCTCGCCCACCATCTGAGCCTGTGGGAAGATACTGATTCTCATCATGAAACTGCAGAGCTGCAAACGAATTGCCCATGGACGCTGCACGACACCGGAGGAGACGGTGGCGCGGCTGGAGCCGTTGATCCGGGCGAAGCACGACTACACGTTTATCGAAGAGGAGGTTGCCGAGCACCTCCATTGGTCGGCCATCTTTATCGATGACCTTGAGTTTCGGGCGATGGGCAAAGGAGTCTCGCAGATCCTGAGCAAGGCCGGGGCCCTGGCCGAAAGCGCGGAGTGGCTCCTCGCGCGCGACGTGACGGCGCTGGCGGGGTATAGGACCGGACACCAGGATGAGATCGCGAACGCGCTGCCGATTGAATCGCTGCTATCCCACATCACGACCGAGACACCCGCCGTGCTCGATCAGATTAAGCGCCTCGATGCCGCACAGCATTGGGTGGATGGGCTCTCCCTGGTGAATGAGCAGACGACCAAACTGCCGCTCGAGTACATCCGCTTGATCAGCGGGCCTAACGGACTGGCCTCGGGCAACCGGCGTGAAGAGGCACTGGTTCACGCATTGACCGAGATCTTTGAGCGCCGCGCACACATCACCGTGCTGAAACAGCAGCTCGTGATGCCGACAATCGATCCGGACACTATTGGCAACCCTCTGATCCGAGAGCTGCTGGATTTTGTGTGCGCCAAGGGCATTGAGGTCACGATCAAGGATCTTTCTTTCGGCGGCGTGCTGCCCTGTATCGGGGCCTACTTCCGCGACCCCAATATTCCCGAGGAGTTCCAGTTTCACCACTTCTTTAAGGTCGGTGCCTCGTTTGATCGGGAGCTGGCCCTGACACGCGTCTTTACGGAATACGTGCAGGGGCGACGACTGGACGAGTTCATCCATGCGCGGCCGGATGACCAGGAACGCGTTCTTAAGCACGACTTCCGCAATCTCAAATGTTTTGGCAGCAACGGGGACAATTTCCTCTCTGCTTTCATGTTCGGTTTCGTGCCCTACACTCGTGCCGACTTCCTGACCGCGGGCGCAACGGTGGCGTTCGAGCCGGAGCCATCCTCGGATGACTGCTTGGATGACATCCATCGCGCGGTCGATATCTATCGCGAACTCGGACTCGATTGCATCGTGGTAGACTTGACCGATCCCGAGATCGGCTTCCCGGTGGTTCAGGCCATTGTTCCCGGCTACTCGGACGCCCTACCCTATCATCCGGCCACCAGCCACGGATTGACCCGCCGCTGGACGCGCGACGAAGTGTTGAATTCGTACGCGCGAGGGTGGTACGATGAGAATGGTTGATGGTTGATGGTTGAAGAAAGGTCCGGCCATGAGGAAGAATATTAGCAAAGCCTTGGCACCGTTACTGGCGGCAACGTTGTGTACGGGGACTGTGTTAGCGGCTGGTGATGGGGCCAATGAGCCAGGATTTGTGCCACCGCCGCAGGATCGATCAAAGCCACCGGCCCCGCCACGCACCGCCTCTTCGGCCGAAACACTGGATGCCTGCTGCTGCTGTCCGGTAACCCCACTGTCGCGGACCGAAGCCAAGAAGCCACCCAAGCCGCCCGTGCTGGTCACGAAATTGAGAGACACGCGCGTCCCGGAGCCCGAGGCACCGCCAGAGACAAGCCCGCAGAAACGCGCGACGAAGGCTAAGGGTGAGTAAGCAGCTACAGCTGGTTCTCGCCCTCCTCGTCCTAGCCATGCCCACTCGGGCCGAGTGGCACGCTCGCGAAGCCGCCGTACGGTTCACCTATCGCCTCACCGACCGACCGACGCATGATAGCGCAGGCTATTTCGTTTATATCCCGGACGGCGGGGCCCTGCCTCGCCCTGTGCCGGTAACGCGCGTCTTCACGGCCAACGGGACCGAGCTCAAGAGCTATGCGCTCTGGCAGAATCCGGACAGCGGCATGGGTGTCGTCTTCGAAGCTCCAGCCTCGGACAACACGGTCCACATCTATGTCGCAGGCAAGAGTCGTCCGCAAATCTGGAGCCCTGAAAGCGGTCTGACCCCCAGTGCCATTCTCTGTGCTGACCCTGGGCGCGGTGATCTCGCAGCCGCGACCGCCCTCGGACGCATGGGCAGCGTTGGACCACGTGTCCACTATCAGCAAAACCCCTTCCACCCGCGTGCACCGCTCTGCATTCAGGGCGATCTCAGCGGCCGCCCGCGGCCCGGCTCCTTCTACCTGCTGGCCTACGTGGCTGTGACCGATCCCGGCCAGACGTGGATGGCACCCATGACGCTGGTTGGCGACAGCAAGGTTCAGATCGACGGCACCTCCATCACACCACGCGAGCGCGTTGCTAAATGGGGCGGAACGGGTCAGTACGTTGAGCTATCAGCCGGACTCCATCGCCTCGAGGTTTTCGCGTCCTGCGGGGGACAAGGGTCGTTTAGCGAAGGACGGGGCGTCGTATGGATGACCTGGGCACCACCGAACACCTCAATCAATGAGTTGGGTGGCCCACGCCCCGCCAACGTCCCCATGGCGGGTACATCCAAACAGGCCAGCCGGGTCTTACGGCAGGACGAGATCGTCCGATCTGGCAGCGGCCGCTTGACGTCGGTTGGATCACGCGACGGAGCGCCGGTGGCTCTGATAGAGCTTCGTCCAACCCACACCTACTGGTTCGAGGGGGAGACCCCTACCCTGCGCTATGAGCTCAGCGCGTTCACCGCCGGCAATCCGGAGGATACCACCTACACATGGACCTTTTCCGGTAAGCGACAGCACACCGGTGTCGCTACGCCCTGGCTCTTCCCCGGCGCGAGAGAGAACAGCGTCGGCCTGGCGGCCACCTCGGGTAGGCAAGTCAGCCGGACCGTGCACTCCTTTTTTGGCCACAGCAGTGTGCGCACCAGTATGGATTATGCTCAGGATCGCACCGCTTTCCTGTCGGCCTGTCTCGCCATGGTGCGCGCCACGCCGCCGGGCAGCGACCCGACTCAGGAGTGGAACGGCAGTCTGTGGAACACGCTCTTCCGAACCCTCTCTCTGGGCGAAGGCAAAAACCTGCTGGCGACACTCTTTACTCTGCACTGGCAAGCCCTGGCGCAGTCAGCGTCGCCCTCGCATTTGGCGGTCCTGGAAGACCGTTTTATCATGATCGCCCCGACCATCGATCCGGAGGCCGCCGCCAAGTGGGTCGGGCGCTTCGAGCAGACCGCCGCCGGTGAACGCCGCGCCCTGCTACAGATCAAACGCGCTGAGATTATGATGTACTATCTTAATGACCTGGACGGCGCGCGCCAGCTGCTGCGGCCGCTGATGCATGGCGAGGGCGAGGCAAGGGAGTGGGCGCGCATCCGCATGGGCGATGTCGAGCTCCTGGCTGGCAATCTGAACGAGGCAACCGCGCTGTATGGCGATGTTCAGAACCGCTTCAAGATTTCGACCGGGAGCGAGCAAGTAACACAGACCACCACCACGCTGCGCTCGCGGCTGGCACGATTGAACGACGCACTTGAGGACCAACGTGAGCACCTGCATCGTCCCCGCCGGTCGCGCTCCACGGTTGCACCCGTGGACCGTATTGAGGACTGGAAGGTACAGGCCATCCTCGAGGTGTCGGCCTCCGAAACGGTGCGCACCTATTTGGAGCAGGCCGCCTATGACGATGCCTACGAGGTCCTAACGCTGTGGGAACGGCAATTCCCTCTGACCAAGGTCTCCGGTGATCAGGCCGTCCTCGAAGCGGAGCTCTACATGGCGATGGGTCACCACCAGCGTGCCCGCCGACTGTTGGAAGCCTACTGCAAAGCCGTCGATGTATCCAGCTATCTGCCCGATGCGCTTTACGATCTGCTGATGTGCCTGATCGAACTGAAGGAACCCAACACCTCCCTCAGAGCCTTCTGTGAGGAGGCCCGCAAGCGGCTCGAATTCCACCCCCAGGCCAAACGGTTCGATTATTGGATGGGGGCCGTCGAGGAGCAGCAGAACGACGACGGTTACCGCGAGCCCACCAAGGACACGCTATGAAACAGCTCCTGCGCCTCTGCGCCCTCCTCCTGCTGGCCTGCAGCGCGGCAGCCGAACGCGACCGCCTCTACACCGCGACCGATCCCTCGGCCTCCGGGGGCATTCAGGGCACCATCCTGACACCCTCCCTTCCGATCATGCAGGTGCTCGCGATACCCCCCGACGAACCCGGCCTCGTGTACGAGGGGCAGTTGACAGGAAGCGACCGCCGCAGCTTCCGCTTTGAAGGTCTACCCATGCGGAAGTATGATCTGATACTGATCTATGAGGACCGTTTCTATGAAGGGTTGCGCCTGCAGCGCGGCGCAGATACGTTGACCACAGAGGACCGCGCCAAGATCGACGACATCGTCCAAGCCTCCGAGCCCTTCTTCACAAAGAAGTTCATCCACCGCGTTGAGGGCACCACGGGCCGCGGCAACCTGGCGCGCTGCCTCTGCACCTTCCTGCGCGACCGCCCTTCTGATGGCGGCGAGGGTTACCGGCGCACGTTCAAACTGATCATGCTGAAGGACGTAGGGCCCGGCTGGCAATTCGTCCGGGCCCGCGACCTCTATCCCCTTTACGTCGACCCAACACTGGCGGAACCACACCATCACTACGCGGAAGCCCTGGGCGGCATTCGCGTCACCCGCTCGATCAAAGATCTTGGCGAGCTTCGGCTGACACAGTAGAGTTTGAATCACGAAGGAGTTCCTATGCCCGCACTACTGTTTACCGTTGGAAATCTGGCCGGACAGAGCATCACCATCCCGGCCGAGGGCGTCGCAATCGGCCGCGGCAGTGGTGCCGGCCTCGTACTGCCCGATGGTCAGGTTTCCAATCTGCACGCCGAGCTCCGTCCCGAGGGGCGCGCCTGGCGAATCACCGATCGCGACAGTTCCAACGGCACGATCATTAACGGCCAGGTGGTCCAGACCGCGCTGTTGGCTCAGGGCGACAGCATCACACTGGGCGATACGGTCTGCACCTTCCAACTCGATGATGCGCCAGCGCCCCCGGTTGTGACACGTCCTGAGGTGAACGCCTCCGCCGACGAGCTTGCGCTTGTGGAGCAGATGAGTGCGCGCGCGGATACGATCCGCAACGAGATTGGGAAGGTCATCGTCGGCCAGCGCGAGGTCCTGGATCAAATCCTGATGTGCATCATCGCCCACGGCCACGCCCTCCTGATCGGGCTCCCGGGCATGGCCAAGACCCTCATGGTCAGCACCATCGCCAAAGTGCTCGACCTCCAGTTTAGGCGTATCCAGTTCACGCCTGATCTCATGCCAAGCGACATTACCGGCACCGAAGTCCTCGAGAGCAATCGCGCAACCGGCGAGAAGGAGTTCCGCTTCGTACAGGGCCCCATCTTCTGCAACCTGCTTCTGGCCGACGAGATCAACCGTACGCCGCCCAAGACACAGGCCGCACTGCTGGAGGCGATGCAGGAGAAGCGCGTCACGGCTGGCAACGCGACCTACACGCTGGATGAGCCCTTCTTCGTTCTCGCCACGCAGAACCCGATCGAACAAGAGGGCACCTACCCCCTGCCCGAAGCGCAGCTCGACCGCTTCATGTTCAATATATGGGTTGACTACCCGGCCGCACATGAGGAGGAGGAGATTGTCAGCGCCACCACAGCCGGGGCCCGTATGGAGCCATCCTGCGTCATGACCAAGGCCGATGTCCTGAAACTACAGGAGGTCGTCCGCAAAGTCCCCGTCTCATCGCATGTCATCAAGTACGCCATCCGGCTTGTACGCGCCACCCGCCCCGCTTACGAGGATGCGCCAGCAGTCACGAAGGAGTTTGTCTCAACCGGGGCTGGTCCACGCGCCGGGCAGTACCTCGTCCTCGCGGCCAAGGCTCGGGCCGTCCTCGAAGGGCGCATTCACGTGAGCTGTAGCGATATCCGCAAGGCCGCACCGCCCGTCCTCCGCCATCGCATTTTGACGAACTTCGCGGCCGACTCCGAAGGCATCAGCTCCATCGACATCGTCAAGCGCTTGCTCGAAGAAATCCCCGAACCCGGCCCGGAGGCCTATGCCTGATCCGTCGACCCAACAGAAAGGGGCACCATGAAGAGACGATGCGAATGGTGCGGCGGCGATCCACTCTACATGGCCTATCACGATGACGACTGGGGCGTGCCGCTGCATGATGATCGGCGGCTCTTCGAAATGCTGATTCTAGAAGGGGCTCAGGCCGGCCTGAGCTGGCTCACGATCCTCAAAAAACGCGATAACTACCGCCGCGCTTTCGACCACTTCGATATTGAGAAAATCGCCCGCTATGGCGAGAACGAGACCGCGCGCCTCCTGGCCGATGCGGGGATCGTGCGCAACCGACTCAAGATCGCCTCCGCCATCCGAAACGCACGCGCGGTCCTGACGGCCGTGGAGGCGTTTGGATCACTCGACCGGTTTTTGTGGCGCTACGTGGATGGAGAACCCATCCAGAACCGATTCAAGAAGATGTCCGAACTGCCCGCGTCGACCGAGGCCTCCGATCGCATGAGCAAAGATCTCAAGCAGTGCGGCTTCAATTTTGTGGGCTCAACGATCTGCTACGCCTTCATGCAGTCGGTTGGCATGGTCAACGACCATGTGATTGACTGCTACCGGTATAAGGAAGTACAGCACATCGACTGACCGTCTGGCCGTCCACTCAGAGCGTGGCCCGGATTGTGGCGCGCTCCGCGGCGAAGGAGAGATCGACGCGGGTCTTACCAGCGCGTTGATACCAGTAGTCGGCATTGCCAAGGTCACCCTCTTCGCGGTGCAAGTTGGCATGGATCCAGGAGGCGGTTGTATCCCCCAGTGCCTGCACGATGCGATGTGCGTCATCCCATTGACCGGCATCAGCCAGCTCAATGGCTTTGATGTGCTGGTCTCTCATAGCGATCGCCCTCTTTTAAGCCAGATCAAAGAGTAGCAGCTCGGTCTCCGTCACGGCCTCGATCTCGAGGTGCGTCGCGCCCGTGAGCGAGAGGCCGTCACCACGCTCGACCGCGTGACCGTTGATCGTCGCATGGCCCTCGACGATCTGAATCCATTGATAGCGCGCCGGATCGGTCGCCCGCTCCACGCGTTGCGCGGGCGCGACGATGCTCGCGAAGATGGCGGCATCCTGGTGAATCGTGACCGACCCATCGCGGCCGTCGCGTGAGGCGATCAGCGTGAGGCGGTTGCGCTTCTGGTCGGCGCCGATGTGCGTCTGCTCGTAACCGGGCGCCAGGCCCTTCTGCTCCGGCTCGATCCAGATCTGGAGCAACCGCATGGGCTGGTCCTGCAGTGGATTGAACTCACTGTGACGGATCCCGGTGCCCGCGCTCATACGCTGCACGTCCCCCGGCCGCACCACTGAGCCATTACCCATGCTGTCCTTGTGTTCCAGCGCGCCCTCCACCACGTAGGAGACGATCTCCATGTCACGGTGCGGATGCGTCCCGAACCCTTGACCGGCCGCGATGAGATCATCGTTGATGACGCGTAGGGCGCGGTACCCCATATGATTGGGATCATAATAGTCGGCGAAGGAGAAGGTGAAGCGGCTTTGGAGCCAACCGTGATCGCCTTTCCCCCTCTCGTCCGCTTTGCGAATGGCTACGGTCTCTTCACTACCCATGATCGCTTCCTTACCGCTCCCCGGCTCGCGAGGCCGCTCGCCCTCCCACCCGGACGCACACAGGATGGCTTCGGGAGGGCTGCCGGCCTCGGTGGCTGAGATGCGAATGGCTGGTCCTTTGTGGTGTGCGCATGCAGAAAAAGCATGACAGATCACGCACATGAAGACAAGACAGGTAAAATGAGGGTCAAAATAATGGTTTTGCAATCGCGAGCTGAGAGCCTACTCTACACGGCTGAATAGTGAACTTTGGGAAGGGACGCCTTGCGTCTCACAGGACTAGAGCGAGGGATTGAGCTATGAAACTGGACTTCACGCCACGTGCGGAGCTGGCTGACTATGAATGGAACAACCAGACCGGACGCTGGCGGCGCCCGGAACTGGATCGCGAGACGATCAAAGAGCTCTCACAACGCAGCACGTTGAACGGCCTATTACGTATCGGGCTCTTGGTGCTCTTCCTGGCCGCCAGTGCGGCGGCCACCATTGCGGTCAGCCGCATCAACGTGTGGCTGGCCATTCCCCTGCTCTACGTCTACTACTTCTTCTACGGCTTCTGGGTACCCATCGGGCACGAATTGCAACACAAAGTCGTCTTTGCGCGGTCAGCCGACTGGTTTAGCGAGAGTCTCTACTTCTTTGTGCAGACCATCCTTTGGAACAGCCCGCGCTACGCGCGCATCTCGCACCGCCTGCACCATCGCTACACCATGGTGCGCGGTGTGGATCCCGAAACGGACTGGCCGGAAGTATTCACGAGCAAGTGGGTCCGCCAATTTCTCTTCAGTTTTATACGAGGGATACTCGTCGTCGGCTCCATTCAGGAGCTGGGCAAAGCGGTGATGATGCAGATCCGACGGATCCTTGGACAGCGCGACCGGATGATGAGGGATCATTGCAGCGAGAAGGATATCCGCACGATCAGGATCGAGTCGGCCGCCATTCTTCTGATTCACCTGGCCGTCGTGGCCGCCGCGCTCTACTTCCGACGCTGGGAGCCGATTGCCTTGGTGACCATCGCCTGGCAGATGGGATGGTCGATCGAGGGGCTATGGCACCAGACCGAGCATGTGGGTCGCCTCTATAACGTGGACGAACAGCGCCTCTGCACCCGATCGATCGCCGTCAACCCGCTCGTTCGCATGCTCTATTGGGGGCTGGACGACCACGTTGACCACCACATGTTCCCCAGCATCCCCTCGCGCAATCTTCCCAAGCTACACAAAATCCTGAAACGAGATCTGGCCGAACCAAGAGGCATGATCGACTGCTGGCGGGAGATGTTCGCCATCGCCCGCGAAAAGGACCAGCACCCCGATAGCGAGTACGTACCAATCCAGGTGTGACCTCTACTCCGCCAGCAGCCTGCTGAGACGGGCGCTGCGGCGCTGGTCCCGTTCAGTGTGGGCCGCCTCGGGGGAGGCCGTCCAGCTGACGGCGGGCCAGATACGGGCGGTGCCGTCGTTGCCGGCCGAGAGCAGGGCGTGGCCGTCGGCTGAGAAGACCAGGCTGGAAACCCATCCATCGTGTCCGTCGAGCGCTAACAGCTCACTGCCGCTTGAAGCATCCCAGATATGGATGCCCTGCTTGCCAGCCGTCGCGACACGGCGGCCATCGGGTGAGAAGGCCACCGCCGATACAGCGCTATCATCCCCGCGCAGCACCAACTGCTCCTCTTGATCAGCCAGACGCCAGACGCGGGCCGTCATATCGCGACTGCCGCTGATAACCCACTGGCCGTCTGGCGAAAAGGCCACCGCCGCGACATGATCGCTGTGCCCATCGAAACGGCCCGCATCCTCACCCGACACCGCATCCCAGATTTGGACGCCAGCACCGGCCATGAGCACGTGACGCCCATCCGGCGAAAATAGGGCCACACGTGAAACGGCTTGATCGGCCCGAATCGTGAGCGGGCGCGTGCCACTATCCACCTCCCATACCCGCAAGCCATCCTGCCCGGCCGTCACGAGGCGACGCCCGTCGGGCGAATAATCCGACCAGGTGATGGCCCCGCCATGGCCGCTCAGGGCACGCAGCATGCCACCGCTTTCCGCATCCCAGATCCGAGTGGTACCACCGTCGGACGCACTCACAATCTGCCGCCCATCCGGCGAGAACGTGGCGCAGGTCAGGCGACCGGTCTGCCGGTTCAACGTCCTGATCAGTCGGCCGTCGGTGGTATCCCAGATTCGCACATAGCCATCCTCAGCTGCCGTCACCACCCTGGATGCCGTCGGATCGAAGCGCGCCGTCACAACCGCGCCGGCATGACCACCCAGCGTCATCGCTCCGCCCTCCTGTGAGGCATCCCACACCATCAGCTCACCGTCGCGTGCGCCGGTCACCGCCAGTTGGCCATCCGGCGAGAAGGCCGCCGCCGTGACCACACCGTCGTGTCCCATCAGTTCGAGTCTGCGCTGGCCCGTACTCGCATCCCATACCTGGGCCACGTTGGCGCCGGTTAGAGCGAGGAGTCGCCGCGAAGCGCCATCAAAGGTCACGGCTGACAGCGGGGCCTCCAGGCCAAGGAAAGGCATAACCTCGAGCGAGCGCCCGGTCGCGACATCCCAGACGCGCAGCAGAGCATCTTCGCTGACCGTGGTCAGCCGTATCGCGCCTTCGTCGAAGGCCACGCCGGTTACCGCGCCGGGATGCGGTCCGAACGATTTGAGCTGGACGCCATCGCTCAGGCGCCACACGGCAGCGCGACCATCGCGACTGCCGGTTGCCAGCAGATCGCCGCTCTGATCCAGCGCCACGGCGGCCACGGCTGTGAGGTGTCCGGTCAGATCGGCGATGCGGCGGCCACTGTCGAGCTGCCACACAGCAGTATCGCCCTGTGCGCCTGAGGCAATCAGACGCGTGCCATCCGGGCTGAACATAGCCTGGTAGAGCATGGGGTAGAAGGTCTCGAGCGGTTTGGAGGTAAGGCGATGGCTCGCTACGTCCATAAACTGAACACGCCCTTTATCGACACCCCATAGAATCTGCTTACCGTCGGCCGTGAAGCGGAGTGGCAACGTGCTAGCCGCGTGTCCCGAGAAGACACCGCCACGGTCACCGCCACTCAAATCCCACACCCGTACGGTTTGGTCGGCGCCTTCGGAGAGCACCAGATGGCTGTCCGGCGAGAACGTTACGGAGGCGACGGTGCCACTGTGCGCCGCCAGCGTGGCGAGACTGCCCTGGGCCGCATAGAGCAGACGGCCCCACTCCCAACCGCGCTGAACGGAGGGCACCTTCCACAGCATCGCCTCCGCGGCACGGCCCTGCCGGGCGCTGATCCGCTTGGCGGCGAGGGCGATCGTGTGGTAGTAGGTTTCGCGTTCGGCTGCCGCCAGGGCAGCGACGGCCTGCACGCGCTGCCGTTCCTCCTCATGTGCGGCCGCTTCGGCACGATCACGCGCGAGGTGCATATCCTCTTCCGCGGCTACGGCACGGTTACGCTCCTCCTGCATCTGCGTCTCGGCCCGCACGGCGAGGTCGCGCTGCCCGCGCGTCACCACGTAGGCCATGACCATCACGGCGAAGGCGGCCAACCCTGCCACGATCGCGGCCACAACACTGAGGCGCACAACGCGGCGGCGGCGGACCGCATCGCCTTGGGCGGCCGCGACCTTGGCCGCCAGGTCGTCTGGCCGTGCCAACTGCATCCCGGGCAGGGGCCAGCGCTTCACGTCGGCCTCGATGGCGCGCACCTGCGACCCGGCCAGCGACAGATCGTCGCGTGCGAGGGCGAGGCGCGTGAATTCTTCGCGTGCCGCACGCAAGCCATACACCGCCCGGCGGTTGCCCACCCAGAGATGGAGCGCCTGCTGAAATCCGCCGATGATCTCATTAAATTCGCGATAGGCATCCGCTCCAGCGGTTGCCGCCACAGCATCCAGCCGGTCAGCCGCGGCCGTGGTCAAATTGAGGCTTTCGACATGGGCCTGGCATTCATGAAGGGCGGCTTGGAACTCGGCCACTGTGGCGTAGCGTTTGGTGGGCTCTGTGGCGAGGGCGCGCAGGGCGACATCGAGCCATTCGCTCTTGCTCTCGGCTGGCCGGATGATGTTCTCCATCGCGTTATCAATCGCATCGCGCGCGTTGTCACCCGGATGCGGCGGGCTGCCCGTTATCATCTCGTAGAGGATGGCACCCAGGAGATAGACATCACTCGTGCATCCCATGGCCTCATAATCGCACAGCGCCATCTCGGGCGCCATGTAGGCCGGCGTGCCCGCCAGCGAAGCGTGCTCCGTTAGTGGCTCGGCCTTGTCGTTGCCGATGCTGGCGGCCAAGCCCCAGTCCATTACGAGCACTTCACCAAAGCCCCCCACCATGACATTGGCTGGTTTCAAGTCGCGATGGATCACGCCTTTGGCATGCGCAAAGCCGATCGCATCCGAGACGGCCAGCAGGATGCGCAGATTTTCGGAGAATGACTTTTCACGGATGACCTCGCTCCAGGCAAAACCCTCGATCTCCTTCATGGCGTAGAAGAGCTTGCCGTCCGCTGTCCGACCCAGATCATGGACGGGGATGATGTTGGGATGATCGAGCTCACCGGTCACCATCGCCTCGGAGAGAAATTTACTGGCCGCAACCGGGTCCGCCTCGGCATCGGACTGGATCATCTTGACCGCAATGCGCCGATCCAGGGAGACCTGGCGTGCCTGGTAGACCACGCCCATGCCCCCTTTGCCCAGGGTGCGGGTCAGTTCATAGTCAAGATCGCCCCCATCAACCTCTTCGGAGGCCTTGAAGATGTGGGGATGCAGGTGGAGCCGCGAACGCGCTGTATCGGAACTGCCGACCCCCTCGCTTCTAATCGAAAGCGTGGCATGGGCTGAGTTGAGCCCCGCCGTATCACGTCCGTCGAGAGTCTCCTCGTGTTCGCCACCCGCCTCCAAAGTTACATCGCTCTCAACCATGGCCGCCTTTGTACGCAACTGATCCCCCGCACGCAAGTTCAGAAGCAGAGGGAGGGGATCGGCGGGCACCATACGGCCCCACGCTTTCTGCTTGTGAGGGAGGGGTGCTTCTCGCATGATGCGGGACAGAGAACCCCATGAAGATTAGCGTTATCAAAGGCCCAGACAGCGGCATCGAACGCGAGCTGGAGATTCCAGGCGTCTATGTAATTGGCCGCAGCGGCGATTGTGAATTGCGCCTGAGCGATCCAGAAACCTCGCGCCGCCACGCCGCCATTACGGTAGCACCCGGTCGGGCCGTGGTGGATGATCAGACCAGCCGCAACGGAACACGCGTCAACGACATAAGGGTCCAGCACGCCCTCCTCAAGGATGGCGACGTCATCCGTCTGGGCGGAACCTTCATCCGGATTGACGGACTGGCCGATTCCGCCCCCGCCCCTGAAACCACACTGCGCATGGCCGACCCCTCTATGCGCGTGCTGGCGTCGCTCAACCACCGCGACGCCGACCTGCTCGCCGGCGCCCGCGGAGATATCCAGGATACCGCCCGCGAGAACGAGTTGCTGCGCGGCGTGGGTGAGGTGAGCAACACCCTCGTATCCAATGGCGTGCCGCAGCGGCTGTTGCAGAGCGTCCTGGATCAGATCAAAGCCGTCCTCGACGGTGACAGCGCCTGTATCATGCTGCGCGACCCCGCGACGGATGAGTGGGATTTTCATGCCGTATCCAACGACCTACAAGCCGGCACGCCCACGATCAGCGTCTCGCGCACAATCATTCGACAGGCCGTTTCAGACGGCACGGCCCTTTTGACCGACAACCCGATGGCCGACGACCGTTTCGGGCCGAGCGATAGTATTGTGATGCACAAGATCTCTTCGGCCCTTTGTGCCCCCATGACCATCGAAGATGCTCTGAACGGCGTGCTCTGTATCGACCGGCGCAGTCGACGTGATGCCTTCGACTCACTCGACCTGCGATTCACCGCCACGGTCGCCAACATCATCGGGGTGTACTTGGAGAAGCTCCGTTTTCAGGATGAATTCGTCAAGCAGGAGCGCGTGGCTGCGGTGGGACAGGTCATCGCTGGCCTGGCCCACTATGCCAAGAACATCATCACAGGACTGCAACTGAGTGTGGGCGGCATCCAGCGCATGCTTGAGCGGAAGAGTTACGAGACCATGGGGAGCTGCGTCCAATCCCTGGCGACCGAAGAGCGCCGCCTGACCAACCTGATTCTCGACATGCTGAGCTACGCCAAGGATCGCGAGCCGATGCGACTGGAGCTGCACATGAACCAGGTCATTGAATCGGTCGTACGCCCCTTCCACCAAGAGCTCGGCGAGCGGGGCATCCACCTGGAATTGCATCTGTCAGACGCCCTCCCCTCTCTCCTGGCCGAGAAGAATGCGCTGCATCGTGTCTTTCTCAATCTCTTCGTCAACGCCATGGACGCGCTCCAAGATAAGCAGGGCCAGGGCAAGATCATTCGTATCACGACCACCCTCAGTGACGACGGCTCAACGATCTGCGCGCGGGTGTGGGACTCCGGGTGCGGCGTGCCGACCCCCGAGCGTGAGAATATCTTCGGCGTATTCTTCTCCACCAAGGGCTCCAGGGGCACCGGACTGGGGCTGGCCGTCTCGCGCAAGATTATGGAAGAGCACGGCGGCAGCATCACGGTCGATTCAGCCGAGGGGGAATGGACGGAGTTCGCGGTAACACTGCCGGTTGAAATGGAGCATGGGTGAAGATGAGCGTTCGAACAAAGAAGGAAGCTATCATATGCAGGCAAAGTTAAGTTTTTGGGGTGCGGCGCAGGGCGTAACGGGATCGTCCTACCTGTTGGAAACGAATGGCAAACGGTTCCTGATCGATTGCGGATTCTATCAGGAGCATAAACTGAAATCGCGCAACTGGGACCCCTTCCCCGTGCCACCCTCAGAACTCGACGGCGTGATACTGACGCACGGGCATCTCGACCATTGCGGACGACTACCCAAGCTGGTGCACGACGGCTTTAAGGGCAAGATCTATAGCACAAAGGCCACGGCCGATATCGCGGGGATCGTCATGCTTGATTCCGCCAAGATCCAGGTCGAAGACGTCAAGCACAAGAAGAAGCGTCACGAACGCGAAGGCCGGACCGGCCCCTTTCCTCTGGTGCCGCTCTACACAGTCGAAGATGCCGAGGCGACCATTCCGCTCTTTGACGCGCACGACTTTGAGACCCCCTTCAAAATCGCGGGGGACATCGAGGTGAGCTTCAACGAGGCCGGCCACATCCTGGGGTCGGCCAGTGTGCGTATCGTCATCCGTAGCGGGAACGAAACGCGTACGATTGTTTTCTCCGGCGATATCGGCCGCTGGGGGGCGCCGATCCTGCGTGATCCGGATCCGTTCGAGCGGGCCGACTATGTCGTCATGGAGTCGACCTATGGCAACCGCGAACACAAGAGCGAGGAGTCCATCCCGGCCGACTTGGCCGCGATCATCAATGAGACGATCAAGGCCGGTGGAAATCTGATCATTCCCAGCTTCGCGATTGAACGCACTCAGGAGCTGCTCTACCACCTGAACGGCCTACTCGCCGCCAAGCAGATCCCCTCGCTGGTCGCCTTTGTCGATAGTCCCATGGCGATCCGGGTGACCGAGGTCTTTCGCCGTCACAAGGAGCTCTTCGACGAAGAGACGTGCGCCCGGCTTGATGCCGGCAACCATCCCTGCGATTTCCCAGGGCTGGTTATGGCGCGCACGGCCGATCAATCCAAGGCGATCAATCACGTCAAGGGCACCGCCATCGTTATTGCCGGTTCCGGCATGTGTACGGGCGGCCGAATCAAACACCACCTCGTCAACAATATCGGGCGAGAGGAGAGTACAATCCTTTTCATAGGCTACCAAGCCGTTGGTACACTCGGGCGCATCATACTGGACGGCGAGGACGAGGTCCGCATCATGGGCCAGAAGTACCGCGTCAAAGCCCGCATCGCGCGCATCAACGGATTCTCCGCCCATGCCGGTCAGTCCGAGCTGCACCGCTGGATCTCCACGCTGCAGGAAGCCCCGCGCCACGTCTTCGTGACACACGGCGAGGTCGATGCCGCCAACGCCCTGGCCGACTGGATCAAAAGGGAGAAGGGATGGGACGCCTCCGTCCCGGCTTATCAGGATGTCGTGACGTTGGACTGACCCTCTACTGCTCCTCGAACGGAACCGGCACCGCGGCCAGGCGCTGCTTGAGGTCAGCGTAGGCCGCCTCGGCACGCGCCGTGACCGCACTGATGCTGAGCGTGACCTGCGGGCCGCGGTCGGTATGCTGAGGCAGACTCGAGAAGGTCACGTCTGGATAATCGGCCACGAAGGCCTCCATCAGATCGGTCAGATCCGCTTCACGCGCGTTAGGCAGCACCATTCCACACCGCAACCGCTCGGGCCCGACAGCATAGTAGGTCTGCATGATCCAGCGCATCATGGGCGCGGCCATAGAGGGAAAGCCCGGCAGAAAGTAGCCGTTGGCGATGTGGAAGCCAGGCACTTGGTTGACCGGATTAGGAACCAGATCGGCGGTCTGCGGAAAAGAGACCATGCGCAGGCGCGGCTCATTGATCAAATCCCCAAAGCGATCCTTCAGAATTCGAACCGCCTCGGCATGAGGCTCCACCTCTACACCGGCCGCGCGCGCGGCTGACTGACGCGTAACATCGTCCGGGGTCGAGCCGATGCCACCGCATGAAATAAAGGGATACGGCTGCGCCATGGCCCACCGGAAATGCGCCACGAGCACCTCGGGGTCATCCGGCAACACCAACGTATACGCCAGCGCAATGTTCCACTCATGGCAGAGCGCCATGGTAGAGGTGAAATGGCTATCCTGCCGCCGACCATTGAGGATCTCGTCCCCAATAATGATCAGCCCCAACCGGTCAATCGTTTTGTGTGTCATGCCAACCTTCTCACCCAAATCGACGGGCGTGTCAAATGCTATCCACCACCGTCCATGGAACGAGCCTTGACTGGGGTTACTGCCACGCCGTCCGGAGTCACCGACAGCTCGACTCAAAACCGGCCCTACGAAGTTCTCGGTTTTAAAAGGTCCCGACTTGCGAAGACTTTTAGTCACTATCGTTGAGTGGTCAACGGTGGTGACTGCTCCTTTACCGGTTAATAATACCGGATCCGTTCAGTCTCGTTCTATTTCTCGTTCGGTTCTTGTTCCCAGAAGGGATGATATATCCCTCTTTGTCTCGTTCCCCCGCTCCCTTATTCCAGCAGGAATCTACAGCAGGCCGTGGGACACACCATGGCCCACGGGTGGGGAGTCACACGACCTCAATGCGATCAGCAATGTGGCGGAAGAAATCATTCGACCAGACTTCCACGGCACGGCGATCCCGCAGGAACCGCTCCACTTCCGTGCGGGCCTGGGGAACATCAAGCTCGTCTGCCGCGTCGCGAAGCCTGTCTACAAGGGCTTGGCGGCTCAGCGGAGAGGGATCGCTGTAGTCGCCGGACTGGCGCATCCTTGCTTCAAGATGACTCAGATGCAGCGGCGTCCGTCGGCCGACATACCACGCCAGGTCATACCAATCGCGCCCCTTGACCCGGGTCTTCCACCGGCGGCAGAGAACGGCGTGCAGCTTCCCCGCAAAGAGGTCGGGGAGCGCGAAGACGCGGACAGAGAACGGAATGGGCTGAAGCAGGTATTGGTTTTCCGTCTGGAAACCCGGCGGCGGGTCCGTATCGATCTCGATCTTCACCTTCAGTTGCTTGTCCGGGTGCAGGCCTTTCAGGATACCTGGATCGGCTTCGATCACCATGAGTTCGCGCAGCGTGTTCGTCTTCAGAAATGCTGACTCGATAGCTGTCTGCCGTTCGGGGGGGCGTGTGGGTTGCTCGAAACTGACGTGAAAGCCGAAACTGCGGATCTCGCGCTGCAAACTGTCGCCATAGGTGCCGAGGCGAAAGTCGGGGCTCGGGGCCAGCATGGAGAAGTCAAGATCCTCGGAGTATCGGTCCAGGCCATACAGCACCCGAAGGGCCGTGCCGCCATAGAACGCGGCGTGCTCGAAGAACTTCGACCGCCAGAGGCCGAGAAGGGCCACTTCCTGGATGATCTCACGCATCGCATTCTCGTAGTCATCGCGCGTCCGGCAGTCATAGGCATTGAGCATTGTCTTTACGGCGTCATGCATCGGCGGTATCCCTGAGTGTTTGGACAGTGCGGATCAGTCGGTCAATCTTCCGTGAGTTGTAGGCTGCACGCACGGCCTCAAGCCGTTCCCCATCCAGCAACAGGAGGCGGTCGATATCAACCCGTAGATCACGTGCGAGATAGTCTTCGTATGCGGCCGTGGTCGCTCCAGAAAAGCGCTTGTCATCCCACACCTTATCAGCGAGAGCCTTCTCCGGTGACGCAAGCAGGAACGATTCATTTTCGCCCTGCTGCAACAACACCCCCGTGGCGTAGCGACATTCAGGAAGAGGTCGGTAAGTGAAAACACCGAACGGCGTCGTGAACCTGCGCGAGCGCCCGGTGGTCACCGAGGTCACGGTGGTGACCCGTTCGGGTATGAGGCCGTGCCATGCGAGGGCGTAGTCCAGACTGATGTAGGAGGGGCCATAGATGAGGTTGGCCAGAAGCTCTCGGTTCACGGGAGCGCGTCGGTAGACATCGCCAAAGACGTAGAGGCCCTTCTTGACGCGGACAATATCGCCCGCATCCAGAAGCCGCTTGATTTTATCACGTGGCTTTGCGTAGGCGGACAGGCACTGAAGAAGCCTCTGATAGTCAAAGACTTCTCTGTCAATCTGTTGCCTTATCTGGCCAGTAGTTCGCATTGTCTTCATTTTTCAACACGGTATGTCCATACTGTGTGGACATACTGTTATAGAAATGGATCAAAATAGCAATGGGAATCGTTTACACCCATTCTTCTGGGCACTGTCAACATTGGTGTGTAAAAGGGTCTAGGAGCGGAGCGACCTGGGGTCTTCCTGGAATACCGATCCATTTTTTCTGTGATACGATGGCAAAAGAAGTAGATTTCAACGGACTGGGGCGTCTCAAAGGGCAGAAGGGACAGGCCCCGATATTGGGCCCCGATATTGGTGACCGCGCCGAACAGGGGCTGCTCCGCGATGAGCCCGGCCGTACGCGCCGCGCCGAAGGGGTTGGCCGCGCCGATGCCGGTACTGGCCGGGACGAGATGGTCGAGAAGCCCCTGCTCTCGGAACCAGTCGCTGCAGACGGTGTTAAGCGGCTGGAGCGCGTCGATTATTGCCGCTCATTTGCCTATCTCCACCTTGCAAGCCGGCCTTTTGCATGCCATAATCAGCATTTTTCGTCTATTAACACTCAAATCAGGGGACACGCATTATGCAGGACATTCCGGTTGCCGATGCTAGAACTTTTGCGATTATGGGTCATACCGGGAGCGGTAAGACGACACTCGTGGATGCCATGCTCTTTAAGCTGGGGCTGAATGATCGCCTCGGGCTGGTGGATACGGGCTCCAGCATGGCGGACTTTACAGAGGAGGAGAAGGGGCGCAAGATCACGATTTTTGCCAAATCCTTTGCGGCCCCTTACAAGGCCACCAATGGTAAACAGCGCGCCCTAACTTTTGTCGACACCCCCGGGTACATGGATTTTTACGGCCAGGTTATCTCAGCCTGCCGCGCCACGGGCACCGCCCTGATTGCCGTGGATGCCGTCTCAGGCGTCCAGGTCGGTACCCGCCAAGTCTGGAAACATGCCAAGCGCGCCGGACTGGCACGCGGCTTCGTGATCACAGGCCTGGATCGCGATAACGCCAGCTACGAGAAAGCGCTCCTGGAGATCCAGGCCGCGTTCGGTAACGGCTGCGTACCTGTCTCGCTCCCCAACGCGGACGGATCGGCCGTGCTCGACGTGCTCGCGGCCACTAATGTGAGCGACGACATGGCCGCCCAGGTGACGGAAGCCAAGGGGGCCCTGGTTGAACTGGCCGCCGAAACGGACGACACGCTGATTGAAAAATATCTCGGTGGCGAAGCGCTCTCCCCGGAGGAGATCGCGGCGGGTTTGCACGCGGCGGTAGATTCGGGCGGCCTCTGCCCCGTCTTTGCGGCCATGCCACTCAAGGACATCGGCGTCACCGAGCTGATGGACGGGATTTGCCGACTGTTCCGCTCGCCACTCGACCGCGAGATTCTGGACAAGGACGGCCACAAGGTCGACACGGCCGCCGATGCCCCCTTCGTCGGCTTCGTATGGCGCTCGGTCAACGACCCCTTTGTGGGGCAGTTAAACTTTGTTCGCATTCTCGGCGGGACACTGAAGAGTGACTGCGAGATACAGAATACCACGCGCGATCATAAAGAGCGCATGCACACGATGCTCCGAGTCAACGGCAAGAAACAAGAGGCGGTACCCCAAGCCCGTCCGGGCGACATTGTGGCTATTCCCAAGCTCAAGGGCACGCACGTCGGCGATACGCTCTGCGACATCGGCGGCACGACGGTTATGCACGGCATCCGATTCCCGAAACCGGTCATGTTCCAGGCTGTTGAGGCCAAAACCCAGGCCGATGAAGACAAGATTGGCCTGGCCCTGACGCGTATTTGCGAAGAGGACCCGACTCTGCATGTGGACCGCAACGCCCAGACCCATGAGGTCGTGCTGCAAGGACTGGGTGATGTTCATATCGACGTCGCGGTCGGCATGATGAAGAGCCGCAGTAACGTTGAAGTGACTCTCAGCACCCCCAAAGTGCCCTATATGGAGACTGTCACCAGCCTGGGCGAAGGCCACCACAAACACAAAAAGCAGTCCGGCGGACGCGGCCAGTACGGCGAGGTTTACCTGCGCGTCGAACCGCTGCCCGAAGGCGAAGAGGATTGGTTTGTCAACGCGATCGTGGGCGGCGTGATTCCCGGCAACTTCATTCCGGGCGTCCAAAAGGGGTTGGTGGATGGCATGACCAGCGGCTCTATTGCGGGCTTCCCTGTCACCAAGGTGAAGGCCACGCTCTACGATGGCTCCTATCACGATGTCGACTCCTCCGAAGTCGCCTTTAAGATTGCCGGCTCACGCGCCCTGCGCGAGGCCATGAGCAATGCCAAGCCGGTGCTGCTCGAGCCGATCATGACGGTCAAGGTCATGATTCCGGATCACGCCCTGGGCGACATCAATGGCGATCTCAACCACAAGCGCGGGCGCATCATGGGCATGGAGGCTACGGAGGGCATGCAGGTCTTGACGGCTGAAGTGCCCCAGTCCGAGCTCTTCCGCTACGCCGCCGAGCTGCGCAGCATGACCGCGGGACAGGGCTCGTTTGAAATGGAGTTTACTCGCTACGATGTGGCCCCGGCCAACATCACGCAGAAGGTTGCAGCCGAGGTCGCTGCGACCAAGGTGGAGTAGACCGTATTCAGACTGTCGTAGGCCAGACGTCGGAGATCAGCAGGGACGTGATCGCACTGCATTCCTGCAATTTATGCCCACGCCGGTGCGGCGTGGACCGACTCTCCGGCGGGCTCGGCTTCTGCCGGGCCGGGCCGCTGGCCGAGGTCTATCGCTACGGCCCCCACCACGGTGAAGAGCCACCACTGTCAGGCACCAAGGGCTCCGGTACCGTCTTCTTCAGCCGCTGCACGCTCCACTGTCTATACTGCCAAAACCACCCCTGGAGCCAGGAGGGGGCGGGCGCGACGTATGACGAGTCGGCTCTGACCAACCTTTTTAGGGAGCTCGATCGAGTCGGCTGCCACAACTGGAACCTGGTCAGCCCCACCCCCTGGCTGCCGCAGATCCAAGCGGCCATCGTCCCCCTCCATCAGGCCGGCATCCGCAGACCGGTGGTCTACAACACCAGCGGCTTCGAATCGACCGATACACTCGCGGCCGCCGAGACGCTGGTTGATATCTACCTAACCGACCTGCGCTACGCCGAGGAGAGCTCAGCCCACGAAGGTTCCGGACGGGCGGACTACGTCGCGCTGGCACGTGAGGCACTGCTGACGATGTGGCGTCAGAAGGGCACCCTCCAGCTGGACGCCGAGGGCATCGCCACGCGCGGCACCATCTGCCGTCTCCTCATTCTGCCCGGCCGCGCCGACGAGACCATCGCCAACCTGCGCTGGCTGGCCGAGACCATCGGCCCCACGATCGCCATCAGTGTCATGGCCCAGTACACGCCCGCCTTCCGCGCCCTGCAGCGGCCGGGCTGGAACCGCCCCATTTCGCGGGAGGAGTACGACCGCGTGGTGGAGGTGGCGACCGCCCTTGACTTCGATGACGGGTGGATACAGGACTACGAGGGCGACTCGCCGGATGAATTAATCGGCTTTGCGATGCCGCCCGGATCGGCTATAAAGTAGCGCTTCAGGACTTTTAAGGTGTAAGGGAGCAACGATGAGCGGACATAGCAAGTGGGCAACGATTAAGCACAAGAAGGGCGCGGCCGATGCGAAGCGCGGTCAAGCGTTCAGCAAGATCAGCAAAGAGCTGATGGTGGTGGCGCGCCAGGGCGGCAGTGATCCGAGCATGAACCCCACGCTGCGCACCGTGATCCAGAAGGCCAAGAGCGTCAACATGCCCGCCGACAACATGGAGAGAGCGATCAAGAAGGGCGCGGGCGAGCTGGAAGGTGCCGTCTACGAAGAGATCCTCTACGAGGGGTACGCGGGCGGCGGCGGCGGCTTGATTGTGCTGGCGCTGACCGACAACAAAAACCGGGCCGCAGCCGAGATCCGCCACATCTTCTCGAAGCACGGCTCAAGCTTTGCCGCGCAGGGCTCCGTCTCGCGTGGGTTTCAGCGCAAAGGGCAGATCTTCGTGGATGCCGAGAAGGCCGATGAAGACGAGCTGATGGCAATCGTGCTGGAAGCCGGTGCCGACGATATGACGCAAGGGGGCGACCAGTTCGAGATCCTGACCGATCCCAACGCGTTCAACGATGTGACCGAAGCACTTGAGAAGGCCGGCGTTGAGACGCTGAGCGCTGAAGTCTGCCTTGTAAGCGACACACTCGTACCGGTCACCGAGAAATCGACGGCCGCATCGATCATACGCTTTGTGGATGCGCTCGAAGATAATGACGATGTCCAAAGTGTTTTCACCAACATGGACATCGACGAAGCCATCATGCAGGAACTGGATGCCGAGTAGCACCCGCATCCTGGGAATCGATACGGCCCTGCGGGCGAGCGGGGTCGGCGTGGTGGAGGCAACGGGAAGCAAGCTCTCCCTCGTGGCCTACAACGTCATCCGCTCTAAACCAAGCATCCCACTCTCGCAGTGCCTGCTCCGCCTGGATGAAGGCCTGCAGGACATTATACGCGAGACCACACCCGATGCCGTGGCTATTGAAGGCGCGTTCTTCTTCAAAAATGCCCGCACCGCTATGGTGCTGGGACAGGCCCGCGGTGTGGCCATTGCCACCTGTACGCGCCACGGTCTCAAGCTCTATGAATACGCGCCGCGCCGCGTCAAACAAGCCGTGGTTGGTTTCGGGGGCGCGCAGAAGCCTCAGGTTCAAAAAATGATCGTGACGCTTCTGAACCTGTCTGAGACGCCTCCTGCGGATGCCAGCGACGCGCTCGCGCTCGCGATTTGTCACCTCCACAGCTGTACATCCCATACCGTCTTGGCGACCGAGTCTCTATAGCAAGGACAATCCATGAGTAAACTGCTCTTCAGTGAGTCCGACTACCGGCAACGTCGGCAGGGCGTTCTGCGTCGAGCCCGAGCGGAGCACGGCGTCGAAGCGCTCCTCATCACGAACGCGACCGACATCCGCTATCTCTCAGGGTGTACCGAGGGGTCCCCCGCCCTGCTCTTTGGCCGCGACTGGGCCACGCTCTTTACCAGTCGGATGTTCCTCGACTGCATCCGGGTGCAAGCACCCGGCGTGGACGTCGTCCTGCCCCAGGGCCCCCTTTTCGAACAGGCCCACAACGCCCTCAACCGCAAAAAGCATCGGCGCGCGATCGGTTTCCAGGGCAACGACATGAGCTGGCCTCAGCACCAGACGTTCGCTGCCGCGATGGGCCGTCGCCGCCAAGTCGATATCGGCGAGACGGTGATCACTTACCGTGCCGTGAAGGATGAACAGGAAATCCGCCTCACGCGCAAATGCGTGCGCATCGCCGAGCAGGCACTGCTCTCCATGGTCAGCGAGGGATTGCACGCCTTTGTCGGACGCACCGAGAAGCGACTGGCGGCCGAGCTGGAGTACCGCATGCGACAACTCGGCACCGACCGGCAGGGCTTCCCGGTGGGGGGAATCATCGCCGCGGCTGGCGCCAACAGCGCCAGCTGTCATCACTTCCCCAGCGACCACAAGGTACGGCGCGGCGAGCCCCTCCTCTTCGACTGGGGTGCTGAACTTCACGGCTACCGCAGCGATATTACGCGCGTCCTGTTCATGGGAACACCACGTCCTAAGATGGCCGAGGTCTATAAGCTGGTCTACCGCGCCAATCAGCGCGGCACGGCAGCCATACGCCCTGGCGTAGCTACGCACAGTGTCGCCAGGCAGGCCTGGGACATCATTCGCGACGGTGGCTACGGCGATAATATCCGACATGGCCTCGGACATGGCATCGGCCTCGACATCCACGAGGCACCGCGCCTCGGTACGGGATCCCAGCCTCAGGCCGCCGCCGTTCGCCTACGCCGCAACATGATCGTCACGATCGAACCGGGCATTTATCTCAAGGGCCTGGGGGGCATTCGCATCGAAGACGACGTGCGCGTCACGGAGGGCGGTCATGACTGTCTAACCCGCTTTCCGCGCGAGATCGAGAAGATCATCATCGGGTGAAGTGAGCCGCATGCGCATGGCCTTTCCCTTTGGCATGCTTCGGTCTCCGGACGCGACAAAGCGCGACCCTCCAGGGCCAGAACAACCGAGCATT